>NZ_JBEPOB010000001.1:7500-354166 GCF_040546595.1 Bosea sp. OAE506 | reverse complement strand
CGCGCCGCGTCACGGGCCCGGATGGCAAAGCCGTAAGCCGCGCTGCTGCGGACCCAGTCGAGCGCCCGGCGCCGCAGCCGGTCCAGGAGCGTCATCAGCCAGTTCAGCCAGCCATAGGTCAGCAGTTTCTCCCGGCCGGCATGGTAGATGCGCTCGACCAGCAGGAAGCTGACGAGATGGGCGAAGGCGAAGACGACGAGCCCGGTCCGGAACCGGCCATCGGCCATCATCACCAGCCCGAGCAGCTTCAGCGGCTCGGCGATCGCGAAGGGCACCGCCAGCAGCGCCAGGATCGAAAGCCGCGACTGCCGCGCGATCACGGCCTCCATCCGTGCCACGATGCGCAGCGATGCGACCCACTCGACCAGCGGCCGGTAGAGCGGCCGGGCGATCTCATCGAACACAACGACGACGGTCAGTACCGCGCGCAGGATGGCGAAGAGGAGGCGGGCGAAGGGGGCGCGTGTCTCGTCCCGGGTCGGCGGCTGCGTCATCGATCGTCCTTGAACGGTTACGCCGTGCCGCAGCCGTGGTTCATCATCCTATCCCGACAGATCCCAGCAATTCTGAGGCGTCCCCATCAAGCGCAGGTCATCCCGGGTCTCCCTGCGGTCGCCCGGGACGACCGGCGTGGATGAGGCGAACGGCAGCGGCCAGGGGGGGAGTGGAAATCACCCCGCCTTCGCGTCCTCCAGCATCATCGCGGCGCCCTTCTCGGCGATCATCATCGTCGGGTTGGCGGTGTTGCCGGAGGTGATCGCGGGCATGACGGAGGCGTCGATGACGCGCAGGCCCGCCACGCCGCGCACCCGCAGCCGCTCGTCGAGCACGGCGCGGGCATCGTCCGAACGGCCCATCTTCGCGGTGCCGACGGGATGGAAGATCGTCGTTCCCAGCCGGGCCGAGGCGTCGAGCAGGTCCTCGTCGCTCGTCGCCGCCGGCCCCGGCAGATGCTCCTGCGGCCGGAACCGCGCCAGCGGCGCCTGCCCGACGATGCGGCGCGTCAGCTTCATCGCGTCGATCGCGACCTGCCGGTCGGCCTGCGTGTCGAGATAGTTCGGCGAGATCGCGGGCGCGTCCTCGGCGTGGGGCGTCGCGATATGGACATGGCCGCGGCTGGTCGGGCGCAGATTGCAGACGCTGGCGGTGAACGCATCGAAGGGATGCAGCCCCGAGCCCCAGGAATCCAGCGAGAGCGGCTGGAAATGATACTGCAGATTGGCGGTTGCGTGCTCGGGCGAGGATTTCGCGAAGGCACCGACCTGCGAGGGCGCCATCGTCAGCGGCCCGCTGCGCATCGCCGCATATTGCAGCGCCATCAGCGGCCGGCGCCAGATCTTGGCGTAGTCGCTGTTGAGGGTCCGCACGCCCTCGACCTTGTAGACGGGGCGGATCTGGAGATGGTCCTGCAGGTTCTCGCCGACGCCGGGCAGGTCCGCCACCGTCGCGATGCCCAGGCCCTGCAGCCGCGCCCCGTCGCCGATACCCGATCGTTCGAGCAGCGCCGGCGAGCCGATCGCGCCGGCCGAGAGCACGACCTCGCCCGAGACCTCGGCCCGCAGCTTCTCGCCGCCATGGCTGAACTCGACCGCCGTCGCTTGGCCGTCCTCGATCACGACGCGCTCGACGAGCACCTTGATCTCCAGCCGCAGATTGTCCTCCCGGGCGTCGAGCACCGGCCGCAGGAAGGCGTTGAAGGCGCTCAGCCGCCGCCCGCGCCGCTGGTTGACCTGGAAATAGGAGGAGCCCTCGTTGTCGCCGGTGTTGAAGTCGTCGATCTTGGCGATGCCCGCCTCGGCCGCGGCCTCCCGGATGGCGTCGAGGATCGCCCAGCGCACGCGCGGATGCTCGACGCGCCATTCCCCGCCGCTGCGGTGGACCCCGCTCTCGCCCGGGCCGATATGGTCCTCGTGCTTCAGAAAATAGGGCAGAACGTCGTCCCAGCCCCAGCCGGACAGCCCGAGCTGGCGCCAGCCATCGTAGTCGGCGGCTTGGCCGCGCATATAGACCATGGCGTTGATCGCCGAGGAGCCGCCGACGACCTTGCCGCGCGGATAGGCCAGCGCCCGGCCGCCGAGGCCCGGCTGCGCTTCCGTCTTGAACAGCCAGTCGGCGCGCGGATTGCCGATGGCGAAGAGATAGCCGACCGGGATGTGGAACCAGATCCAGTCGTCGCGCCCTCCGGCCTCCAGCACCAGCACCCGCGTCTTGCGGTTGCGCGACAGCCGGTTGGCGACGACGCAGCCCGCCGAGCCCGCGCCGATGACGACATAGTCGAAGCGGCCGATGCAGCGGCGGTCGGTCTCGGCGGCGTCGGCCATGGCGTTCCCTCGGTGCGATGGCGGGTACCGCCCGCTCTGCGGCAACGGATAAGCGGCGCGGCCAGTGGCGGCAATGGCGCTAAAGTGCGGATGGACTTTGCGTGAGGCCTCACGTCCACGCTGATCCGGAGCGGCGGCCAAGAGCGAGCGGAAGCCCGGCCCGCTGCTTGCTTCGACACTCTCGAAGGGTTGTTATAGCGCCGCGGCCTCGCGCCGTCCGCCCGGGAGAGTGTCGATGGGATATCGCGTCGCGATCGGCACGCGCAGCTATCTCTTCAGCGATCTGAAGGAGCTGATGGCGAAGGCGACGCCGCCGCGCTCGGGCGACCGGCTGGCGGGGCTCGCGGCCGAGTCGATGGAAGAGATGATGGCGGCCAAGATGGCGCTCGCCGACCTGCCGCTGCGCACCTTCCTGCACGAGGCGCTGATTCCCTATGAGACCGACGAGGTCACGCGGCTGATCGTCGACGGCCACGATCCGGCGGCCTTCGCGCCGATCGCCTCGCTCACGGTCGGCGCCTTCCGCGACTGGCTCTGCTCGGAGGTGGCGACGACCGAGGTGCTGGCGAGGCTCGCGCCGGGCATCACGCCCGAGATGGCGGCTGCGGTCTCCAAGCTGATGCGCAACCAGGACCTGATCCTCGTCGCCCGCAAATGCCGCGTCGTCACGCGTTTCCGCAACACGCTCGGCCTGCCCGGGCGGATGGCGGTGCGCATCCAGCCCAACCACCCGACCGACGATGCCGCCGGCATCCTCGCCTCGACCATCGACGGGCTGAGCTATGGCTGCGGCGATGCGGTCATCGGCATCAACCCGGCCTCCGACAGCACGGCCCGGATCGGCGAACTCCTGCGCCTGCTCGACGGAGTCATTGCCCGCTTCGACATCCCCACTCAGGCCTGCATCCTGACCCATGTCACCTCCTCGATTGCGCTGATCGAGCAGGGCGCGCCGGTCGATCTCGTCTTCCAGTCGGTCGCGGGCACGCAAGCCGCCAACGCCTCCTTCGGCGTCACGCTGGCGCTGCTGCAGGAGGGGCTGGAGGCCGGCCGTTCGCAGAAGCGCGGCACGGTCGGCGACAACGTCATGTATTTCGAGACCGGGCAGGGCGCCGCGCTCTCGGCCAACGCCCATCACGGCGTCG
Source organism: Bosea sp. OAE506 (assembly GCF_040546595.1). Lineage (NCBI taxonomy): Bacteria > Pseudomonadati > Pseudomonadota > Alphaproteobacteria > Hyphomicrobiales > Alloboseaceae > Allobosea > Allobosea sp. OAE506. The sequence goes on along the minus strand of NZ_JBEPOB010000001.1, from coordinate 350,700 downwards.
ACCAGCAGACGCTCGAGGCGCGCGCCTATGCCGTCTGCCGGGCCTACCAACCGTTGCTGGTCAACACCGTCGTCGGCTTCATCGGCCCGGAATATCTCTATGACGGCAAGCAGATCATCCGGGCCGGGCTGGAGGACCATTTCTGCGGCAAGCTGATGGGCGTGCCGATGGGCTGCGACATCTGCTACACCAACCATGCCGAGGCCGATCAGGACGACATGGACACGCTGCTCACCCTGCTGGGCACGGCCGGCGTCAACTTCATCATGGGCGTGCCCGGGGCCGACGACGTGATGCTGAACTACCAGTCGACCTCCTTCCACGACCAGCTCTACATCCGCGAGGTGCTGGGCCTGAAGCGCGCCCCGGAATTCGAGAACTGGCTGCTGCGCATGGACATCACCGATTCAGCCGGACGCCTCAGTGCCGGGCAGGGCGGGCCGGCCCTGCTCGCGGCGATGCAGGACCGCGCTGCATGAGCGGGCGGGACAAGCCGCCTGCCCCGGGCCGCTTCGCCGATCTCGCGCGGCTCACGCCGGCCAGGATCGCGCTCGGCCGCTCCGGCTCGTCAATGCCAACAAGCGAAGTGCTGCGCTTCGGACTCGCCCATGCCCAGGCGCGCGATGCGGTGCACGCGCCCTTCCGGCCCGACGAGGTCGCGGCGGAACTGGCGGGGCTCGGCATCGAGACGCTGGCCGTCGAGGGCGCGGCCCGCTCCCGCGCGGATTATCTGCGCCGGCCGGACTGGGGCCGCAGCCTGTCGCCGGAGAGCCGTGCCGCGCTGGAGAGCCGTCACGCGGCGTTCGATCTCGCCATCGTGGTCGCCGACGGGCTGTCCTCCACCGCAATCCACCAGAACGCCGCGCCGCTCGTCGAGGCGATGCTGCCGCACCTTAGGCGCCAGACGTTGACGCTGTCGCCTGTCGTCATCGCCTCGCAGGCGCGTGTCGCGCTCGGCGATGCGGTGGGCCAGGCGCTGGGCGCGCAGATGGTTCTCGTGCTGATTGGCGAGCGGCCCGGCCTGTCCTCGCCGGATTCGCTGGGCGCCTATCTCACCTTCGCGCCGCGGATCGGTCTGACCGACGAGGCGCGCAACTGCATCTCCAATATCCGGCCCGGTGGGATGGGCTTCGCCGAGGCGGCCTTCCGGCTGGCCTGGCTGATCGACCAAGGCTTCCGCCGTGCCCTGACAGGGGTCGATCTCAAGGATGAGAGCGACGCGGCGCTGGAGGCTGGGCCGGGCTCTGCGCTCATCGAAGGCGCCTGATCAGCCCGCAAAGCCGCCCTCGGTCAGGAAGGCGGCCTCCTCCAGCGTCGTCTCCCGCCCGAGCAGGGCATTGCGATGCGGGAAGCGCCCGAAGCGGCGGATCACCGCGCGGTGGCCTTCGGCATGCTCCGCCGCCTCGCCGCCGAGCGGTGTGCTGAGCGCGACCGAGAGGTCCTGATCCGCCAGATCCTCCGAATGGCAGAACGGCAGGTGCAGGAACAGCCGCAGCGCCGGCTCGGTCGCCTCGCCATGGCCGCGCGCCTGCGCCAACCGCGCGAAATGCCGGGCCAGCGGGTCGGTGGCATACATATGCGCCGTGCCGCGGAAGCTGTTGCGCGGGAACTGGTCGAGCAGGATCGCCAGCGCCAGGCTGCCCAGTGCAGTGTCCGCCCAGCCATCCAGTTCGCGCCGCGCCGCTGCATAATGCAGCGCCATGAAGCGCTCACGGAACAGGGTGTCGAAGGCTGCATCCTTCCTGAACCAGCACTCGGCCCCGGCGTCGCGCCAGAAATCGATGACGGACTGGGCCATGTCGCCGGTTTCGCGACGCGGCTCGGCCGTGATGTCCTGCTGCATGCGTGCTGTTCTCCTGTTTGGGGCCCCAGTCCGGCCGCTCCATCCGCGCGAGGACGCCGCGCCACGCGCCGGGAGGGCTTGCTAACCCAAGGCCCGCGACGTCATCTAGGCCGGTGACGCCGACGCTGCCGCCACGACACTCTCCCCTGCCGACGACCGAGGACGTTCCCGGTGCGCCCGCCCACGCCTTCGTCAGCCACGACATCGCGGAAACGCAGGCCTGGCTCAATGCCCTGCTGCGCCGTGACATGCGGCTGGAGCCGCTGGGGCCTGACGGCTTCGAGGCCCGGCTGACGGCCCATGCGATGGCCGGGGCCCATCTCATCCGGGCCGAGTATCCCGCCGGGATGCGGCTGAAACGCGGCGCGGCGCGGGACGATTTGAGCATCCGCATCGTCACCGCTGGAGGCAGCCTCTATTCCGCCGGGCGGCAGACTCTGGCCGCGGTGCCGGGGCGCGGGCTTGTCCTCAACACCGGACTCTGCGAATCCGGCGAGTACGGGCGCGGCAGCGCACACACGACCTTCACCCTGCCTTGGGAGGAGGTCGCCCGAATTCTCCAGGCCACCTTCGGACGGCCGGCGACCGACCGCCTCGACATCGCCGCGAGCATCGATCTCGCCTCGGCGGATGGTGCCACGATCTCGGGCTTGATGGCCGCGATGACCTCTGGCTTCGAAGGCGAGGCGCCACTCGCGGCGACGCCCCAGGCCGCGCGCCTGTTGCGCGACGCGCTGGTGCTGCTGCTGCTGTCGCGCTTTCCGAATCCCTATGCCGCCTGGTTCGAAACCGCGGCTGCTTCACCCGCGCCCTGGCAGATCCGGCGTGCCGTCGCCTTCATCGACGCCCATGAGGCCGGGCCGCTGACGGTCCAGGAGGTCGCCGAGGCGGTCGGCATCGGCCTGCGGTCGCTGCAGGACGGTTTCCGCAAGCACAAGCACGTCTCGCCGCACGACTACATCAAGCAGGCGCGGCTCGCGCGGGCCCGCAGAGAACTGCTCGACCCGGCCTCGACCCGCTCGATCGAGGCGATCGCCCGGCACTGGGGCTTCGTGAACCGCGGCCACTTCGCGCTCGATTACCGCAACGTCTTCGGCGAGCAGCCCTCCGAAACCCGCCGCCGTCGCTGACCCAGCCCGGCTCGGGCGGTTCGTTTCGGCACAGCACCCTCCCTGCGACACCGACCGATGGGCGATCTGCCCATACGTAATGCACTCCCAGCGAACATGGTGAATCAAGTCCTGACGGGCCGGGTCCGCGCGACTCCGCCAACGCGACTCCGACTCCAGACGCGCAGATTCGTATCCAACGCCTTAAAACAAAAGGCCGCATTTTTAAGTGAAATATAAGTTTGTTCGCCTAGTTTTTCTGTAAGCAGCGCAACAATCACAAGTAACGTGGGCTTGGGGCCGACAAGATGAGCAAGACAAATGCCAGTGACCTGAAAAGGTTCCGGGCCGAGGCCGATTGTACGCTTCGCCACGCCAAGGCGATGGCCGGCGCTCTCGCCCAGATGCTTGAGTCGCGCGCAGGCCTGGACGTCGACTGCTCGGGTGTCGAGCAGGCTGACATCACCTTTGTGCAGACGCTCATTGCGGCGCAGCGCAGCTGCGCGGCCAGCGGGGTTCCCTTCGCCCTCAGCGGGATGAGCGACGTCGTCGCCTCCGCCTTTCAGCGGGCCGGCGTGACGCCGCCCGGCTCGATGCCGTCCGAACTGTCCGGGATCTGACCATGGCCACCATCCTCACCGTCGACGATTCACCGAGCGTCCGGCAGATGATCAAGCTCGTGCTCGGCCCGGCCGGGCACACCGTCGTCGAGGCCGGCGACGGCTCTGAAGGGCTGGCCAAGGCCAAGGCCCAGGGCTTCGACCTCGTCATCACCGACCTCAACATGCCGGTGATGAACGGCATGCAGATGATCAAGGCGCTGCGCGCCCTGCCGGCCTTCATGGGCACGCCCATCGTCTTCCTGACCACCGAATCCGACGACGCCGTCAAGCAGGAGGCCAAGGCCGCCGGCGCGACGGGCTGGATCACCAAGCCGTTCAAGCCCGAGCAGCTGCTGGCCGTCGTCGCCAAACTCGTGAGGGCCTGATGGAACTCGATCCGACGGAAACATTCCGGCAGGAAGCGTCCGAGCTGCTCGACTCGCTCGAAAGCGTCCTGCTCGATCTCGGCCAGTCGCCGCAGAACCGCGATTTGATCGACGCCGCATTCCGGGCGCTGCACACGATCAAGGGCTCGGGTGCGATGTTCGGCTTCGACAAGGTCGCAGCCTTCACCCATGATTTCGAGACGGCCTTTGACCTGATCCGCAAGGGCAAGATCGACGCCAACCACGAGATCGTCACGGTCTCGCTCTCGGCGCGCGACTACATCCGCACGCTGATCGAGGATCCCGATTCCACCGACCCGATCATCGGCGAGGCGATCGTCGAGGAACTGCAGCGCCTGATCGGCGCTGGCCCGGCCGGGAAGAAGGCGGCCCCGGCGGCGGAAGCGCCCTCAGACGAGGCGCCGGCTGACGAGGCCGCCGCCGGCTGGCGGATCGCGATCGCCTTCGAGCCCGGCATCCTGCGTAACGGCACCAACCCGCTCGTCCTGCTCGACGATCTGCGCGCGCTCGGCCCCTGCACGGTCGAGGCCGACACGGCCGCGATTCCCGTCCTGGGCGAGCTCGACCCGCAGACCTGCCTGATCACCTGGACGGTGACGCTCGAGAGCGCCTGCTCGCAGGACGAGATCGAGGACGTCTTCATGTTCGTCCGCGACGAGATGAAGCTCGTCATCACCCCGCTCGCCGAAGCCGGGAAGGGCGGTTTCGGCCTGGACATGTCGATGCCGGGCGATGTCGCCCCCGCCGCCGCCGAGCCCGTGAAGGCCGAGCCCGTGAAGGCCGAGGCCGCGCCGGCTCCGGTTGCTCGTGCGGCTGCGCCGGCCCCCGCCGCGCCCGCTCCCGAGAAGGCCGAGCTCAACCGCCGCGCCGAGGACAAGGGCAACACGACGGTGCGCGTCCAGGCCGAGCGCCTCGACGAGCTGATGGACCGCGTCGGCGAGCTCGTCATCGCCCAGGCCCGCCTCAGCCAGATCGCCCATTCCGGCACCGACCTCGCCATCAAGGCGATCGCCGAGGAGATCGAGCGCTTGGCGTCTGGCCTGCGCGATTCGACGATGGGCGTGCGCATGGTGCCGATGGGCTCGCTCTTCGCCCGCTTCCGCCGCCTCGTCCACGACCTCTCGCGCGATCTCGGCAAGCCGGTCGACTTCGTCACGGTCGGCGAGGACACCGAGATGGACAAGACCATGATCGAGCGTCTCGCCGATCCGCTGGTCCATCTCATCCGCAACGCCATCGACCACGGCATCGAGAGTGCGCAGGACCGCGCCACGACCTCGAAATCGCCGACGGGCCGCATCGAGCTCGCCGCCCGCTATGTCGGCGCGCAGGTGCTGGTGACGGTGCAGGACGACGGCGCCGGGCTCAACACCGCCCGCATCCGCGCCAAGGCCGAGGAGAACGGGCTGATCGCGCCCGGCGCCAATCTCAGCGAGCACGAGATCCACCAGTTCCTGTTCCATCCGGGCTTCTCGACGGCCAAGACGATCTCGGCTTTGTCGGGCCGCGGCGTCGGCATGGACGTGGTCAAGCGCACCATCGAGGCGATGCGCGGCACCATCGACCTGACCACGATCCCCGGCCACGGCTCTTCGGTGACGCTGCGCCTGCCGCTGACGCTGGCCATCATCGACGGCCTGCTGATCCGCGTCGGCGAGGCGCGCTACATCATCCCGCTCTCGGCGGTCGAGGAGTGCATCGAGCTGACGGCGGCCGACGAGGCCCGCGCCAAGGGCCGCAGCTTCCTCAATGTCCGCGGCGACCTCGTGCCCTTCCTACGCCTGCGCGACCTCTTCGAATCCGACGGCCAGCCCGACCCGCACCAGAAGGTCATCGTCACCTCGATCGGCGACACCCGCGTCGGCCTCGTCGTCGACCAGATCATCGGCAGCCACCAGACGGTGATCAAGTCGCTGTCCAAGCTGCATGCGGACGTCACCATGTTCTCGGGCGCGACCATCCTCGGCGATGGCTCGGCGGCGCTGATCCTCGACGTCGCCCAGCTCGTCACGCTCGGCCAGTCCCGCGCCGAGAGCGACAGAACCCCGGAGGCCGCGTGATGACCCAGCTTCAGATGCAGGCCGCCGGCGCAGGCCAGCCGCCGCTGGTCGAGACCCGGCTCCAGGTCCTGATGGTCGGCCTCGGCAACGAGATCTTCGCGGTCGAGACCGACATGGTCCGCGAGATCATCGACCCCGTGCCGGTGACGCGCGTCGCAGGCGCCCGCAGCTTCCTGCCGGCCCTGATCAATGTGCGCGGCAACGTCATCCCGCTGGCGGATCTGCGCATCCGCTTCGGCATGCAGAAGACCGACCAGACCGCCGATACGCGCATCGTCGTGATCGAGGTCGAGATCGACGGCGACCCCGTCACCCTCGGGCTGCTCGCCGACAAGGTCTACGAAGTCACCGAGGTCTCGACGCGGCACATGCAGCAGACGCCGCGCCTCGGAACGCATTGGCGACCCGAGTTCATCCGCTTCATCACCAAATGGAACGAAGAATTCGTCATCGTCCCGGACATGTCCCGGATTCTGGGTTGAGTATTTGCTTTCGATTGGGGGCTAGTAAAGATGCGGTTTACGATCAAGGCCAAGCTCGCAACAGCGTTTGGCATCATCATCACCTTATCGATGGTTGCCGGTGGGCTCTCCTATCAGGAGCTGACCAAGATGGATGCGTCGCAGCAGACCATCATCGGTCAGGGACAGCGGATTTCGAAGATCGGCGACATTCAGACCGAGCTTCAGGCCCAGATCCGCGCCGAGAAAAACGCAATCCTGGCCTCTGAGGCGAAAGACATCGAAGCCGCCGCGGCAGAGATGATGACTCGCCGGGCCAATGCGGCGCGCATCACCTCTGAACTCTACGCCATCGCCGTCGAGCAGGGCAAACGGCTCCTCGACCAGGCCATGGCCAAAGGCAAGGTCCTGAATGATGTGCAGGACGAGACCGTCCGTAACGCCAAGCTGAACTCGGCCAACCGCGCCTATGATGTTTGGGCTGCCGAGGGCGTCCCGGCCCTGTCCGCTCAGAACGCCGCCTATGACGTCGTTCTGGCCGAGCTCGCCAAGCACCCCGAGTCGATGCAGCATGCCGTTGCTGGCCGCACGGTCATGACTGCGCGCTACGAGACCGCGCGCTATCTGCGCATGCTGATCGAGACCTTCACGGCCACGACCATGGCCGACCTCGACACCAAGCGACAGGCGCTGACGAACCAGGGCGAGGCTCTCAAGCGCTCCAAGGGCGCCACGGTCGCGGCCCTGAAGGACCTCGGCATCGCGACGCAGGACATCGACAGCCGTGGCGAGCAGGTGCTTGTCGTCGGCGCGCGCGCTTCGGACATCGCGCGTGAAGGCGGTGTCATCAAGGCGATCGAGATGACCCGGAACGAAGGCCGCAAGGCGCTGCTCGAGACGCTGGCCGCCTACGAGGCTTATGCCGATTTCGCCGAGAAGCGCATGTCGGACATCGCTGCTGAGGCTACCTCTGCGGCCGCCTTCGCAAAGATGCTGCTGCTCTCCATCGTCGCTGCGTCCCTGCTCATCGCCATCGCCGCCGCCGTCTGGATTGCGCTCAACATCAGCCGTGGTGTCGCCGGTGCGGTCGCCATCGCCAATGCCGTCGCGGCAGGGGATCTCACCCAGACCGCCAAGGTTCAGTCCAATGACGAGGTCGGCGATCTCGTCACGGCGCTGAACGGCACGGTCGAGAAGCTGCGCGAGGTCGTCGGCCAGGTGACCTCCGCCGCCGAGAACATGTCGGCCGGTTCGCAGGAGCTCTCGGCCAGCGCCGAGCAGCTCTCGCAAGGCTCGACCGAGCAGGCCTCGTCGACCGAGGAGGCCTCCTCCTCGATGGAGGAGATGGCCGCCAACGTGAAGCAGAATGCCGAGAACGCCCAGACCACCGAGAAGATGGCCGCCCAGTCGGCCAAGGACGCCGAGGCGTCAGGCGAGGCGGTCGGCAAGGCGGTCGAGGCGATGCAGACCATCGCGCAGAAGATCAACATCGTGCAGGAGATCGCGCGCCAGACCGATCTGCTGGCCCTCAACGCGGCCGTCGAGGCGGCCCGTGCCGGCGAGCACGGCAAGGGCTTCGCGGTGGTGGCGTCCGAAGTGCGCAAGCTCGCCGAGCGCAGCCAGGCGGCGGCCGCCGAGATCGGAACGCTCTCTGTCGACACGGTGAAGGTCGCGCAGGATGCCGGCTCGATGCTGGCGAAGCTGGTGCCCGACATCAAGAAGACCGCCGAACTGGTCGAGGAGATCACCGCCGCCTGTCGCGAGCAGGACGTCGGCTCCACCCAGATCAACCAGGCGATCCAGCAGCTCGACAAGGTCACCCAGCAGAACGCCGCGGCCTCCGAAGAGGTCTCCGCGACCTCCGAGGAGCTCGCCGCGCAGGCCGAGCAGCTGCAGTCGACCATCGCCTTCTTCAAGACGGACGATTCGGGCGCAGCCACCGACCGGGCGGTCGGCCAGCTCAAGGCCAAGGCCCGGCAGATGAAGGCCGTCTCCCAGCCCCGCAAGGCGCCGGCGCGTGCCCCCAAGAGTGCGAAGGGCGGCTTCGACTTCGCCCTCGACGATGGCGGCGACGAGCACGACGCCGCCTTCAGCCGCGCCTCCTGACCATGACACGGAGCCTCCGCCCCGGCGGAGGCTCCACCGCCTCTCGGGCCTGCCGTATCGGAATGCCCCCAAACAAACTGTGTGAGTTTTCGCCATGCGCCTGACCATCAAAGCCAAGCTGGCCGCCACATTCGGCGTCGTCATCGCCCTCTCCATGGCGGCGGGAGGGTTGGCCTATGTGAAGCTGTCGAACATGACGGAGACCCAGCAGGAGCTGGTCACCTGGACGCAGCGCCTCAACGCACTCGGCGATATCTCCGAATACGTCAGCAATTCGGTCCGCGCCGAGAAGAATGCCGTGATGTCCTCCGACGACAAGGACATTGCCGGCTTCATCGCGACGGCAGTCGAGCTTCGCCAGAGCGCCATGAAGCGCAAGGATGAGCTCGCGCAGATCGCCGATGAGGACGGCAAGCGCCGGATCGGCGACATCGTCGCCAAGGCCAACCGCTTCGCGAGCGCGCAGGATGAGACCCTGGGCTTCGCCAAGCTGAACTCGAACAACCGCGCCACCCAGGCCTGGCTCTCCGAGACGATCCCGCTCATCCAGGCGGTCACCGCCACGACCAATCCGGTGATCGCGCAGGTCTCGCGTCCTGATGCCTCCGCCGAGATGCTGCGCGCCGCGATGGGCTTCCAGGAGGCGCGCCTCGAATGGATCCGCATGACCCGGACCGCGGCTCTGTCCTTCAACATGGCGAGCGTCGCCGAGATCGAGAAGCTCAACGTCGACATCCAGCAGCAGGCCACGCAGGTGCGTGCGCGCCTGGCCAAATCGGCCGCCGACCTCGCCGCCTTCGACATTCCCACCACGGCGATGGTCGCCGCCTTCGACAAGGGCATCGTCTCCGTGCTGAAGACGGTCGCGATCGCCGCCGAGGCCGGCACCATCAAGGCGACCAATGCGTCGCTGACCACGGGCCGCGACGCTGCCGGCGAACTGACCAAGACGCTCGAGGAATACGCGCATTTCGTCGAGAAGGCGGCCGGTCAGGCCGCCGCGACCGCCGCCGAGGCGGCGGCCTTTGCCAAGCAGCTCCTGCTCGGGATTCTCGGCCTGTCGCTGCTGATCGCCATCGTCGCCGCCACCTGGATTGCGCTCAGCATCAGCCGTGGTCTGGCCAGCGCGGTCGGCCTCGCCAATGCCGTTGCCATCGGTGACCTCAGCCAGACGATCAGCGTCAACAGCAATGACGAGGTCGGCGATCTCGTCACCGCGCTCAACACGATGACGGCCAATCTCAACGCGACCTCCGCGGTGGCGGATGCGATCGCCTCCGGCGACCTGACGATCGAGGCCAGGCCGCTCTCGGACAAGGACACGCTCGGCATCGCGCTCGAGAACATGGTCACCAAGCTGCGCGAGGTCGTCGGCCAGGTCAGCTCGGCTGCCGAAAACATGTCGGCCGGTTCGCAGGAGCTCTCCGCCAGCGCCGAGCAGCTCTCGCAGGGCTCGACCGAGCAGGCCTCGTCCACAGAAGAGGCTTCCTCCTCGATGGAGGAGATGGCCGCCAACGTGAAGCAGAACGCCGAGAATGCGGCGACCACCGAGAGGATGGCGGCCCAGTCCTCGCTGGATGCGGAAGCCTCGGGCGTCGCCGTCGGCAAGGCGGTCGATGCGATGCAGACCATCGCGCAGAAGATCAACATCGTGCAGGAGATCGCTCGTCAGACCGATCTGCTCGCCCTCAACGCGGCCGTCGAGGCGGCCCGTGCCGGCGAGCACGGCAAGGGCTTCGCGGTGGTGGCCTCCGAAGTGCGCAAGCTCGCCGAGCGCAGCCAGGCGGCGGCCGCCGAGATCGGAACGCTCTCTGTCGACACGGTGAAGGTCGCGCAGGATGCCGGCTCGATGCTGGCGAAGCTGGTGCCCGACATCAAGAAGACCGCCGAACTGGTCGAGGAGATCACCGCCGCCTGTCGCGAGCAGGACGTCGGCTCCACCCAGATCAACCAGGCGATCCAGCAGCTCGACAAGGTCACCCAGCAGAACGCCGCGGCCTCCGAGGAGGTCTCCGCGACCTCCGAGGAACTCGCCTCCCAGGCCGAGCAGCTCCAGAACACCATCGCCTTCTTCAAGCTCGACGAGCGGATGGCGGCGGTCGAGATCGCGCAGCCGGTCGCGAAGGCGGTCAAGCAGCTGCGCGGCAAGGCGGCGACGATGGCCGCCGCCATCCAGCCGAAGAAGGCGCCTCCGGCGCGGCCGGCCCGCAAGGCTGCCGCGGGCGGGTTCTCCTTCGATCTCGCTGCAGGCGAGGACCAGGACGACGCCGCCTTCCACCGTAACTGACGAGACCGCCACGCGGCCGGGGAGACCCGTTGAAACGGTTTCGGACGCTGTTGCTTCAAACGAGAGCAGAAGCCCTCGCGGCGCCCGAAACACCAAAGAACACAGTCCGGCATGTGTCACGAAATCTGACGCAGGCCATCAAAACATCACTCTTAGCCAGGCGCTGGGGAGAATATCATGTCGTTCTTCGTGAGGCTGAAGAAAACATCCAGGACGAGCATTGCTCTGACCGAAATCGCACGTCTCAAGCAGACGTTGGCCAGCGGCAATCTTTCCGCGCGCGCAGATTTGGGTCTGGCGACGGGAGGGGCCCTGGAGATCCTTTCCTCAGTCAATGAAATGCTCGAGGCGGCGACGCGTCCGGCCATCTCGCTCGACGACTCAATCAGCCAGATGTCGTCGGAGCACGACAAGGGCGATATCGACGTGGTCATTCCCGCCGACCGCTTCCACGGCGACTTTGCCCGCATGGCCCAGGGCATCAACGAGATGGTCGCCGGCCACATCGCCGTGAAGAAGAAGGCCATGGCCTGCGTCAAATCCCTGGGCGAAGGCGATTTCAACGCACCGCTCGATCAGTTCCCCGGCAAGAAGGCGTTCATCAACGATACGATCGAGACGCTCAGGGGCAATCTCAAAAATCTCATCGCGGAAATGAACACCATGTCGGCCGAGCACGACAGGGGCGACATCGACGTGATGGTTCCCGCCGACCGCTTCCACGGCGATTTTGCGATCATGGCGCAGGGCATCAACGACATGGTGGCCGGCCACATTGCCGTGAAGAAAAAGGCCATGGCCTGCGTCAAGGCGTTCGGCGAAGGCGATTTCAACGCGCCGATCGACCAGTTCCCCGGCAAGAAGGCCTTTATCAACGACACGATCGAGGCGGTGAGAGCCAACCTCAAATCCACGGCGACGGTCGCCAACGCCATCGCCGACGGCGACCTGACGGTCGAGGCCAAGCCGCTCTCGGACAAGGACACGCTCGGCATCGCGCTCGAGAACATGATGATCAAGCTGCGCGAGGTTGTTGGCCAGGTGAACGCTGCCGCCGAGAACATGTCGGCCGGTTCGCAGGAGCTCTCCGCCAGCGCCGAGCAGCTCTCGCAGGGCTCCACCGAGCAGGCGGCTTCGACCGAGGAGGCCTCCTCCTCGATGGAGGAGATGGCGGCGAACGTGAAGCAGAACGCCGAGAACGCGGCGACCACCGAGAAGATGGCGGCCCAGTCCTCGCTGGATGCGGAAGCCTCGGGCGTCGCCGTCGGCAAGGCGGTCGATGCGATGCAGACCATCGCGCAGAAGATCAACATCGTGCAGGAAATCGCGCGGCAGACCGACCTGCTCGCCCTCAACGCGGCGGTGGAAGCGGCCCGTGCCGGCGAGCACGGCAAGGGCTTCGCGGTGGTGGCCTCCGAGGTGCGCAAGCTCGCCGAGCGCAGCCAGGCGGCGGCCGCCGAGATCGGCACGCTGTCGGCCGACACGGTGAAGGTTGCGCAGGAGGCGGGCTCGATGCTCGCCAAGCTGGTGCCCGACATCAAGAAGACCGCCGAGCTGGTCGAGGAGATTACCGCCGCCTGCCGCGAGCAGGATGTCGGCTCCAGCCAGATCAACCAGGCGATCCAGCAGCTCGACAAGGTGACCCAGCAGAACGCCGCGGCCTCCGAGGAGGTCTCCGCGACGTCCGAGGAACTCGCCTCCCAGGCCGAGCAGCTCCAGGCCACCATCGCCTTCTTCAAGCTCGACGACGGTTCCGCGCCGGTTCACGCCCGCGGCATGGCCAAGGCGGTCACGCAGCTTCGCGGCAAGGCCGCGACCATGGCGGCCGCCATCCGTCCGGCGAATGCTCCCGCCGCTCGCCCGGCGCGCAAGGTCGCCAGCGGCGGCTTCGCCTTCGACATGAATGGCGGCGACGATCAGGACGACGCCGCCTTCCACCGCAACTGATCCGAGCCGGCCCCTGGAGGCAGGGGCCGGCCGCTTTCACACGTCGCTCACAACGAGGTCGCCATGGCTGATACCGCCCAATATCTGACGCTCGGCATCGATCAGGAACTGTTCGGCATCGACATCCGCAACGTCCGCGAGATCCTCGACATGCGGCCGATCTCGAAGCTGCCGCACGCGCCCAACTTCCTGCTCGGCATGATCGATGTGCGCGGCGCCGGCTATCCGATCGTCGATCTGCGCACCAAGCTCGGGCTGCCCCGTGCCGAGCCCACCGACGCGACCCGCATCATCATCCTGGACGTGCCGGTCAAGGGCCGCACGCTCGGCGTCGGCTTCGTCGCCGACCGCGTCTTCGAGGTCACGGGCCTCGATGATGACCATACCGAGGCGGCGCCCGACGTCGGCGGCCGCTGGCAGTCGAACTACATCGCCGGGATCGGCCGCAAGGGCGAATCCTTCATCGTGGTCTTCGATCTCGAGCGGCTGATGGAGGCGGATGATCTGCCCCAGCTGGCGGCCATGGCACCGGAAAGGGCCGCGTGACGTGAGCAAGCAGCAGGCGCCAGATGCCTACGATCACCTCTCTGACAAGCATTTCAACGCGATCGCGAAGTTCATCGAGTCGCGCGTCGGCATCAAGCTGCCCCAGACCAAGCGCACCATGGTCGAGGGACGCCTGCGCAAGCGCGTGCGGGCGCTGCAGCTGCCGGGGCTGACCGCCTATGGTTCGCATCTCTTCGACAAGGGCGGGCTGGAGGCGGAAACCGTCCACCTGATCGACTGCGTCACCACAAACAAGACCGACTTCTTCCGCGAGCCGAGCCATTTCGAGTTCCTGCGCGACGTCGCGGTGCCGCAGCTCACCGCCCGTCAGGGCGGTCGCCCGCCGCAGCTGAAGGTCTGGAGCGCCGCCTCGTCGACGGGCGCCGAGGCCTATACGGCCGCGATGGTGCTGCAGGACCTCGTGGCCGCCGGCAAGGTCGCGCGCTTCTCGATCCTGGGCACCGACATCTCGACCGAGGTGCTGCGGGAGGCCCGCACCGCGATCTATCCACGCGCCTTCGTGGCCCCCGTGCCGGCCGCGATGCAGCAGCGCTATCTGATGCGTTCGCGCGATACCCGCGAAGACGTCGTGCGCGTCACGCCTGAGCTGCGCCGCACGGTCAATTTCGAGCGTCTCAACCTGATGGACGACTCCTACCCGTTCGACCGCGACGTCGACGTGATCCTGTGCCGCAACGTGCTGATCTACTTCGACAAGCCGACGCAGCAGGCGGTCCTCAGCCGCCTCGCCTCGCATCTTCGCCCTGGTGGCTACCTGATGCTGGGCCACTCCGAATCCATGGCCGGCAGCGGCGTCGGCCCGCTTCGGCAGGTCGTCCCGACCGTCTATCAGGCGGCGCCAAGCGCCGGAGCAAGGACTGCCGCATGAACCGCAAACCGATCCGCGTCCTGATCGTCGACGACTCCGCCTCGGTGCGGCAGGTGCTGACGACGATCCTCACCGAGGATCCCGGCATGGAGGTGATGGGCACGGCGGCCGATGCGTTCGCCGCCGCCCGGCGGCTGCAGAGCGAACTGCCCGACGTCATGATCCTCGACATCGAGATGCCGGGGATGGACGGGCTGACCTTCCTGCGCAAGATCATGGCGCAGCGGCCGATCCCCGTCATCATCTGCTCGACCCTGACCGAAGCCGGCTCCCGTGCGCTCTTCGATGCGCTCGAGGCCGGTGCCGTCGATGTGCTGCCCAAGCCGCGGATCGACACCCGCGCGGCGCTGATGGAAACCGCCGACCGGCTGCGCCATGCCGTGCGCGCCGCAGCCCAGGCCAAGCTGCGTCCGCGCGAGCCGCGCATGCAGGTCGAGAAGAAGCTCACCGCCGACGCGATCCTGCCGCCGCCGGTCCTCGGCCGGGTCCGGCACTCGACCGACAAGATCGTCTGCATCGGCATCTCCACCGGCGGCACCGAGACGCTGCGCGAGGTGCTGGAGCAGTTGCCGGCCAACTGCCCGGGCATCGCGGTCGTCCAGCACATGCCCGAGAAGTTCACGCTCGCCTTCGCGCGCCGGCTGAACGGCCTCTGCGCGATGGAGATCAAGGAGGCGGAGGATGGCGATGAGGTCTCGACCGGTCGCGTCCTGATCGCGCCGGGCAACCGCCACATGCTGCTGCAGCGCGTCGGCCAGCAATACCGTGTCGCGATCAAGGATGGGCCTCATGTCTCGCGCCACCGCCCCTCGGTCGACGTGCTCTTCCGCTCGGCGGCGCAATATGCCGGCGCCAACGCGCTCGGCATCATCATGACCGGCATGGGCGACGATGGCGCCCGCGGCCTGCTGGAGATGCGCAAGGCCGGCGCCCGCACCCTGGCGCAGGATGCCGAGAGCTGCGTCGTCTTCGGCATGCCGAAGGAGGCGATCGACCTCGGTGCGGCGGAACGGATCGTCAAGCTCTCTCGTGTACCTCAGGAGATCATGGCTTGGCCGCAATCCACGTCGGGATCGGGTTGAGGACGAGTGATGCGCGTTGCGTCTGAGATGGGTGGCGTCGGGGGGACGACGGTGATGCTGGCTCAGGAACCCGGCCTGTCGCGGCTGATCGAGGCGCTGGAGGGTACCGCTCGCGAGATCGACGTCACCTTTGCCCGCGCCGGCAGCCAGCTCGGCGAGGGGCTGGGCCTCTTCGAGGGGCTGAAGGAACGGCTGACCACGCTCTCCACGGACCTCTCGGGGCCCGAGATCGCCCGCGCCGGGACGACGCTCTCTGGTCTCGCCGGCGAGCTGCGCGCCATCAATGACGGCCTGCTCCAGGAGACCGGCGTGCTGCAGGAGCTCGCCGCGCACAGCAAGGACGCCTCGCAGGCGCTGGAGCGTCTGCTCGAGCATATGCGCCTGATCACCATCCTGGCCCGCAGCGCCCGCATCGAGGCCGTCTCGGTCCAAGCGGCGGGACGGGATTTCGGCGACTTCACCAGCGAGATCGTTGCCCTCACCACCCAGGCCCAGCGCACCATCCAGAACTGCGCCCGCGACCATGACCATCTCAGCGCCCTGCTGGGCTCAGCGCTCGAGGCACAGCGCGATTTCGAGGGCCGCTACGGCCAGGCGCTCTCGGCGCTCGCGGCCAAGCTGGAGCAGACGCTGGTCGAGGTCGCCGGCCGTCAACAGCGCAGCGGCGCGCTGACCAGCGATGCGGCGACGCATTCCGGCAAGATCGCCATGGCCGCCGGCGGCGCGATCATCGCCCTGCAGTCGGGCGACAGCATCCGCCAGCAGCTCGAGCACGCCATCAAGGCGCTGCGCCTGCTCGCGACCGTCGCCACGGGGACAGGCGAGGGCGCTGCTCTCGACATCGACGCCCGCGCGGCCGTCGATGTCGTGCTGCGCCGCCTCGAGGCCGCCCAGCTCGACGAGAGCGCGCGCATGCTCGCCCAGGATGCCGATGCGATCGAGGCCGCGCTCGCCCTGCTGGCCGGGGACACCGCCGGCCTGCTCGATCTCGTGCGCTCGCTCTACCAGGGTGATGGCGGACGCAGCGGCTCCTTCCTCGCCGATCTGGAGGCAGACCTCGCCGAGGCCTCCGACCTGCTCGCCAAATGCGACCGCGCCCGCGCCGGTGTCGACCGCGTCACGAGCGCCATGTCGACGGTGCTGGAAACCTGCCAGGAAACCGTGGCGGCGCTGGCGGGCACCGTCTCGAGCATCGTGCTGATCGGCATGAATGCCGGCCTGCGCGCAGCCCGCATCGGCACCGGTGGACGCAGCCTCGTCGTCATCGCGCAGGAGCTGAAATTCGCAGCCGATCAGGTCGCGGCCGATGCGGCCCAGCTGACGCCGACCTTCGCCCAGATGCAGGAGACCTCCGGCGGGCTGAAATCGGGCGGGCGGCTCGACGCGGCGCATTTCACTGCGCTCAACGAGGCGATGGGGGAATCTCTGGCTGCCCTGCGCCAGACCGGTGACCGCCTTGCCGCGACGCTCGACCAGCTCACCCGCGAGGGCGGCGGCTTCGCCTCGGTGGTGGCGCAGGCGCGGCTGTCCTTCTCCAATGCGGGGGCGATGAGCGATCTCATCGCCTCGGGCGCGGCCGAGCTCGACCGCTCCGCCGCCGAGGCGGAGATGCCGGACGACCCGGAGGCCGCCGTCGCGGCGGCCGGCCTGATCGAGCGCCATGTCTGGCCGAACTACACCATGGTCGGCGAACGGACGATCCACCAGACGGTCGTCGCCGCTCTTCTGCCTTCCCAGGCCGGTGCCGCCGCTCCCGTCGTCGTCAATGCACCCGTGCAGGACGACGCCGACGACTTCCTGTTCTGACGTCGCCGTCTTTCGGCCGCGAAAGCGCCGCATCCTGCACGCGAAGCGTGTGTGGGGCGCCTTTTCTCGCGATGAAGAAGCACAACGTCAACCTTTTGCGCCAGAATTCGCCCTTGCGCGGATAGACAGGCCCGTGTCTTCGTCCTAAGGCCGAATCCGCGCTACAGCAAATTTCAACTTCTCCCGTGATCGGAACGCCAAATGGCAGACAACAACGAAGAGCTGCTCGACCTGACGACATCCATTGTGTCGGCGTATGTCGCCCGCAATAACGTCCCGCGCTCCGACCTCGCCGATCTCATCGCGAGTGTCCATGCGTCACTTGCCAAGCTGGGCGGTGAGCCAGAGGCGCCTCCGGCCGCTCCCCTCGTTCCTGCCGTACCGATCCGGAAGTCGGTGACGCCCGAGGCGATCATCTGCCTGGAGGACGGAAAGTCCTTCAAGTCGCTGAAGCGCCATCTCAGCAGCAAGTATGACCTGACGCCCGAGCAGTACCGCGCCAAATGGGGCCTGCCGGCGGATTACCCGATGGTCGCCCCCGCCTATGCCGAGGCGCGCTCCGCCCTGGCGAAGTCGATGGGCCTCGGCCGCAAGGCCGCGACGCCGGCCGCCGCTCCCAAGGCCAAGCGCGCCCCCCGCGCCAAGGCCTGAGACGGCAATTGCTCTGCATGGCGCGCCGCCCGTTCGCCGGGCGGCGTCGCAAGCGGGGTCTCGTCGCGGTCAGCGGCCGCCGAGCAGGCTCTTCCTGAGCATGCAGTGCACGCCCTTGTGCTGGTTCACCGTCTGGGTGACGCGCAGATCCGCTGCCATCGAGCAGAGCGCATAGGCCTGCTCGCGGGTAATGCCCGTGCGCTCCACGATCAGCACGATCATATCCCGCAGCGCTTTTTCCGCGCAGCGGTCGAGATCGGGGTCCATGCCGCAGGTGATGACATGGGTCGGCGTCTCGGCCCGTGGATAGGTGAAGCTCAGATCCTTGCGGACCGTCAGGCGGAAGGTACCTGACAGAGCCGTCTCGATTGCGGTGACGTTGACCTCGCCGTCGCCCTGCACGCCATGGCCGTCACCGACTGAAAACAGCGCGCCAGGCACGAAGACCGGCAGATAAAGCGTCGTGCCGGCGACCAGCTCCTTGTTGTCGAGATTGCCGCCGAAGGCGCGCGGGATGATCGAGGTGCAGCGCCCCCACTCCAGCGGCGGCGCGACGCCCATCACGCCGAAGAACGGCGACAGCGGCAGCTCCAGCCCCCAGGGCAGGGTGCCGACCATGCGCGTCTTGTCGAGCGGGATGTTCATCATGTGGAAATGCGGGAAGTCGTCCGGCAGCGTTCCGGCGAGCGGGCGGTTGAGGTTGTAGCCCCAGTCCTGCCGCAGCGAGACCTGCTCGATGTCGATCTGCAGCACGTCGCCCGGCCAGGCACCTTCCACAGCAACCGCCCCGGTCAGGATATGCGGGCCGAAGGGCAGGCCCTTCTGCGCCGCGTGGATCGCGTGCAGCTCGGGCGGGACGTGGAAGCCCGCCGGCGGCAGGGTCTCGACCGTTCCGCTGACAGACTCGATCGTGACGCTCTCGCCGCTGGCGATGGTCAGCGCCGGCGGCACGCGCGCGTCGAAATAGCCCCAGTGGCAGGTCTTGGGCGAAGCCTTGAGATGATGGGTCATGATCGCTCCCGCGCGGCGTGGCACCAGGATGGGCTGCCGCCGGAGAGACTGTCGAGTGCAAATAACGCGCCCCTCGGCTGCGTGCGCTTGCCTTCCTGACCCGGTTGCCGTCATGGGCCAGTCCTGTCCGCCCGATGCGAGGAGATCCTGCCGATGTCCAGAGACCTGAAAGCCATCGCCCTGTTCTGCGGCTCGAATGCCGGGCTGGGCGAGGCCTATCGCGAGGGCGCCGCACGGCTCGGCGCCGAGATCGGCCGGCGCGGGCTGACGCTGGTCTATGGCGGCACGCATAAGGGGCTGATGGGTGTCGTCGCCGACGCCGTGCTGGCGCAGGGCGGGGCGGTCCACGGCGTCATCACCCGCCGCCTCGCCGATCTCGGCCATCTCCACGAAGGGCTGACCCGGCACGAGATCGTCGATGGCATGCGTGCGCGCAAGGAGCGGATGGCTGAACTCGCCGACGGCTTCATCGCCATGCCCGGCGGCATCGGCACGCTCGAGGAGTTCATGGAGGCCTGGACGCTGAATCAGCTCGGTGACTTCGACAAGCCGGCCGGGCTGTTCGACATCGCCGGCTACTACCAGCCCTTCATGGGCTTCATCGATCACATGATCGCCCAGGGCTTCCTGCCGCCCGCCCACCGGCAGGGCATCGTCGTCGAGCCCGATCCGGCCCGCCTGATCGACGGGCTCGTCGCCTTCGAACGCGTCACCGTCCCGAAATGGCTCTAGACCGGCCGGTCTCGAGGCGCGCGGCGAGCTGCTCGGCGAATTTCGCCGCCGCCACTGGCAGAGGCCTTCCATGGAGCTGGCCCATCGCGAAGCGCGCCGGCTGGATGTCGCGCTCGTCGATTGGCCGCGAGATCAGCCCGTCGCGATGCTTCAGGCTGGCGGGTGCGCCGATCTCGATCTGAAAGGTGATGGCGTCCTCCAGCCGGACATAGTTGCGCAGGAACTCGAACGAGTTCGACTCGATCACCGGGACGAGCTTGAACGAGCTCTTGGCGACCGCCTGGTCGAGCAGCTGACGCCCGCCATAGCTGCGGTCGGGAAGCGCCAGTGGATAGCCGCTGCACTCTCGCAGGCGGATGCTGCCCTCCTTCGCGAGCGGGTGGTCCTGCCGCATGATGGCGACGAGGCGCTGCTCGGCGGATGCGATGATCTGGAAGCCGATGCTGGTGTCGAGCCGGAAGATCAAAGCGAGATCGACCTCGTAACTCGCCAGCGCCCGCAAGGCCTCGCCATGGCTGGCGACGCGCACATCGAATTCGACCAGCGGAAACGCACTGCGATAGGCGGCGATCTCGACGGGCAGGAAGTCATGCGCCAGCGCGTGGCTGCAGGCGATCGCGACCGTGCCGCGCCGGAAACCCGACAAATCCTCGATCTGCGAGCGCACCCGGCCCATATCGGCGAGCTGGCTGCGGATGTGCCGGATCAGCAATTCGCCGGCCGCGTTCAGCCGCACCCCGCGCGGCAGCCGCTCGAAGATCTTGGTGCCCAGTTCGTCCTCGACGTCCTGCACGCGCCGGTTCAGCGCCGAGGCGGTGATGTTCAGCCGTTCCGCCGCCTTGCGGATCGAGCCGACGCGCGCGACCTCGTCGATATAGTTCAGCAGGCGCAGATGCCTCATGGCGCGGATGTCCAAGCGATGCGTTTTGCGAACAGATCATGCAAGAAGTCAGCACAAGACGGCATCGGTCAAGCCGTCCTAGGCTTCTCCCATGGCAGCGGCGCTGGGCCGCGATGGGAGAGTTCGCATGACGCACGCGATCAGCCGACGCCGCTTCGCCCTCGCTACTGGCGCCGCCGCACTGGCCTCCGCCCTGCCGCGGCCGGCGCTGGCGCAGGCGCCCACCCGCCTGAAGATGATCCTGAACTGGCGCTACCAGGGCCCGCAGGGCTGGTTCTTCCTGGCCGATGACCGCGGCTACTTCCGCGAGGAAGGGCTCGAGATCGTCATGGACCAGGGCAACGGCTCGGGTGCGGCGGTCGGTGCGGTCGCCTCGGGCTCCTACGACATCGGCTTCGGCGACATCAACGCGCTGATCCAGCTCGTCGCGCGCAGCCAGCCGGGCGCCGCCACACCGCTGGCGATCTCGGCCCTCTACAACCGCCCGCCCTTCACCATCGCGGTGAAGGCCGACGGGCCGATCAAGACGCCGAAGGATCTTGAAGGCCGCACCATCGGCGGCCCGGCCAACGACGGTGCGCTCAAGCTCTTCCCGGCCTTCGCCAAGCTCGCCGGCATCGACGCGTCCAAGGTCGCCATCACCAACATGCAGCCCAATCTGCGCGAGCAGATGCTGCAGCGCGGGCAGGTCGACGGCGTCTTCGGCTTCGTCAACACCATCGCCTTCTCGGCCAAGCTCGTCGGCATCGACCCGAACAATGACTTCCGCTTCATCAACTTCGGCGATTACGGGATGGACCTGTACTCCAACGCCATGATCGCCTCGCGCAAGCTCGCGACCGAGAACCCCAAGGCATTGCAGGGGCTGCTGCGCGCGATCGATCGCGGCCTCAAGGACACGCTCAAGGACAACGACGCCGCCATCGAGGCGGTGGCGAAGCGCGAGCCGCTGATCAACAAGGCCGTCGAGAAGGAGCGCCTGGTCGCCACGCTCGCCTCCGAAATGAGCCATCCCGAGGTCGCCAAGCTCGGCATCGGCGACATCGACGACGCCCGCTTCAAGAAGTCGATCGCGATCGTCGTCGAGGCCGATGGCCTGCCGCGCCTGCCGGCTCCCGATGAGATCTTCAGCCGCGCCTTCCTGCCGCCCCTGGCCGACCGCGTCACCAAGCTGGGGTGAAGCCCTTCTTCCTCTCCCTCCAGCCCTCATCCTTCGAGACGTCCCTGCGGGCCTCCTCAGGATGAGGGCTCAGGGTGGCCTACGCGACGACAAGAACACGAGATTGACGATGGATCTGAACCTCACCGGCCGCGTCGCGGTCATCACCGGCCCGGCCAAGGGCATGGGCGCCGCCGTCACCCGGGCCTTCGCCGCTGAGGGCTGCAAGCTCGCCCTGATCGGCCGCGACATCGCAGCGATCGAGCCGGTCGCGGCGGAGATCCGCGCGAACGGCGCCCAGGCCATCGTCATCGCCTGCGACATCACGAAGGGCAGCGACTGCGAGGCCGCCATCGCACAGACGCTGTCGGCCTTCGGCGGGCGCATCGACATCCTCGTCAACGTCGCCGGTGGCTCGGGGCCGATCGGCAAGACCGGCTGGGAGACCACAGAGGAGGAGTTCGACGAGATCGTCGATCTCAACATGCGCGGCTGCTTCAACACGATGCGCGCCTGCCTGCCGGCGATGATCGCGCAGCAGGGCGGCAAGATCGTCAATGTCGGCGGCACCTTCGGTATGCGCGGCCGGGCCGGGCGCATGGCCTATTCGGCCTCGAAATGGGGCCTGCGCGGCATCACCAAGAGCTTCGCGCTCGAGGCCGGTCCCTACGGCATCAACGTCAACTGCGTTGCGCCCGGCATGGTCAACGGGCCGCGCTTCCGCGGCAAGGTCGTGCCGGAAATGGCCAAGCGCCTTGGCATCTCGGAGGAGGCCGCCTTCGAGAAGCACGCGGCCGACTACGCGCTAAAGCGCGTCTCGACCGATGAGGACGTGGCCAATGCCTGCCTCTTTCTCGCCTCCGACGTCTCCCGCCAGATCACCGGCGTCGACCTGCCGGTCGATGGCGGCTGGGCCATGCTGTGAGGGCGCCCATGACCGACACGCCCTTCATCGCCGATCTCGTCCTCACCGGCGGCACCGTCGTGACCGGTCAGACCCGCTATCGTGCCGATGTCGCGATCAAGGACGGGCTGATCGCGCTGGTCGGCGCGCCGGCTGCGATGCCGGCGGCGCGCGAGACCGTCGACGTCTCCGGCCAGTTCCTGTTGCCCGGCGCCATCGACGTGCACGTTCATTTCCGCGAGCCCGGCTACACCCACAAGGAGGACTGGCGCACGGGCAGCGCGGCGGCCGCGATGGGCGGCACCACCACCGTCTTCGAGATGCCCAACACCAACCCGCCGACGCGCTCGGTCAAGGAGCTGCGCCAGAAGCAGGAGGCCGCCGCCAAGGCCCATGTCGATTACGGCATCTATGGCCTGCTTGCCGAGGACAACATCGACGAGCTTCAGGGCCTGATCGACGGCGGCGTCAACGCCTTCAAATGCTTCATGGGCAACACCTTCGGCAACCTGCCTTCGCCCTCCACGGGGGCGATGCTCGAGGGCTTCGAGATCATCGCGCCTTCGGGCCTGCGCATCTCGCTCCATGCCGAGACCGCCTCGATCATGGCCTGGCGCCAGAAGCGCCTGATGGAAGCCGGCCGCAACGACCCGCTCGCCCATATCGCGGCGCGCCCGGCCATCGTCGCCGCGGAAGCCGTCAGCCGCGCGGCGGAACTGGCGGAATGGACCGGCGCGCGCATCCACATCCTGCACATCTCTTCGGCCGCCGAACTGCGCCCGCTCGCCGAGGCCAAGGCGCGCGGCGTCGAGATCACCGGCGAGACCTGCCCCTGCTATCTCCTGCTCGACTCGCGCGACTATGCGCGGCTCGGCTCGATCATCCGCGTCAACCCGCCGGTGCGGGAGGCCTCGGACTCGGAGGCGATCTGGGCGGCGCTGCAATCGGGCGTCGTCGACATGATCGCGACCGACCACGCGCCCCATACCGTCGAGGAGAAGACCAAGGACGTGATCTGGCAGGCCGATTGCGGCTTCCCCGGCGTCGAGACACAGATGCCGCTGATGCTGAACGAGGTCTCGAAAGGGCGCATGACCTTGGAGCATTACGTCACCATCTCCGCTGAGAAGCCGGCCAAGGCCTTCGGGCTCTGGCCCGCCAAGGGGCGCATCGAGGCTGGCGCGGAAGCCGACATCGCCGTCGTCGACATGAACCGGACCGAGACGATCCGCGCCGAGGCCCTGCACTCGCGCGGCAAGATCACGCCTTTCGAGGGCGTTTCCGTCACCGGCATTCCCGTCCACACGCTGGTGCGCGGCCGCTTCGTCCAGCGAGACCGCCAACTCGTGGCCGAGACGAGCGGCTGGGGCCGGCAGGTCACCGCCATCCAGGCCATGCCGAAACCCACCATCCGCAACGCCGACCAGACGCTGGCCGCCTGTTTGCAAGGGCCGGTCGGCAGCGCCAAGGGAGCGGGTTCGTGAACGCCATCCTCACTGATATTCGGGCGGGCGAGACAGCCCCGGCCACGACCTTCATCGAGTTCGAGCAGGCCTCGATCACCTATGGCCGCGGCGCCAAGGCTGTGCAGGCGCTGGCGCCGACCTCGCTGAAGATCGCCGAGGGGGAGTTCGTCGCCCTCGTCGGCCCCTCCGGCTGCGGCAAGTCGACGATCCTGAAGATGGTCGGCGAATTGCTGAAGCCCTCGACGGGCCATGTCTTCGTCGCCGGCCGTGAGATCGGCGCAACGCCGATCCGCATCGGCATGGCCTATCAGAACCCGACCCTGCTGCCCTGGCTCAACATCCGCGACAACGTCATGCTGCCGCTCAAGATCGTGCCGCCCTTCCGGCAGGGCTACCGGTCCAAGCGCAAGGGCGAGTATCGCGACCGCGTCGAGGCGCTGCTGGCGCAGGTCGGCCTCGGCGGTTTCGGCGACAAATATCCCTGGCAGCTCTCCGGCGGCATGATGCAGCGCGCCAATCTCTGCCGCGCCCTGATCCACGATCCCGATCTCCTGCTGCTCGACGAGCCCTTCGGCGCGCTCGACCAGTTCACCCGCGAGGAGCTCTGGGCGATCATGCAGGACCTCTGGCTTTCCAAGAAGCTGACCGTGCTTTTGGTCACGCACGACCTCAAGGAAGCCGCCTATCTCGCCGACCGCATCTGCGTGATGAGCGCCAGGCCCGGCCGCATCCTCGACGATTCACCCGTCGCGCTGGCGCGGCCGCGCACCATCGACATGACCTTTGAGCCGGATTTCGTGGCGCTGAACCAGCGTCTGCGGGCGATGATCGTCGGCGCGCGCGGCGGCACCGGCATCGTCAACCACGCGCCCGGCGCGGCGTGAGGGAGGGCACTCTGATGGAACGTCTCGGCGAGATCATCCGCGAGAAGGGCGCCTCGACGGCGCTCATCATCGGCGTCTTCCTGTTCTGGGAGCTGTTCTGCCTGATGGCGGGCATCTCCGACATCCTGCTGCCGCGCCCGTCGCAGATCATCAAGGCGCTGATCCAGTACTGGCCGGCGATCTGGCCGCACACCTGGCAGACGCTCTACACGACGATCGTCGGCTTCGGCATCGGCGTTGTGATCGGGCTCCTGCTGGGCATCCTGATCGGCTCGTCCAAGCTCGCCTATGACACCGCCTATCCCCTGCTCGTCGGCTTCTCCTCGATCCCCAAGGTCGCGGTCGTGCCGATCTTCGTGCTCTGGTACGGCGCCGGCACGGTGCCGGCGATCCTGACCGCGATGATCATCTGCATCTTCCCGATCGTGGTGAACGTCGCCACCGGCATCGCCACCGTCGAGCCCGAGCTCGAGGACGTGATGAAGACGCTGAAGGCCTCGAAGACCGACATCCTCTGGAATGTCAGCCTGCCGCGCGCGATGCCCTATTTCTTCGCGGCGCTGAAGGTCGCGATCACGCTCGCCTTCGTCGGCTCGGTGGTGGCCGAGACCGTCGCCTCCAACCGCGGCATCGGCAACATGATGATGATCGCCTCGTCGAGCTTCAACGTGCCGCTCGTCTTCGCCGGGCTCTTCGTCCTGGCCGGGCTTGGCGTCACGCTCTACGTGCTGTTTTCTCTGATCGAGCGGCGCGTCACCGGCTGGGCCCACCGCAAGACCGACGTCGCCTCGGCCTGAGGCCTGGGCAAGGGCCCCGTTCGCGACGGAGACGCATTGTGCGCCAGATCACCGCCGGCCATGCCTTCGATGCCCGCCGCAGCCTCCAGGATAAGGCGCTGACGCTGGAGGGCGGCACCATCGCCGCGATCGGCAAGGCGCCGGCCGGAACCGCGGACGACGTCGTCGTGCTGCCGGCGCTGGTCAACGCCCATGACCATGCCCGGCCGATCCGCACCAGCTCGGTCGGCGGCTTCGCCCGGCCGCTCGAACTCTGGCTGCACCGCCTGGCGCTGTTTGCCCCCGTCGACCCTTATCTTGCGACGCTGGCGCCGCTCGGGCGCGCCGCGCTCGGCGGCCAGGGCGCCGTGATGATCCACCATGTCCGGCCGATGGGCCTGACCGATCTTCCGACCGAGGCCGCGGCCATGGCCCGCGCCGCCCGCGACATCGGCGTGCGCATCGCCTTCGGCGTCGGCATGCGTGACCAGAACCCGCTGGTGTATGGCGACCATACCCCCGTGCTGGAGGATCTCGACCCCGTCGCCCGCGCCGAGATCGAAGCACGCTATCTGTCGCCAATGCTGCCGATCGCGGAGCAGATCGCCCGCGTCGACGCCGTTGCGGCGGCCATCGCCGGCCCGATGGTCGATGTCCAATATGCGCCCAACGGCCCGCAATGGGGCTCGGACGCACTCTGGGAGGCGATCGCCGAGGCCTCCGCCCGCACCGGGCGCCGCGTCACTACCCATCTGTTCGAGACGAAATACCAGCGCGACTGGGCCGACCGGACCTATCCCGGCGGGCTGGTCAGGCGCTGGAAGGAGATCGGCCTGCTCTCGCCGCGGCTGACGCTGGCCCATTGCGTCTGGGCCCGCCCCGACGAACTGGAGATGATCGCCGAGGCCGGCTGCGTCATCGCCACCAACACCTCCTCCAACCTGGCGCTGCGCTCGGGGCTCGCGCCGGTTGCCGAGATGGCGGCGCGCGGCTGCAAGGTCGCGCTCGGCGTCGACGGCCAGGCCTTCGACGAGGATGACGACGCGCTGCGCGAATTGCGACTGCTCTGGTCGCTGCATGGCGGCTGGGGCTTCGACGCCAAAATCAGCCCGCGCGAGGCTCTCGCCATGGCGCTCGAGACCGGGCGCATCGCGCTCGGCGCGCCCGCAGGCGGCCAGCTCGCGGAAGGCCAGGCGGCCGATCTCCTGATCCTCGACCGTGCCGCGCTCGACGAGGATGCGCTGATGCCGGTCGACCCGCTCGAGCTGATGTTCGCCCGCGCCACCCGCCGCCAGATCCGCGAGCTGATCGTCGATGGCCGCAGCATCGTCGCCCATGGCCGTGTGCTGGGTGTCGATCTCGATGCCGTCCATGACGAGCTGCGCGGCATCTACCGCGCCGGCATCGCCGATCGCGCCGGCCTCGCCGCGGCGCTCCCGGCGCTGGAGAGCGCCGTCACCCGGCACTACGTCACGCGCCTCGGCTGCTGCTGAGCCGGGCCCGCGGGGGGCAGGCTCAGGCGGCGGCTGGCCTCGCCGCTAGCCCGGTCAGGAACACCTCGATGCAGCGCCGTGCATGGTCGGTCCGCTGCGCGCTGGTCATCAGGGAATCGCCCGGGTAGCGCTTCACCAGCACGCTGAACACCATGTCCATCAGCATGCGGGCCGCGGCTTGCGGCGGGAAGGGGCGAAGCGCGCCGCGGGCCTGCTGCTCGCCGAGCCAGTCCGCGAGCAGATGCAATGCCGCCTGCGCGCCTTCGAGCGCGATCGCCTCGCCGATTTCCGGATAACGGTCGGCATCGGCGAGGGCGAGGCGGATGAAGGCCAGGCGCTCGCGGTTCTCGCTCTCGTCGATGTCGAGCCGGAAGATCGCCGCCAGCGCCTCGGCCGTGGCCAGACCATCATCCGCCCGGGGCAGGGCGAGCATGGTCCGCCGGTGATCGGCGACCATCGCCTTGAACAGGTCGGTCTTGGCCGGGAACAGGCGATAGAGCGTCTTCTTGGAAATGCCGCAATAAGAGGCGACGGCATCCATCGTCGTGCCGCCATAGCCGACATCGAGAAAAAGCTCGCAGGCGATGGCGAGGATGCGCCGGCGCTCCTCGGAATCGGGTCGCTGCTTGGGCCGTCCGCGGCCTCGCACCGGTGAGGCGCCGAGCACCGCCATCTCGTTGTCGTTCATGAACCGTCACTCCCCGGAAACATCTTTGGGTTTGACAGGCCAAGAAATCAAGCGTTAAGAAACCCGAGAGTTTCCAAAAAGAGACACTGCATGTCCCGTCACCGCTCCGTCCCCGTCCGGCCGATGCTCCTCGCAGGGGCCGCCGTTCTCGGCATCGCTCTGGCCGGCTGCAACAGCGAGAAGGCGGCCGCGCCGCCGCCCCAGCCGCAGGCCCAGGTCAGCGTGGTCGTGCTGCGGTCGAAGCCAGTCGCCATCAGTGCGGAGCTGCCGGGTCGCGTCGCCGCCAGCCTTGTTGCCGAGGTGCGCCCGCAGGTCGGCGGTCTCGTCAAATCGCGCCTGTTCCGCGAGGGCAGCGAGGTCAAGGCGGGCGACGTGCTCTACGAGATCGACCCTGCGCCCTATCAGGCGGCGCTCGACAGCGCCGAAGCCGCGCTCGCCCGAGCCGAAGCGGCGGTACCCAACGCCCAGGCCAAGGTCGACCGGTATCGCGACCTCATCCGCCAGAACGCGATCAGCAAGCAGGACAATGACGATGCCGTTGCGGCGCTCGCCCAGGCCCGAGCCGACGTCGCCTCCGCCCGCGCGAGCCTCGACACCGCCCGCATCAATCTCGGCTTCACCAAGGTCACGGCCCCGATCGGCGGCCGCGTCGACCGTTCGACGCTGACGCCGGGTGCGCTGGTGACCGCCAACCAGACGACGGCCCTGACCACGATCCGCCAGCTCGACCCGATCAATGTCGACGTCATCCAGTCCAGCACCAACCTGCTGAAGTTCCGCAGCGCGGTTGCCGAGGGGCGCCTGCGCTTCACCGGGCCCAATGTCGCCGTGAAGCTGAAGCTCGATACCGGCACCGAATACGCGCAGAGCGGCAAGCTCGAATTCGCCGAGGCCAATGTCGACGAGACGACAGGCACCTTCACGGTGCGGGCCGAATTCCCCAATCCCGACCGCCTGCTGCTGCCCGGCATGTTCGTTCGCGCCGTCATCCAGGAGGGCGTCGCCGAGAACAGCTTCCTCGTTCCGCAGCGTGCGGTCGGCCGCAACACCAAGGGCGAGGCGACCGCCAAGTTCGTCGGGGCAGATGGCAAGGTCGAGGAGCGCGTGCTCTCGTCCTCGCGCAATGTCGGCAACAATTGGCTGGTCGAGCAGGGCGTAAAGGATGGTGACCGCGTCATCGTCGAGGGCGCCCAGCTCGTGCGTTCCGGCCAGACCGTCACCGGCAACGAGGTCACGATCGACGAGGCCAGCGGTGAGCTCAAGGCCGCCAACCGCCAGGCCGCGCTGCCCGCCGGCGAGGCTCCTGGCCAGACCGCGAAGAACTGAGCGCCATGTCCCGTTTCTTCATCGAGCGCCCGATCTTTGCCTGGGTCGTGGCCATCGTCATCATGCTGGCGGGGCTGCTCGCCCTGCGCACCCTCCCGGTCTCGCAGTATCCGCAGATCGCGCCGACGACGGTCAGCATCAGCGCGAGCTATCCCGGCGCCGACGCGCAGACCGTCGAGAATTCGGTGACGAAGGTCATCGAGCAGGGCATGACCGGCGTCGATAACCTGCAATACATGTCGGCGACCTCGACCTCCTCGGGCCAAGCGACGATCACGCTGACCTTCACCAGCGGGGCCGACCCTGACGTCGCGCAGATGCAGGTGCAGAACAAGCTGCAGCTCGTCACAGCGCAATTGCCGCAGACGGTGCAGAACACCGGTATCACCGTCGCCAAGGCCTCCAGCGGCTTCCTGATGGTCGCCGCCTTCGTCTCGCGCGACGGTCGGATGTCGACCAACGACCTCGCCGACTATGTCGATTCCACCCTCAACGACACGCTCAAGCGCGTGCCGGGCGTCGGCTCGACCCAGCTCTTCGGCGCCGGCTACGCCATGCGGATCTGGCTCGATCCGGACCGGCTTCAGAAATACGCGCTGATGCCGAGCGACGTGGTCACGGCGATCCAGGCTCAGAACGTCCAGGTTTCGGCCGGCCAGCTCGGCGGCCTTCCCCAGGTCAAGGGCCAGCAGCTCAACGCCACCGTGACCGCCGTCAGCCGGCTTCAGACCGTCGGGCAGTTCGAGAACATCATCCTGAAGAGCGGCTCGTCGGGCTCGATCGTGCGGCTCAACGACGTCGCCCGCGTCGAGCTTGGCGCCAAGGACTACACCACCGCCACGCGCTACAACGGCTCGCCCGCGACGGGCCTCGCCGTCAGCCTCGCGACCGGCGCCAATGCGCTCAATACCGCCGCTGCGGTGAAGGCGACCATCGAGCGCCTCAAGCCGACGCTGCCCGAGGGCATCGACGTCGTCTATCCCTTCGACACCACGCCCTTCGTGCAGGTCTCAATCGAGAAGGTCGTCCACACGCTGTTCGAGGCGATCGTCCTCGTCTTCATCGTGATGTACGTCTTCCTGCAGAACTTCCGCGCGACGCTGATCCCGATGATCACGGTCCCCGTCGTGCTGCTCGGCACCTTCGGCGTCCTCGCCGTCGCCGGCTATTCCGTCAACACGCTGACCATGTTCGCGATGGTGCTCGCCATCGGCCTGCTCGTCGACGACGCCATCGTCGTCGTCGAGAATGTCGAGCGCGTCATGCAGGAGGAGAAGCTTCCGCCCAAGGAGGCGACCATCAAGTCGATGGGTGAGATCACCGGCGCGCTGATCGGCATCGCCACCGTGCTCTCGGCGGTCTTCGTGCCGATGGCCTTCTTCGGCGGCTCGGTCGGCATCATCTACCGGCAGTTTTCGATCACCATCGTCACCGCCATGGCGCTGTCGGTCGTCACGGCCCTGATCCTGACACCAGCGCTCTGCGCCACCATGCTAAAACCCGCCGGCGATCACGCCGCGAAGAAGGGCCCGTTCGGCTGGTTCAACCGCGGCTTCGACAGGACGCTGAACGGCTATACCGGCGGCGTCGCCGGCATGATCGCCAGGCCGATGCGCTTCATGCTGGTCTTCCTGCTGATCGGCGGCGGCATGGCCTATCTGTTCGCGCGGCTGCCCAACTCCTTCCTGCCGGATGAGGACCAGGGCGTCCTCTTCACCATCGTCCAGCTGCCTGCCGGGGCGACGCAGGACCGCACGCTCGCCGTGCTCGACCAGGTCCGTCAGCACTATCAGGAGAAGGAAAAGGACCTCGTCGAGGGTGTGCTGACCGTCACGGGCTTCAGCTTCAGCGGCGCGGGCCAGAATGTCGGCATCGCCTTCGTACGCCTCAAGCCCTTCGAGGAGCGCATCGGCAAGCAGGCGACGGCCCAGGCCGTGGCCGGTCGCGCCATGGCCGTCTTCCGCGGCATCAAGGACGGCATGGTCTTCGCGCTCGCCCCGCCTTCGATCCAGGGCTTCGGCAACAGCGCCGGCTTCGAGTTCTACCTGCAGGACGTCGCCGGCGCGGGCCATGCCCGGCTGATGGAGGTGCGCAACCAGCTGCTGGGCATGGCCGCCCAGAACCCGTCGCTGACCGGCACGCGTCCCAATGGCCAGGAGGACACGCCGCAATACGCCGTGGCGATCGACCAGGAGAAGGCGAGCGCGCTCACCCTTTCGCTCGGCGACATCAACACCACGCTCTCGACCGCCTGGGGCTCGGCCTATGTCAACGACTTCATCGACCGTGGCCGCGTGAAGTCGGTCTATGTCCAGGCCGATGCGCCGTTCCGGATGCAGCCGGAGGATATCGGGCGCTGGTATGTCCGCAACAGCGGTGGCTCGATGGTGCCGTTCTCGGCCTTCGCCACGGGCCACTGGACCTATGGCTCGCCGCGGCTCGAGCGCTACAACGGCGCCTCCGCGGTCAACATCCAGGGCGCTGCGGCTGCCGGCATCAGCTCCGGCGCGGCGATGGACCAGATCGACGCCATCGCCCAGAAGCTGCCGCCCGGCTTCAACCATGAATGGACCGGCCTGTCCTATCAGGAGCGGCTCTCGGGCAGCCAGGCGACGGCGCTCTACGCGCTCGCCATGCTGGTCGTGTTCCTCTGCCTGGCGGCGCTCTACGAGAGCTGGTCGGTGCCCTTCGCGGTGATGCTCTCGGTGCCGATCGGCATCTTCGGCGCACTCCTCGCGGCGACCCTCTTCGGCCAGAGCAATGACGTCTATTTCAAGGTCGGCCTGCTCACCACAATCGGTCTTGCGGCCAAGAACGCGATCCTGATCGTCGAATTCGCGATCGAGCAGGAGGCGGCGGGCAAGAGCCTGATCGACGCGACGGTCGATGCCGCCCGCCAGCGCCTGCGCCCGATCCTGATGACGTCCTTTGCCTTTATCCTCGGCGTTCTGCCGCTGGCGATTGCGACCGGAGCGGGCTCCGGCAGCCAGAACGCGATCGGCATCGGCGTCATGGGCGGCATGATCGCCGCCACCGTGCTCGGCGTGTTCTTCGTGCCGCTGCTCTATGTCATCGTCGCCAGCACGGTCCGGCGCTGGCGCAAGCCCCCGGCCGAGACACCGGCTGTGGCGACGGTCGAGGCGCATTGAGGACATGATGCGGATGACGAAGACGCCTCTCGCCATGACGGGCCCTGCGCCGAAGACCCTGCGCCCTTCCGGTCTCGCCGGTTGGGCTGGGATCGGCCTCGTCGCGGTGGCGCTCGCCGGCTGCGCCGTCGGGCCGGACTATGCCACCCCAGGCCAGTTTCTGCCCGGCCAGTGGGGCAATGCGCCGAAGACGGCCAGACCACTCGACGTGGCGCGTCTCGGCGGCTGGTGGAAGAAGCTCGGCGACCGCCGGCTGAACGAGGTGGTCGAGCGCGCGGTCGCCGGCAATCTCGATGTCGCCTCCGCCAAGGCCCGCATCCGCGAGGCCCGCGCCACCCGTCGCCAGGCGATCGGCGCGCTCCTGCCGCAGGTCGACGGCCAGGGCTCCGCGACGCGCTCGCGCTCGTCTGCCGCGACCTCCGCGAGCGGCTCCAACATCACCTCCAGCCTGTATCAGGCCGGCTTCGACGCAAGCTTCGAACTCGATCTCTTCGGCGCCAACTATCGCAATGTCGAGGCGACGACCTATGGCGTCGATGCCGCCGACGAGGACCTGCGCGCGACGCTGCTGACTCTGATCGGCGACGTCGCCACCAACTACATCGAGGCGAGGGGCTCCCAGGCCCGTGTCGCGCTCGCGCGCCGCACGGCAGCCTCGCAGCGCGAGACGGAGCGCCTGACCCGAAATCGCTTCACCGCCGGTACCGCCTCGGCGCTCGACGTCGAGCGCGCCGCAGCCCAGGCCGCAACGACCGAGGCCGCGATCCCGACGCTCGAGGCGTCCTATGCCCAGAGCCTGCACCAGCTCGGTATTCTCACCGGAGAGGCGCCGACTGCGCTGGCCGGCCTGCTCGGATCGGGCGGCCCCATCCCCGCCGCGCGCGGCACGCCTCCGGCCGGCATCCCCGCCGACGTGCTGGTCAACCGGCCCGATGTCCGCCGCGCCGAGCGCCAGCTCGCCCAGGCGACGGCCAGGATCGGCCAGGCGGAAGCGGCGCGCTATCCCAGCGTCAGCCTGACCGGCAACATCAGCACCACCGCGCTGAAGACCGGCGACCTCGCCAAGAACTCCTCGATCGGCTGGTCCTTCGGGCCGACGCTCAGCGTCCCGATCTTCAATGGTGGCGAACTGCAAGCGGCCGTCGAGGTCGCGCAAGCGCAGCGCGACCAGTCGGACGCCGCGCTGCGGCTCGCCGTGCTGACGGCGCTGCAGGATGTCGAGAACTCGCTCGTGAACCTCGCCAAGGAGCGCCAGCGCGCCGGCAAGCTCTCGGCCGCCGCCAACTCCTTCCGCGAGGCCGCGCGGCTCTCTCGCACGCTTTACCAATCCGGCGCGGCGAGCTTCCTCGATGTGCTCGACGCCGAGCGTTCGCTCTACAGCGCCGAGGACACGCTGCTGCAAAGCCGCGTCGTCACCACCTCCAACTTCGTCTCGCTCAACAAGGCGCTCGGTGGAGGCTGGGACAAGCCGGTCAACGTCCTGCTGCCGCGCGTCGTCGACACGAACACCGGCCCGCATCTGCGCGCCGCCTACTGAGCCAAGATGTGCTCACTGGCGGCGGCCAGTTCGCGGATCGCCGCCGTCACCGTCTCGACGAAGCCGACCGCCAGTGGCGAGCGGAACCGGCCGACCGGCCAGACGACGCCGAGGTCGTAGAGCACTTCGGGCCGGAACGGGCGCGTGACGATGCCGCGCCCGCGATACTCGGCCGCCGTGTACGGGTCGACGATCCCGATGCCGGCGCCAGAGGCAACGAGAGAACAGGCGATCATCGAGAGAGGCGTCTCGACCTTGATCGACCGCGTGACCCGCGCGGCGGAGAACAGCGCGTCGGTGCGGTAGCGCCACTGCGTCGAACCCGCGAGCGAAACGAAGGGCTCTCCCGCGAAATCCTGGGGCTCGAGGACAGCCTTCGCGCAAAGCCGGTGGCCCTCCGGCAGCACGGCGACGGCCGGGACCGAGGGCAGCTGTTCGGCCACGATATGCGGGAAATCGAGCGGGTATTGCGCGAAGCCGATGTCGCAGAAGCCGGTGGCGACCCAGTCGACGACCTGGGAGGAGATGCTGCCATAGATCGCCACCTCGAGCCCCGGCTTGTCCTGCATGTAGCCGGCGATCAGTCGTGGCAGGAACCCGACATTAAAGGTCGGCAGCGCGGCGATGCGCAGGCTGCCCGCCAGCCCCTCGCGAAGGTTGCGGGCGGTGTTCTCGATCTGCTCGAGTCCGACGAACTGTCGCTCGACCTCGCGGTATAACGAAAGCGCCTCGTTTGTCGGCACCAGCCGCGTTCCGCGCCGCTCGAACAGCGTCAGCCCGAGCACATACTGCAGATCATGGATCAGTCGCGTCACAGCCGGCTGGCTGATATTTAGCGCGCGGGCGGCATTGGTGACCCCTCCGGCCACGATTACGGTCCGAAAGGCTTCGATCTGGCGCGGATTCAGCATGGGAAGAGCCCGGGAAACGCCGGACATAACATTTGCGTATGGACTGCGCGAATCATTCGATTTGACCCGTTACAATCTGTCGCAGAACCTTCACGGATCACTCGCAAAAATGAGGAGGGGTTCATGAAGTTCTCTTGGGTTGGACTGCTGCTGACGACCACCGCGCTGGCGACGTCCGGTGCCGCCATGGCGCAGCAGAAGACGATGTTCGTGGCCGGCTATGGCGGCTCCTACGAGCAGACCATGCGCAAGGAGGTCATCCCGGTCTTCGAGAAGCAGGCCAACGTCAAGATCGAGTACGTAGCCGGCAATTCGACCGACACCCTCGCCAAGCTCCAGGCCCAGAAGGGCAACCAGCAGATCGACGTCGCCATCGTCGACGACGGCCCGGCCTATCAGGCGGTTGCGCTCGGCTTCTGCGGCACGCTGACCGACGGCCCCGTCTACAAGGACGTCGCCCCGGTGATGAAGTTCAAGTCCAACAAGGGCGTCGGCCTCGGCCTCGTCTCGACCGGGCTGTTCTACAACACCAAGATCTTCGCCGAGAACAAATGGCCGGCGCCGACCTCCTGGAACGACCTCAAGTCCAAGACCTACGGCAAGAAGATCGTCACGCCGCCGATCAACAACACCTACGGACTGCATGCCCTGATCGCGATGGCGCAGATCGGCGGCGGCGGCGAGACCAACATCGAGCCGGGCTTCAAGACCTTCAAGGACGAGATCAACCCCAACATCATCGCCTATGAGCCCTCGCCGGCGAAGATGACCGAGCTGTTCCAGAACGGCCAGGCCGTGCTGGGCGTCTGGGGTTCGGGCCGCGTCAAGGCCTTCGCCGACACCGGCTTCCCGGTCGCCTTCGTCTATCCAAAGGAAGGCAGCTTCGCGCTCGGCGTCGCCGCCTGCCCGGTCGAGGGTGCCAAGAACCCGGCCGAGGCCAACGCCTTCATCCAGTTCATGCTCTCGCCCGCGATCCAGAAGATCATGGCTGTGGGCGCCGGGTTCGGCCCCGCCAACACGACCGTGACCCTGACCCCCGACGAGCAGAAGGGCTTGCCCTATGGCGACGAGGTCAAGGCGCTGAAGGCGGTCGACTGGGACATTGCCAACGCCAAGCGCGAGGACTGGACCAAGCGCTGGAACCGCGAGATCGAGCGGTAAGCTCCACCCGTCCTTCTCGGGCGCCACGAAGCGGCGACCCGAGAATCGGGTGACGAGCATCTCGTCCAGACGTCCTGAGATGGTCGGGGCAAGGCCCGACCATGACGCCCGATCTTTGAGCAGAAACCTTCGAAAGCCCCATGTCCCACCTCGTCCTCGACGGCCTGACCAAGCGCTTCGGCGGCTTCACCGCCGTCGACGCCATGAACCTCTCCGTCGAGCGCGGTGAATTCGTCTCGCTGCTCGGCCCCTCGGGCTGCGGCAAGACCACGACGCTGCAGATGATCGCCGGCTTCGTCGATGTCGACCAGGGCGGCATCCGGCTCGACGGCGCCGATCTCGTCTCGGTGGCGCCCAACAAGCGTGGTCTCGGCATCGTCTTCCAGAGCTATGCGCTGTTTCCGCACATGACGGTCGCGGAGAACATCGCCTTCGGGCTCGAAATGCGCGACGTGCCCAAGGCCGATCGCGACCGGCGTACGCAGGAGGCGATGGAACTCGTCGGCCTCAAGGGCTTCGCCGATCGCTATCCGCGCCGAATGTCGGGCGGCCAGCAGCAACGCGTGGCGCTGGCCCGCGCCCTGGTGATCAAGCCGGCGCTGCTTCTCCTCGACGAGCCGCTCTCCAATCTCGACGCCAAGCTGCGCGAGGAAATGCAAAGCGAGCTGCGCCAGATCCAGCGCTCCGTCGGTACCACCACGATCCTCGTCACCCATGACCAGCACGAGGCGATGGCGCTATCCGACCGCATCGTGCTGATGAACCAGGGCCGCATCGAGCAGATCGGCGCACCCCACGAGGTCTATGACCGGCCGGCCAGCGCCTTCGTCGCGAGTTTCCTCGGCAAGACCAATGTTCTCGCCGCCACCGGCGACGGGCAGGGCGCGGTCACCGTCGGCGGCCTCGTCTTGCCGCTGCCGGGTGCCGGAAAGGGGCCGCTGAACCTCGCGGTCCGGCCCGAGCGCCTGACCTTCGCGCCGGCCGGCGAGCCGGGCCTCGAGGCCCGCATCAAGGGGCGCGTCTTCCAGGGCACGCACTGGCTGCTGACCGCCGAGAGCGCGGCGGGCGCGCTCACCCTGATGCGCGGCAATGACGGTGCTGCGGTGCCGGGCGAGGGCGAGACGGTGCGGCTGCGCTTCTCGGCCGCCGACGCGGCCCTCCTGCCGGCCGGAGCGGCGGCATGAGCGGCGTCGTCACGCAGCGCAGCGCGCCCTTCCTGCTGACCGGGCCGGCGCTGCTGGTCTTCCTCGGGCTGGTGATCATCCCGCTGGGCATGACCGTGCTGCTCTCCTTCTACGACTGGGGGCAGTACAAGGGCATCGTTCCGGAGTTCACGCTGAAGAACTGGATCGAGGTCTTCACCGATTCCTACTTCTTCGAAATCTTCATGCGGACCTTCCGCATCGCGATCCTGGTCACACTGGCGGCGATCGTCATCGGCGTTCCCGAGGCCTATATCCTCAACCGCATGTCGCCGGCCTGGCGCAGTGCCTTCCTGCTCGCGATCATCGGCCCGCTCCTGGTCTCGGTCGTGGCGCGCACGCTCGGCTGGGCCTTGCTCCTCGGCTCGACCGGCCTCGTCAACCAGGGCCTGATCGCGCTCGGACTGATCAAGACGCCGCTCGAGTTCATGTTCACCGAGACCGGCGTCGTCATCGCGCTGATCCATGTGCTGATCCCCTTCATGATCCTCGCCGTCTGGGCCTCGCTGCAGCGGCTCGACCCGCAGATCGAGAATGCCGCGCTGTCGCTGGGCGCCGGCCGTGCCACGATCTGGCGGCGCGTGATCCTGCCGCAGATCGTGCCGGGCATCCTCTCGGGTTCGATCATCGTCTTCGCGCTGGCGGCGAGCGCCTTCGCCTCGCCGGCGATTATCGGCGGCCGCCGTCTGAAGGTCGCCTCGACGCTGGCCTATGACGAGTTCCTGAACACGCTGAACTGGCCGCTCGGCGCCGCGGTGGCGACGCTGCTGCTCGTCGCGCTCGTGTTGATCACCGTCGGCTCCAACCGGCTGATCGAGCGCCGCTACGCACAGGTGTTCGAATGAGACGCAACGGCATCCCCGCGCTGATCTTCCACGGCCTCTTCATCGTCTTCATGCTGGCGCCGCTGCTGATCGTCTGCGTCGTCGCCTTCACGCCCGAGGGCTATCTCTCGCTGCCGACGCGCGGCCCCAGCCTGCGCTGGTTCAAGGCGATCTTCGACTATCCCGAGTTCATCCGCGCCTTCCGCGACTCGCTCTGGCTGGCGGCGCTCTCCTCCACCATCGCGATCATGCTGGCAATGCCCGCCGCGCTTGCCATCGCGCGCTACCGCTTCCCCGGTCGCGAGGCGATCACGGCGCTGTTCATGTCGCCGCTGATGGTGCCGCATGTGGTGCTCGGCATCGCCTTCCTGCGCTTCTTCACGCAGATCGGCATCTCCGGCTCGTTCGTCGGCCTGGTGCTGAGCCACATCATCGTCATCATCCCCTTCGCGCTGCGGCTGGTGCTGGCCGCCTCCTACGGCATCGACCGGCGCATCGAGCACGCCGCGATCTCGCTGGGCGCCGGGACGACCACGGTGTTTCGCCGGGTGACGCTTCCGCTGATCCTGCCCGGCGTCGTTTCGGGCTGGCTCTTGGCGGCGATCAACTCCTTCGACGAGGTGACGATGACCGTGTTCATTGCCTCGCCGGCGACCGTGACGCTGCCGGTGCGCATGTTCCTCTACATCCAGGACAATATCGACCCGCTGATCGCGGCGGTCTCCGCCTGCCTGATCGCCATGACCGCGATCCTGCTCTTCGCGCTCGACCGGTTGTTCGGGCTCGACCGCCTCTTCGTCGGATCCGGAAAGGGCTGACAGACGTGACCACCTCAGCATTGTCATCGGAAGCCGACATCGTCGTCGTCGGCGGTGGAGTCGTTGGTGGCGCCATGGCACTCGGCCTGGCGAGCGGCGGCGCCCGCGTCACCATCCTCGACGAGGGCGACGTCGCCTTCCGCGCCTCGCGTGGGAATTTCGCGCTGGTCTGGGTCCAGTCCAAGGGGCTGGGCATGCCCGAATACGCGATGTGGTCGCGCCGCTCCGCCGAGCAATGGCACCAGCTCGCCGGCGTGCTCGCAGAGGAGACCGGCATCGACGTCGCCCACAGCCAGCCCGGCGGCTTCATGCTCTGCCTGTCCGAGGCCGAGCTGGAGCAGCGCCGCCAGACCATGCTGCGGCTGCACAACCAGATGTCGCTGAGCGATTTCCCCTACGAGATCCTCGATCATGACGAGACCAAGCGCCGCCTGCCGGATATTGGCCCCGATGTCGTCGGTTCGGTCTACAGCCCGCTCGACGGCCATGTGAATTCGCTGAAGCTGTTCCGCGCGCTGCACGAGGCCACGCAGCGTCGCGGCGTCGATTACCGCCCCAACTGCACGGTCGACAGCATCACACAAAGCGACGGCGGCTTCCGGCTGAAGGGGGCCTTCGGTGAGATCGCGGCGGGCAAGGTCGTGCTCGCGGCCGGCCTCGGCAAT
This sequence comes from Bosea sp. OAE506, assembly GCF_040546595.1. NCBI lineage: Bacteria > Pseudomonadati > Pseudomonadota > Alphaproteobacteria > Hyphomicrobiales > Alloboseaceae > Allobosea > Allobosea sp. OAE506. The sequence goes on along the minus strand of NZ_JBEPOB010000001.1, from coordinate 311,297 downwards.
GCGCGGCTCGCGCCCATGGTCGGGCTTGATGCGCCGGTGAAGCCGAGCAAGGGCCAGATCATCGTCACCGAGAAGACCGACGCCTTCCTGCACAACCCGATGGTGACCATCCGCCAGACCGACGAGGGCGGCATCATGATCGGCGACAGCCAGGAGGATCGCGGGTTCGACACGGTCGTGCGCCAGCCGATCCTCTCGGTGATGGCCGAGCGCGCGGTCCGCATGTTCCCGCGCCTGGCCGGCCTTAATGTCGTGCGCTCTTGGTCGGCGCTGCGGGTGATGAGCCCGGATGGCTTCCCGATCTACGACCAGTCGCTCAGCCACCCCGGTGCCTTCGTCGTCACCTGCCATTCCGGCGTGACGCTGGCCGCCAACCACGTCCTGACGCTGGCGCCTGCCATTCTCGCGGGCGGCCTGCCCGACACGCTCGATGCCTTTTCCGCACGGAGGTTCCATGTTCCGGCCCATGCATGAGGTGAAGGCGGCCGATGCGCTCGGCTTCACCTTCGACGGGCGTGCCCTGACGGCGCGCGCCGGTGACACGGTCGCGGCAGCCCTTCTCGCCAATGGCGTCCAGGCCTGTCGCCAGACGCCGGTCTCGGGTGCAGATCGCGGCCCCTATTGCATGATGGGCGTCTGCTTCGACTGCCTCGTCGTCATCGACGGCGTCGGCAACCGCCAGGGCTGCCTCGTGCCGCTGCGCGAGGGCATGCGGATCGAAACCCAGGCCGGGCGCCGCCATCCCGATGGGGCCCAGTCATGATCACAATCGAGACCATCGGCCAGGTCGCCGAGCATTACGATATCGCGGTGGTCGGCGCCGGCCCGGCCGGGCTCGCCGCCGCCGCGCGCGCGGCCGAACTGGGCCTCTCCGTGCTGCTCGCCGACGAGAACCCGGCGCCGGGCGGCCAGATCTACCGCGCCATCACCACGACGCCGGTCACGCCGCGCGCCGTGCTGGGCGAGGACTATTGGAAGGGCGGGGCGCTGGCCGAGCGGCTCAAGCCGACGACAACCGCCTATGCGCCGGGCTGCACCGTCTGGTCGGTCGCGCCCGACGAGGCCGGCGGTGTCGAACTCGGCCTCTCGCTCGCCGGCCAGGCGCGGCTGATTTCCGCCGGTCAGGTCATCCTGGCGACGGGCGCGCAGGAGCGGCCCTTTCCGATCCCGGGCTGGACCCTGCCGGGCGTGATGACCGCGGGCGCCGCCCAGATCGCGCTCAAGGCCTCGGGCCTCGTGCCGAGCGGCCGCACCGTGATCGCCGGCTGCGGCCCCTTGCTCTATCTGCTCGCCGGCCAGCTCGCGGCGGCCGGCGCCAACATCGTCGCGGTGCTCGACACGACGCCGCGCCGCAACTGGCTGACGGCTATAGCCGCGTTACCCGATTTCCTGCGCTCGCCCTATCTCGCCAAGGGCCTGAAGCTGATGGCGGCGGCGCGGGGCAAGCTGCCGTTCAAAACCGGCGTTACTGCGCTGGCGGCCGAAGGCTCCGGCACGCTCACCGGCGTGATGGTGACGCGTGGAGGGGCGACCGAGACTATCCCCTGCGACGCGCTGCTGCTGCACCAGGGCGTCATTCCCGGCATCAACCTCGCCAACGCAGCCGGCTGCGCGCAGCATTTCGACACGGTTCAGCATTGCTGGACGCCGACGGTGGATGACTGGTTCGCGTCCTCGATCCCCGGCATCGCGATTGCCGGCGACGGGGCGGGGATCGGCGGCGCCGAGAGCGCGGCGCTGCGCGGCGAGATCGCTGCGCTCGACGCCGCGCGCCGGCTCGGCCGGATCTCGGAAGCGCAGCGCAACGAGAAGGCCGCTCCCACGCAGGCCGAACTCGCCCGCAGCCTGCGCGGGCGGCGTTTCCTCGACCTGCTCTATCGCCCGGCGCCGCAGTTCCTCGCGCCCCCGGCGGATGAGACCATCGTCTGCCGCTGCGAGGAGGTCACGGCCGGCCAGATCCGCGATACGGCGCGGCGCCTCGGCGTCACCGGCCCCAACCAGATGAAGGCCTTCCTGCGCTGCGGCATGGGCCCCTGCCAGGGTCGCCTCTGTGGCCCGACCGTGGTCGAGGTGATCGCGCAGGAGCGTGGTGTCTCGGCCGAGGAGACCGGCTACTACCGGCTGCGCCCGCCGGTGAAGCCGGTGACGCTCGCCGAACTCGCAGCCCTGCCGCCGACGGACGCCGCCGTCAAAGCGGTGGTGCGGTGAGCGAAGGGCGCCGCAGCGCCGACGTCATCGTCATCGGTGGCGGCATTCATGGCTGTTCGACGGCGTTGCACTGCGCGATGCGTGGGCTGTCGGTCATCCTGATCGAGAAGGACCATGCCGGACGCCATGCCTCCGGCGTCAATGCCGGCGGCGTGCGCCAGCTGGCACGCCATGTCGCGGAGATTCCTCTCTCCAACACGTCGATGGCGCTCTGGCACCGGATCGAAGACCTCGTCGACGACGATTGCGGCTTTACCTCCGACGGGCAGGTGCTGGTCGCGGAGGACGAGGAGGATCTCGGCAATTGCCGCGCCCGCGTCGATGACCTGACCCTGCGCGGCTTCCACCATGAGGAGCTCATCGACGCGGCCGAACTGCGCCGCCTCGTGCCGGCGGTCTCGGACGCCTGCCCCGGCGGCGTCGTCTCAAGACGCGACGGCGCGGCGATCCCCTTACGCGCAACGCAAGCCTTCAAGCGCAAGGCGCAGAGTCTCGGCGCCGATATCCGCGAGGGCGTGCGTGTCACCCGCGTCGCCCGCGACGGCGGCAACTGGCGTGTCGAGACCGACCAGGGCGCCTTCCTGGCCCCCCGCATCGTCAATGCCGCGGGTGCTTGGGCCGACCGCATCGCCGCCGACCTGGCTGAGCCGGTGCCGCTCGAGGTCATCGCGCCGATGCTGATGATCACGGCGCGAATGCCGGCCTTCATCAAGCCGGTGGTGATCCTGCGCAAGCGCAAGCTCTCCTTCAAGCAGTTCGAGAACGGCACGGTGCTGATCGGCGGCGGCTATCTCGGCCGCGCCATCCGCGACGAGAACCGCACCGTGCTCGACTGGGGCAAGCTCGCGACCAATGCCAAGACGGTCTGGGACCTGTTCCCGATCATGCGCGGGGCGCCGATCCTGCGCGCCTGGGCCGGCATCGAGGCGCGCATGCCCGACGATCTGCCCGTCTTCGGCAAGAGCGCGAAGCATGAGGGCGTCTACCACCAGTTCGGCTTTTCGGCCCATGGCTTCCAGCTCGGGCCGGGCGCCGGGGCCGTGATGGCCGAGATCATCGCCACCGGCTCGAGCAACGTCCCGATCGACGGGCTCGGCATCGCTCGGTTTGCGACCGAGACCGAGAGCGCTGTCCACAGTGCTCACTGACCGCCGCCGTCATCCCGGGCGACCGCAGGGAGACCCGGGATCCATGCCGGAACCGTTCAGGAATGGATCCCGGATCGGCGCCGCTGACGCGGCTTGTCCGGGATGACACCCTGGTTTCCTACACTCACACTTTGTCCCAAGCAGGAGAGAAGACCATGACCATCAAGCGCAGCATCAAGACCCCGATCCAGAACCGCGTCGTCGAGGCCGGCAACCTCGTCTTCGTCGGCGGCTGCATCGCCGACGACATCACCCAGTCGATGGGCCCGCAGACCCAGAACATCCTGACCAAGATCGAGGGCTATCTCGGCGAGGTCGGGCTCGACCGCAAGGCGATCGTCGCCGCGACGATCTTCGTCACCGATCTGCCCGGCAAGAAGGAAATGGACCCGGTCTGGACCGCGTTCTTCGGCGACGCCTTGCCAACCCGCGCGACCGTCGGCGTCGCCGATCTTGGCGGCGCGCTGATCGAGATCGTCTGCACCGCCAGCCGCGGCTGAGGGCAGCCCTCACACCGCCACGACATACCCATCCCGGCGCGGATCAGCCGCGCCGGTCATCACGCCGGTGACGGGGTCGACCGACACCGCCTGCATGCCGCCGCAGCGCATGGTCCAGCCGGTGTCGAAGGCGGTAATGGCGTGGCCGCGCCGGCGCAGTTCGGCCAGCGTATCCGGCGCAATCCGGTTCTCGGCTTCGATCGCCCGCCCATCCCAGAGCCGGGCGCGCGGCGCCTCGATCGCATCCTGCAGCGGCAGGCCGAAATCGAGATGCTGCACCATCGCCTGGGTCTGCGTCTGCATGATGCCGTAGCTGCCCGGCGTGCCGAGCGCGAGCACGGGGCGGCCGTCCCGTGTCGACAGGCTGGGCGACATGCACATCGGCAGTTCGTCGCCGGGCTTGGAGCGGTTCGGGCTGCCGGTCTGGACATCCGACCAGTACAGGAAATTGTTGAGGCAGACGCCCGTGCCGGGGACCACGATCCCGCTGCCGAAGGGGCTGCCGAGGCTGTTGGTGATGCACACCAGATTGCCCTCCGCATCCGCCGCCGAGAAGGATGTCGTATGCGCCGGGTCCTCGCCTTGCTGCGGCGTCCATTGCTCCGTGGGCCCCTCGACCGGCGCGCCATCGATCAGGCGCCGGCGCAGCGCGGCCAGCGCATCCTCCGTGAAGATGGCGGCGAGGCGATCGGGCGAGGGATTGTTGGCGGCGATGCGGACGCCCGCCGCCAGCCGGATCGCGCGGAAGACGAGGTCGAGATGCTCTGGCCCGTCCTTGACGAGGGCGCCGAGATCGCAGCCCTCGAGGATCTTCAGGCTTAGCAGGAACTGGAAGGCCTCGCAGGGCGGCGGCGGCACATGGACGGTCAGGCCGCGATAGGAGGCAGCAAAAGGCTCGCGCCAGCGCGGTGCGACCGCCGCGAGATCCTCCATCGTCATCAACCCGCCAAGCGAACGCAGATGGGCGACGATGCGCTGCCCCAGCGCGCCGCGATAGAGATGATCAGGACCCTCCGCCGCGATGGCGGTGAATGTCGTCGCGAGATCGGGCTGGCGCAGCACCTGGCCGACGCGGACGGGGCCGCCCTCGGGCAGATAGTTGGCCGTGAAACCGGGATAGAGCTCGGTCCAGGCCTGCAGCAGCGGCGCCTGTTCATTGAACTCGGCGACGCCGAATTCCGAGAGGGCGAAGCCGTCTCGCGCCAGCGCGATCGCCGGCGCGAAGACCTCGGCCAGCGTCTTGCGGCCATGGCGCGAGACGAGTTCGCACCAGCCGGCGAGGTTTCCCGGCATCGCCACGGCATGGGGTCCGCGCTCGAGATCGCTGCGCTGCGTGAAGCGCTCGGCCGGGAAGCTCTTCTGGATCGGCGGCACGAAGTCGAGCACGCTGACGCGGCCCTCCGCCGCCGACCAGAGCGTCGCCGAACCCATGCCCGACAGGCTCGACATGAAGGGCTCGACCACGGTCAGCGCCGCCGCGGTGGCGGCAATCGCGTCAAACGCGTTGCCGCCCTGGATCAGCAGTCGCGCGCCTGCCTGGGCCGCGAGCGGATGGGCCGCGGCGACCATGCCGTGGCGGGACTGGATCGTCGGGCGGCGGCCATCCATCGTCGGTCTCCTCGCTGCGGCTCTTGGGTGGCCGGCGCGCGATCAGAGCATGACGGGGGCGGGGCGCGACAGATGGCCCGGCCTGCGTTGCGCGGGCCGGGGCCGGCGTGGCGCGCATGGCGGCGAGGCGGGCCGGCGGCCCGCGCCGCTCAGGTGCCGCAGAAGGTGCGCAGCACGCGCTCCTCCGGCAGCGGCGGATTCTCGTAATCCGCATAGCCGGTATGCTCGACGAAGGGCTCGGCCAGCACCGCCAGCAGCTCCTCGAAGGGGCCGAAATCGTCCCGCTCCTGCGCGGCCGCGATGGCGGCCTCGACGCGGTGATTGCGCGGGATATAGGCCGGGTTGACGTGCAGCAGTGCGCCCGGTGCCGCATCAGCGCTTCGCTCGCGCCAGCGCGCCAGCCAGCCATCCAGCGCCGGATCGTCCGACAGCACGGCCCGCAGCGGCGCCTCGTCGGCGCGGCCGGCCTGCAGCCGTGCAAGATGGCGGAAGGTCAGGGTGAAGTCCGCCTCGCGCGCCCCGAGCAGCCCGAGGAACTCCGCCCCGAGCACCGTGTCGGCCTCGCTGTCGCCGGGCAGGCCGAGCTTGCGCGCGATGCCGGCATCGTAGCCAGCCTGGAAGCGGGCGGAGAAGCCGGAAAGCGCGTCCTGCGCCAGCTGCACGGCCTTGTCGCTCTCCTCGTCGAGCAGCGGCAGCAGCGCCTCGGCGAGCCGCGTCAGGTTCCACAGCGCCATCGTGGGCTGGTTGCCATAGGCATAGCGCCCGCCGGTGTCGATCGAGCTGAAGACGGTCGCAGGGTCGTAGGCGTCGAGGAAGGCGCAGGGGCCGTAATCGATGGTCTCCCCCGCGATCGAGACATTATCGGTGTTCATCACGCCATGGATGAAGCCGACCAGCAGCCAGCGCACCATCAGGTCTGCTTGCACCGCGATCACCGCCTCGAGCAGGCCGAGATAGCGGTTCTCCGCTTCCGCCGCCTGCGGATGGTGGCGCGCGATGACATGGTCCGCGAGCGCCCGCAGCCCCTCGGTGTCCTGCCGGGCCGCGAAGAACTGGAAGGTGCCGACGCGGATATGGCTGGCGGCGATGCGGGTCAGCACGGCGCCGGGCAGGATCTCGTCGCGCATCACCGGCGCTCCGGTCAGCACGAAGGCGAGCGCCCGCGTCGTCGGGATGCCGAGCGCCGCCATCGCCTCGCTGACGATGTATTCGCGCATCACCGGCCCGACGGCGGCGCGGCCGTCGCCGCCGCGCGAATAGCGCGTGCGTCCGGCCCCCTTGAGCTGGATGTCGCGGCGTCGGCCGAGGCGGTCGATCACTTCGCCCAGCAGGATCGCGCGGCCGTCGCCGAGCTGCGGCACGAAGCCCCCGAACTGGTGCCCGGCATAGGCGGTCGCGATCGGCGTCGAGCCCTCCACAACCGCATTGCCGGCGAGCATGGCAAGCCCTTCCGGTCCCGAGAGCCAGAGCGGGTCGAGCCCCAGCTCGTCGGCCAGCGCCTGGTTGAGGCGCACCAGCCGCGGCTGCGGCACGGGCGTGGGCGGGGTCAGCGCAAAGAAGCGCTCGGGCAATTGTGCGTAGGTGTTGTCGAAGGCGATGGGCATGGCGCGTCCTGGTCGTCGGGGCGTCGGTCCCCCTCTGGTCGAAAGCCGGATCGGGAGCAAGGGTTCCCGTGGCGGCCGTCACATACGCCTGCACACGAATCGGCTACGCTGCGCAGATGGGCACGGATCGACTGAAACGCATGCTGGAACCCGGCTCGCTGGCGGTCCTCGCACCGCCCGGCGCATCGACCGGGCCGCTTCTCGAAGGGCTCGCCGCGGAAGGCTTTGGCGGTCGCCGCTTCATCGTGGGAGGACGAGCCGAGGGCTTCGAGCCCCTGGCCCGGTTGGACGACTTGCCAGTGCCCGTCGATCTCGTCATCGCCCCGGCCGCTGCTGCGGCCGAGACCATCGCCGCGGCGGGTCGGCGCGGCTGCGCCGGCGTGCTGGTCGTGGATGGCGATCGCTCCGATGCGGCTGTTCTGGCCGAGGCCGCGCGCCGCGCGGGCGTCCGGCTGCTGGGCCCCGACTCGATGGGCCTCGTCGCGCCGCGCCTCCACCTCAATGCGAGCTTCGCCCCCCTCGTGCCGGGTGCCGGCAGCCTCGCGCTGGTGGCGCAGTCCAATTCGATCGCGGCCGGCATCCTGGCCTGGGCGGCGCGCCGCGGCGTCGGCTTCTCCGGCGTCGTCACGCTGGGCGCTGCCGCCGACATCGACCTCGCCGACGCGCTCGACCATTTCGGGCAGGACGGCCGCACCCGCGCGATCCTGCTGGCGCTGGACGAGGTCGAGGATGCGGGGCGCTTCCTCTCCTCGGCGCGGGCGGCGGCTCGTCTCAAGCCGGTGCTCGTGCTGAAGCCCTGGCAGCCATCCGACCGGAGCGGGGGACTGACCCATGCCGGCCTGATCGTGACCTCCGACCGCGCCCATGACGCCGCCTTCCACCGTGCCGGCCTGCTGCGCGTCAACGATCTCGACGAGCTCTTCGCCGCGGCGGAAACGCTCGGGCGCAGCCGCCAGCTCGTCGGCGGCCGTCTGGCGATCGTCAGCAATGGCGCGGGCCTCGCCGCTCTCGCGGCCGGGCGGCTGCGACAGCTCGGGGGTCGGCTGGCGCTTCGCGACGGCGACGCGATCGAGGCCGAACGCGAGGCGATCGTCGAGGTCGCGACGCCGGCTGATTATGCTCAGACCGTCACAGCCCTGCTCGCCGATGGCGGCGTCGACGCGGTTCTGGCCGTGCATGCGCCGCATCGCCTCGCCGAGGCGGAAGCCTGCGCGGAGGCGGTCGTCGCCGCGGCGCAGGAGGCCGGGCGCGGCAAGCTCGTCCTGGCGGCCTGGATTGGCGGGGACGAGGCGATCGGCGCGCGCTTCGCCGCCGCCGGGTTGCCCTCCTTCGCGACCGGCGCGGAAGCCGTCCTCGGCTTCCAGCATTTGCTGCGCCATGCCCGCCTCCAGACCGAACTGATGGCGACGCCGCCCGCGGCGGGCGAGGTGCCGCCGCCCGACCTCGCTCAGGCACGCGCCATCGTCGCCCGCGCGCTGGCGCAGGAGCGCGACTGGCTCGACGCCGGCGAGGTCTCCGCGCTGCTGGCGATCTATCGCGTTCCCGAGCTGAAGCCGGTGCTGGCTGCGGATGTCGAGGCGGCGCTGGTCGCGGCCAAGCCCTTCCTGTCGTCAGGCCGGCCGGTGGCGCTGAAGATCGTCTCGCCCGACATCGTCCACAAATCCGATGTCGGCGGCGTCGCGCTCGATCTTGCGACCGAGGCCGCGATCCGCGATGCGGCGCAGCGCATACTGGCGCGGGTCACGCAGGAGCGGCCCCGCGCGCGCATCACCGGGCTGGCCGTGCAGCCCATGGCCCAGCGCGCCAAGGCCCGCGAACTCATCGTCGGCTTCGCCACCGATCCCTGCTTCGGCCCGGTCGTCGTCTTCGGCCGGGGCGGGACGGCCGCCGAGCTGATCGACGACAGCCATGTCGCCCTGCCGCCGCTCGATCTCGGCCTCGCGGCGCGACTGATCGCGCGGACCCGCGTCTCGCGCGTGCTCGCCGCCTATCGCGACGTGCCCGCTGCAAAGCTTGAGGCGGTTGCGGCTGCGATCGTCGCCGTCGGCCAGATGGCGGTCGATTTGCCCGAGATCCGCGAGCTCGACCTCAACCCCCTTCTCGCCGACGAGACCGGCGTCATCGCTGTCGATGCCCGCATCATGCTGGAGCGCCGGCCCGAGCAGCGCCGCCGCCCGGCGATCCGGCCCTATCCCGCATCCTGGGCGAAGCGGATGGCGTTGCGGGGCGGCCGTACCTTCGACGTGCGGCCGATCCGCCCCGACGACGAGGGGGCCATCGCGGAGATGCTCACGAAGGTCACGCCGGAGGATCTGCGACTGCGCTTCTTCGCGCCGGTGAAGGCCTTCAGCCATGCCTTCCTCGCGCATCTGACGCAGCTCGACTACGCGCGCGCCATGGCCTTCGTGGCGCTGGACGAGGCGGGCGAGGTCGCGGGGGTGGTGCGCCTCCATGCCGACATCGCCCATGAGGAGGCCGAATACGCCATCCTCCTGCGCTCGGACATGAAGGGGCTGGGGCTGGGCTGGAGCTTGATGACGCTGATCATCGAATGGGCGCGGGCGGAGGGGCTCAAGATCATCCGCAGCCAGGTCCTGGCCGAGAACACGCGCATGCTCGCACTCTGCCGCCAGCTCGGCTTCGACATTGCCAACGACCCCGACGATACGGCCATCCGCATCGTCACCTTGCCGGTCGAGCCGACGGCGCCGCTCGGCTAGGCTTGTGACGATCCCGAACTGACGCGCAGCCGGGAACGTCGACGCCGGAGCGGGGTTCTGCGGAGAGGGCTTGCCGCCCGCGACGGGCCGGCATCGGCCGCAAGATGGAGGATCCATCATGGAAGACGACAAGGCTCTCGGCGAGATCAGGAAGATCGCCTACCGCCTCTGGACCGAGGATGGGCGCCCCGATGGCGAGGACCGCCGGCACTGGGACCGCGCCAAGGAAATCTGGGCCTTCGAGCATGCGGGCGAGGACGCGCCGCAGGTTCAGGCACAGGCAAAACCGCCGGCCGCTCCGGCGCGCCGCGGCAGGTCTCGGACGACCGCCAACCTCGACGGCGTCGGGCGCTGAAGACCGCCATCACGTTGCCGTGATTCCGAGCCGGGAGCCTCTCCCGGTCGCGCGGGTCGTTCCCGTCGTCAAACCCTGCGCCGACGCGGAAAATCGGCCGTGTCGGTGCCAGGGAGGAGAAAAATCGACCTTTCACGCCGCGTGATCGCGGCGGCGGCGGTGGTTGGCTTGCGGCCGCAACTGAGCTTCACTCTGTTCCAATTCAAGTCTGGCTGGTGCGCCGCGGCGCGTGCCGGCTTTGCGGCGGGGCGCGCTGGCTCTCCCGCTGTCCTTCTTGATCCAAGAACCGGGAGGTCTGCGGTGGCGAAGCTCAATGTGAACGGCAAGATCATCGACGTCGAGGCAGCCGGCGATACGCCGCTGCTCTGGGTCATCCGCGAACAGATCGGCCTGACCGGCACGAAATATGGCTGCGGTGTCGCCCAGTGCGGCGCCTGCACGGTCCATATCGACGGCGTGGCGACGCGCGCCTGCGCCTTGCCGCTCGATGCGGTCACCGCCGAGCAGAAGATCGTCACCATCGAGGGCCTCTCCCCCGACGGCAAGCATCCGATCCAGCAGGCCTGGATCAAGCACGACGTGCCGCAATGCGGCTTCTGCCAGAGCGGCATGATCATGGCGACCGCGGCGCTGCTGCAGGCTAATCCGAAGGCGACCGAGGCCGACATCGCAGCCGAGATCACCAATATCTGCCGCTGCGGCACCTATGCGCGGGTGAAGACCGCGATCCTCGACGTCGTCGCGGGCGGAACGCTCGGCCGCGGCTGATCTTTCGCCTGCTTCCCTTCCCCGCGGGGTCGAGGCCGGTGCGATCATCGCCCGCCGCCTCCCTCGCGCCAACCTGATCCGGAGGACGACATGACGACCCTCTCTGCCAACAAGCCTTCCACCGGCCCGGCGCTCTCCCGCCGCAGCCTGCTCGCCGGCTCGGCCGCGGCCGCCGGCGCGTTCAGCTTCGGCTTCGCCATCCCCTTCGGCGAGGCCAACGCGCAGGGCGCCGTGCCCGAGATCAATGCCTGGGTCGTCATCCATCCCGACGACAAGGTGGTGATCCGCATCGCCCGCTCGGAAATGGGGCAGGGCACGTTGACCGGTCTCGCCCAGCTCGTCGCCGAGGAGCTGAACTGCGATTGGGCGAAGGTCACGACCGAATACCCCACGCCCGGCCAGAACGTCGCCCGCAACCGCATCTGGGGCAATTTCTCGACCGGCGGCAGCCGCGGCATCCGCGAGAGCCACGAATATGTCCGCAAGGGCGGCGCTGCTGCGCGCACCATGCTGATCCAGGCGGCCGCCAACGAATGGAAGGTGCCGGCCGCCGAATGCAGCGCCGAGAAGAGCGTCATTACCCACAAGGTCTCTGGCCGCTCGCTGCGCTACGGCCAGGTCGCCACTGCGGCGGCCAAGCTTGAGGCGCCCAAGGATGTGGCGCTGAAGGATCCGAAGGACTGGACCATCGCCGGCAAGCCGCTGCCCCGGCTCGACACCGCCGACAAGACCAACGGCGCCAAAATCTACGGCATGGACTTCAAGCTGCCGGGGATGCTCAACGCCGCAATCAAGGACTGCCCCGTCTTCGGCGGCAAGGTTAAGAGCTTCGATGCCGCCAAGATCCAGGCCATGCCGGGCGTGAAGCACGTCCTGCCGGTCGGCGACAGCGCGGTTGCGGTCGTGGCCGACACCTGGTGGCGTGCCAAGACGGCCCTCGATGCGCTGCCGATCGTCTGGGACGAGGGGCCGCACGCCAACGTCTCCAGCGAGAGCCTCGCCGCCTGGCTGAAGGAAGGGCTGGACGTGCCCGAGGCCGTGGTCGGCAACCAGAACGGCGATGTGAAGGCCGCGATGGCCGGTGCCGCCCGCACCATCGAGGCGGTCTATTCCTACCCCTTCCAGAACCATGCCTGCATGGAGACGATGAACGCCACGGCGCTCTACACGCCGGAGAAATGCGAGGTCTGGACGCCGACGCAGAACGGCGAGGCTGCGCTCGCCGCGGCGGCGGAGGCGTCCGGCCTGCCGATCGCGAAATGCGAGGCCTACAAGATCGATCTCGGCGGTGGCTTCGGCCGGCGCGGCGCGGTGCATGACTGGGTCCGCCAGGTCGTCGCGATCGCCAAGCAGATCCCCGGCACGCCGGTGAAGCTGATCTGGTCGCGCGAGGAGGACATGCTGCATGGCCGCTTCCACCCGCTGACCCAGTGCAAGATGACCGGCGCGCTCGACAAGGACGGCAACCTGACCGGCCTGCACATGCGCATCTCCGGCCAGTCGATCGTCGCCGGCATCTTCCCGCAGAACATCCAGAACGGTCGCGACCCGGTCGTCTTCCAGGGGCTGAACGCCTCGGGGCCCGAAGCCTCGATCGGCTATTCCATCCCGAATCTCCTGATCGACCACGCCATGCGCAATCCGCATGTGCCGCCAGGCTTCTGGCGCGGCGTCAACCTGAACCAGAACGCGATCTACCTCGAATCCTTCATCGACGAACTGGCCAATGCCGCCGGCAAGGACCCGCTGGAGTTCCGCCGGACCCTGATGAAGAACCATCCCAAGCATCTCGCCGTGCTCAATGCCGCAGCCGAGAAGGCGGAATGGGGCAAGCCGCTGCCGGCCGGTGTCTTCCGCGGCATCTGCCAGACCATGGGCTTCGGCGCCTATGTCGCGGCCGTGGCCGAGGTCTCGGTCAGTCCCGAGGGCAAGCTCAAGGTGCTTCGCATCGTGGCGGCGACCGATCCGGGCCATGTCGTCAACCCGGCGCAGGTGGAACGCCAGATCGAGGGCTCCTTCGTCTACGGTCTCTCGGCGGCGCTCTATGGCGAGATCACCATCAAGGGCGGGCGCGTCGAGCAGGAGAACTTCGACACCTACGAGGTGATGCGGCTGGAGGCGATGCCCGCGGTCGAGACCGTTCTGGTGCCGTCCGGCGGTTTCTGGGGCGGCGTCGGCGAACCGACGATCGCGGTCGCGGCGCCTGCCGTGCTGAACGCGATCTTCGCCGCCACCGGCAAGCGCATCCGCAACCTGCCGCTCAAGAACGCCGACCTGAAGAAGGCGTGAGCAGGGCCGGCATGCGGGCGCGGATCGGGTTGGGCGCCGCGCTGCTGGCTTGGCCGGCCGTGTCGCCCGCCACCGCGCTCGAACCTTATGCGGTCGTCGGCGACGCGATCCCCGCGCCGCTTGGCGGCCTCGCCGGCGATGCGCCGCGCGGCGCGGCGCTGGTGCGGGACCGTGAGCGCGGCAACTGCCTGATCTGCCACCGCGGCGCTGACCCGTCGGAGCCGTTCCAGGGCTCGATCGGGCCGCCGCTCGCTGGCGTGGGTGGGAGGCTGGACGCCGGCCAGATTCGGCTGCGGCTGGTCGATGCCTCGCTTTTGAACCCGCAAACCGTGATGCCGCCCTATTTCAGGACTGAAAACCTGCAGGATGTCGCCCCGGCCTATCGCGGCAAGCCCGCCCTCTCGGCCCAGGAGATCGAGGATGTCGTCAGCTATCTCGCCACGCTCCGCGCGGACTGAAGCGGGGATCGACCGCCGCAGCCTGCTGGCGGGCCCGGCGGCCAGCCTGCTGGCCGCCGGGCTTCCGCCCGCGGCTGCCGCCGACACGCCGCCGGACCTCGCGCAGCTCATTGCCCGCGTCACCGAAGGCGCTGTGCCGGAGCGCGCGCGCATCAGGCTCGAGATCCCGGCGCTCGCCGAGAACGGCAATGCCGTCGACACCCGCATCCGCATCGACAGCCCGATGACGCCGGCCGAGCATGTCCGCTGGATCCATCTCATCGCCGAGAAGAACCCCTTTCCGGACATGGCGCGCTTCCATCTCGGTCCCCGCGCTGGGCGGGCCGAGGTCGCGACGACGCTGCGGATCGCGCAGTCGCAGAAGGTCGCCGCCGTGGCCGCGCTGAGCGACGGGCGCTTCCTCCTCGCGGAGGCCGACATCGTCGTGACGCTCAGTGCCTGCATCGACGGCGGTTGAGGGAGAGCGCGCATGAACTTCAATGCCCGCATCAGCCTGCCGGCCAGCGTCCGCGCCGGCGAGATCGTCGAGATCAAGGTGCTGACCCGCCACCCGATGGACCGCGGCGGCCAGTCCGACGGCAAGGGCGGCACCGTGCCGCGCAAGATCCTCAATCGGCTGACTGCGACCTATGCCGGCGAGACGATCTTCCGGCTCGACATGCACACAGGCGTCGCCGCCAACCCCTTCGTCTCCTTCACGACGCGGGCGATCGAGACCGGCGACATCGTCTTCGAATGGCGCGAGGACGGCGGCGCGACCTACACCCGCACCGCCCGGTTGACCGTGACGTGAGCCTCTTCGGACTTGGCCTGCGATTATTCTCAGACCTCATCCTGAGGAGCCGCGTCAGCGGCGTCTCGAAGGATGTGTCAGACCGCCCTGGACCATCCTTCGAGACGCAAGCTCCGCTTGCTCCTCAGGCTGAGGGCTGTGGTTCGAGGACAAGGATCGCGTTTCTCATTCTGCTCGCCTTCGTTGCCGTCTCCGCCAATCCCGCCCTCGCCGAGATCAAATCCGGCACCGACTTCCTCTCCCCCGAATTGCGCCGGCAGCAGGCGGACGAGACGCGCAATCCCGGATTTTTCTGGGTCGAGCAGGGTCGCGAGCTTTTCAGCCGCCGTCCGGCTGGCGAGGGGCAGGCCTGCATCGGCTGCCATGTCGAACCGCAGCAGAGCCTGCGCGGTGCCGCCACGCGCTACCCGCAGGTCGATGCCGCCACGGGCCGGCTCGTAAACCTCGAAGGCCGCATCGAGCAGTGCCGGGTCGAGCGGCAGTCACAGCCCGCCTTCGGCTACGAGACGCCGGAGCTTCTGTCGCTGACCGCCTATCTCGCCTCGCTTTCGCGCGGCCTGCCGATGCAGGTCCGCACCGACGGGCCGGCGCAGCCCTACTATGAAGCCGGCAAGGCTTTTTTCGAGCGCAGGCAGGGTCAGCTCAACCTCTCCTGCCAGCAATGCCATGACGGCCTCGTCGGCCAGAAGCTGCGCGGCGACACCATCAGCCATGGCACCGGCACCGGCTACCCGGCCTACCGGCTGGAATGGAACGATGTCGGCTCGCTGCACCGGCGCCTGCGGGCCTGCTCGCTCGGCGTGCGCGCGACGCAGTTCGAGGCGGGCGGGCCGGAATATCTGGCGCTGGAACTGTATCTCGCCGCCCGCGCCAGGGGCCTCCCCGTCGAAACGCCGGCCATGCGCCGCTGATTGCACCGGACGACGGGCTGTGGTTTCCCTCAACGGCCCGTTGCGCCCGCGGGATGTCGCCGGGGTCCGTGATCCGTGAACAGCCGCCAGATCGAGACCTTCGTCGCCGTCATGAAGGCCGGCACGATCTCTCGGGCGGCCGAATTGCTCGGCGTCACGCAGCCCGGCGTCAGCCGCACCATTGCCGATCTCGAAGCCTCCATCGGCTTCCTGCTCTTCGACAGGGTGCGCAACCGCATCGTGCCGACGCCAGAGGGGCGCCTGCTCTATGACGAGGTCCAGGCCGCCTTCCGTGGCATGGACAAGATCCGCTCCGCGGCCGCCCGCATCCGCGACCATGGCGCCGGCCAGATCCGGGTCGCCTCGCTCTCGGCATTGGGGGCTTCGCTGGTGCCGAGGGCCGTCCGGCGCTTCCGCGACCGACGGCCCGACACGGCGGTGACGCTGATGGTTCTGCCCTCGCGGGACGTCCGCAACGGCGTCGTCGCTGGTGAGTTCGATCTTGGTCTGGCCGCCGACGAGGTCGATGTCAGCGGGCTCATCCACCAGCCCTTCGTCTCGCCGCGGGCTTTCTGCGCGATCCCCCTGGGGCACCCGCTCGCGGAGCGGGCTGTCATCACGCCCCACGATCTCGCGGACCGCGACTTCGTCGCCTATGTGCCGGAGGACAGGGCGCGCCAGCGGCTCGACCTCGCCATCGCCGAGGCGGGGGCCGCGCCGCCGCGCATCGTCGTCGAGACGATCTATGCGGCGACCGTTTTCACCCTCGTCTCGGAGGGGGTCGGCATCGGCCTCGTCAGCCCCTATGCAATTGCGGGCTTCGATCAGTCCAAGGTGGTGCTGCGGCCCTTCGAGCCCGCCGTACACAGCAAGAGCGTGCTGCTGCTCCCCGCCGACCGGCCAAAATCGCAGCTGGTGCGCGACTTCATCGACTGCCTGATGGCTGAGCGCTGAGCCGCCTGCCTCAGCGGTCGAGGCCATAACATCCAGGCATCATCTCATGCTCCGGGCCTGATTGCAGCGGCGGGACGATGGCGTACGCATGGGTCCGAGAGAGGGATTTCCATGCACGACCTGACCCGCTGCGTTCACCACCCGGCCGTCAACGAGGAGGGCTATGCCTCGCTGGCCGTGCCGACGCATCGCGCCTCGACCATCGTCTACAAGGATGCGGCGAGCTTCGCGGCGCGCAAATATCGCGGCTTCGACGGCTACACCTATGGGCTGCATGGCACGCCGACGACCCGCACGCTGGAGGCGCAGCTCACCGCGCTGCATGGGGGCGTGCGCACCGTGCTGGTGCCATCCGGCCAGGCGGCCGTGACCATGGTCATGCTCGCCGTGCTGATGCCGGGCGACAAGGTGCTGATCCCCGACCATGTCTATCCGCCGGTGCGCAGCTTCTGCGAGGATTACCTGAAGCCGCGCGGCATCAATTACGGCGTCTACGATCCGTTGATCGGGGCCGGCATCGCCGATCTGATCGACGACGCCACGAAGCTGGTCTGGGTCGAGTCGCCGGGCTCCGGCACGATGGAGGTGCAGGACGTGCCTGCCATCGTGAGGGCCGCCAAGGCGAAGGGCTGCCTCGTCGGCTGCGACAACACCTGGGCGACGCCGCTGATCTTCAAGCCGCTGGCCCATGGCGCCGATTTCGCCTGCGAGGCCCTGACGAAATATGTCGGCGGCCATTCCGACCTGCTGCTCGGCTCGATCACCGTTTCCGATATGAGCCTGCGCCAGAAGCTCAAGGAACTGCTGCGCGGCTATGGCGTCGGTGTCTCGCCCGACGAATGCCAGCTCGCCTTGCGCGGCATCGAGACCATGGGGCTGCGCGTCGCCCATATGGGTCGGGTCTCCGAGGATTTCGCCAAGCGCCTGGCGCATTCGCCGGCGGTCGAGACGGTGCTGCATCCGGCGCTGCCCTCCTGCCCCGGCCATGAATTCTGGCGGCGCGACATGGGGCGCTCATCGGGGGTGTTCAGCCTCGTGCTGAAGCCGGTGTCCGAGGAGGCTCTCGAGGCTGCGCTGACCGCGCTGAAAATCTTCGCAATCGGCGCCTCCTGGGGTGGCACGCGTAGCCTGATCGCGCCGATGGCGGTGAAGGGCGACCGCAGCGTCGTGCCCTGGACACAGGAAGGCCCGGTGCTGCGCATCAGCATCGGCCTCGAAGACGAGGACGACCTCTGGAACGACCTCGACGCGCTGCTGGTCGCGCTCGAGCCCAGGCCCACCACAAGGGTCGCCTGACCGACAAGAAGAGCCGGGATGAAACTGACGCGGCGAGCCTCGAGCCCGCCGCGCGAGGAGAGCTGTGCCTGCCGTCGACTAAAGCCATAAAAGGGGACCATCATGAGACATCTGCTGATCGGACTGGCTGCGCTCGCAGCGCTGGCGACGCCGGCCGCCGCCCAGACCAGCGGCACGCTCGCCAAGATCAGGGAGCGCGGCCACATCATCTGCGGAACGAGCCCCGGCGTCGCCGGCTTCTCGATCCAGGATGCAGCCGGGCGCTGGAACGGCTTCGACATCGACATCTGCCGGGCGCTCGCGGTCGCGATCTTCAACGATCCCGACAAGGCGAAGTTCGTGCCCCTGACCTCGAAGGACCGGCTGATCGCCCTGCAGGGCGGCGAGATCGACGTCCTCCCGCGCACCACGACCTGGACGCTGTCGCGCAATCTCGGCCAGGGCGTCACCTTCACCGCCGTGAACTACTATGACGGCCAGGGCTTCATGGTGGCAAACAGGCTCGGCGTGACCAGCGCAACGAAGCTCGACGGTGCTTCGGTTTGCGTGGCGCAGGGCACGACGAGCGAACTCAACCTCGCCGACTATTTCCGCAAGCTCGGCATGAAATACGAACCTGCCGCCTTCTCGACCTCGGAGGAGGCGCTCAAGGCCTATGAGGCCGGGCGCTGCGACGCCTACACCACGGACGTCTCCGCACTGGCCGCGGTGAAGCTCAAGCTGCAGGACCCCGACGGGCATGTGGTTCTGCCGGAAGTCATCTCCAAGGAGCCGCTCGGGCCCTGGGTGCGTACCGGGGACGAGGGCTGGTTCAACCTCGTGCGCTGGACGGTCGCGGCGCTGGTCAATGCCGAGGAGCTGGGCGTCACACAGGCCAATGTCCGCGAGATGACGAAGTCGGCCAATCCCGAGATCCGGCGTTTCCTGGGCCTGGACGGCAAGTTCGGCGAGGCGATGGGCGTGAGCAACGATTGGGTCGTCCGCATCATCGCGACCGTCGGCAACTACGGCGAGTCCTTCGAGCGCTATCTCGGCGCACAGTCCCGGCTGAAACTGGCGCGCGGACCCAACGCGCTCTGGACGAATGGCGGCCTGCAATACAGCCCGCCCTTCCGCTGAGAGGCGCCGGAGTGGCGATAGGGGCGGCGGCCGTCTCAGGCTGCCGCGATCGCCCGCAGCGGCGTGACGATCAGGCGTCCATCGGGGTCCGCAGACAAGGTCGCCTCGACGCCGAACACGCTTGCGACCATCGCGGCATCGATCACCGCCTCGGGCCGCCCGCAGCAGATGGCGCGGCCCGCACGCATCACCAGCACCCGGTCGGCAAAGCGCGCGGCGATGTTGAGATCGTGCAGGATGACGAGCGTGGTCAGGCCGCGGCTCTTGGTCATGCGCAGCACGATCTCCATCACCTCGAGCTGGTGGCGGATGTCGAGCGCGCTGATCGGCTCGTCGAGCAGGAGCAGTGCAGGCTCGGAGGCTAGCGCCTGCGCCAGGAAGACGAGCTGGCGCTGGCCGCCGCTGAGCTCCCCGAGATAGCGCGAGGCGAGCGGCATCAGGTCGAGTTCGCCCAGCACCGCCTCGACAGCGGCGAGATCCTCAGGCCGGACCCGCAGGCCCAGCCGTCCGAGCCGCCCGAGCAGCACCGCTTCGAGTACGGTCAGTGCGGCGCGCGCGCCGATGTCCTGCGGCATGTAGCCGATACGCTCTGGCCTGACCGGCGAGCCGTCGAACCTGACCACGCCTCCATGCTTCACCAGCCCGGCGATGGCCTTGACTAGCGAGGACTTGCCCGAGCCGTTGGGGCCGATGATGGCGAGCACCTCGCCGGGATGGGCGGCGACGTCCACCGCCTCGATCGCCTGCGTCGCGCTATAGCGGACGCTCAATCCTGCGACGGTCAGCTTCACCAGAAGGCCCTCCGGTTGCGCAGGATCAGCCAGACGAAGAAGGGCACGCCGATCAGCGAGGTGACGATGCCGATCGGCACGATCGCGCCGGGCAGCACGGTCTTGCTGGCGATCGAGGCCATCGACAAAAGCAGCGCCCCATAGAGCGCCGACGCCGGCAGGAAGCTGCGCTGGTCCTCGCCGACGAGCATCCGCGCGATATGCGGCGCCACCAGCCCCACAAACCCGATCGTCCCGACGAAGGCGACCGCGACGCCCGTCAGCGCCGAAATCAGCACGAAGGAGCGCAGCCGCAGCCGCCGGACATCGACACCCAGCCCCCGCGCCCGCTCGTCCCCGAGCTTCAGCGCGGTGAGCCGCCAGACATCGACGACGAGGACGGGGATGCAGGCCGCAAGCACCGCCGTGATGATCCAGAGCTTGCTCCAGCTCGCCTTCTGCAGCGAGCCGAACAGCCAGAACACGATCTGTTGCAGCGCCTCGGGCGAGGCGACGAACTGCAAGAGCGCCAGCAGCGCCTGGAACAGGAAGAGCAGCGCGATGCCCGCCAGCACCAGCATCTCGGGCGAGGACTCCCGCGCCTGGCCGATGCCGTAGACCCCGGCACAGGCGATGCCGGCGAAGAGGAACGCCATCAGCGGAATGCCCCAGGCCTCCGGCACCGGCATGGCGACGCCGAGCACGATGACGAGGGCCGCGCCGAAGCCGGCTCCGGCCGAGACGCCGAGCGTGTAGCTCGACGCCAGCGGGTTGTTGAGGATCGTCTGCATGATCGCACCCGACAAGCCCAGCGCCGCCCCGACGACGAGCGCCACGAACGCAATCGGCAAGCGGATCGACCAGACGATGGCATCGACCGTGCGGTCCTGCGCCAGCCCGAAGACCGACTTCGCCACCGCCGCGACCGGCAGGAAGGCCGGCCCGGTCGCGACGTCGAGCACGAGGCTCACGAGGATGGCGACGCAGCCGATGGCGAGCACAACGGCGCGCCGCGCGCCCATCGCGGCATAGGTCGCGGTGAGGGAGATTGCGGTCATGGTTTCAGCGGCAGCATCCAGGTGCCGCCATAGGCCACGGGCAGATACTTCTCGTGATAGGCCTTGAAGGACGCCGCCGGATCGACATCCGCGAAGGCCTCCGGATAGAGCCGCTTGCCGATGTACTGCATCGCCACGAAGTCGAAGAGCGAGCGGCTCAGGCCGTGCTCGATCGCGTTGACGTTGCCGGTGTGGACCGCCGTCAGATTGGCCCAGCCGGCACGCGCGGCGTAGGGCGCAAGCGATGCGCGGGTCTGCTCCTCGCTCATCTCGTAGCCGGTCTTCACCGCCCTGGGCTTGTTGGCCCAGGACGAACCGGCGATGAAGATCGCATCGGGATCGGCGGCGATGACGGCTTCCGGGTTCATCCGCCCCGAAGCCCCGGCGAGCTTGCCGACGGCGATGTTCTCGCTGCCCAGCAGCGTCAGGATCTTACCCCACATCGTCGTGGCGTAGCTGACGCCGACGGTGTCGGCGCCGTCCGGCCCGACCTCGACATAGGTGCGCGGCTTGCGGGCGACATTGGCCTTCGCGACCCGGGCCAGAACATCGCGATACTGGCTCTCATAGAAGGTTGCGAGCTCTTCCGCGCGGGCGTCTGAGCCCGTGATCCTGCCGAGTGCACGGGTCGAGGCGAGGTGGCGCTCCAGGATCTGGGCGTTGTAGTCGATGACGACGATCGGGATGCCCGCCGCCTCGATCCGCTCCCGCTCGCTGCCGAGCGCGGTGAACATCCAGTCCGCCACCAGGAAGGCGTCGGGCTTGAGCGCGATCAACTTCTCGGCGCTGAAGCTGCCGTCCTCGATCAGGCCGACATCGGGCATCGCCGCGAGATTGGGGATGACCGCCGTGTAACGCTTGAAGATCGACGGCCGCCAGCCCTCCCAGGCCGTGCGCGACATGCCGACGACGGTCTGCCAGCCCGCGACGCCGGCAACCGCCGTGAACTCCTCGAAGTTGAAGTTCACCACGAGGCGCTTGGCGGGCAGGTCGACGGTGACCCTGCGGTCGAGCGCGTCGACGATCTCTGTCGGCGCCGCGGTCGCGGCGAAGGGGCTGGCGAGCAAGGCTGCCGCGACGAGCAGGGCCCTGAGAGGGGCGATCATGGAAGTCTCCGGGAGGCGAAGGATGGCGGTTTTGGATCGTCGGGAGCCGCGGCCGGAGTCGCGGCTCCCCAAGGTGATGCGGGCCCGGTTCAGGGCTTCAGAGGCAGCATCCAGGTGCCGCTGAAGGCGATCGGCAGATACTTCTCGTGATAGGCTTTGAAGGACGACATCGGATCGACGTCCGCGAACTGCTCGGGGTAAAGCCGCTTGGCGATGTATTGCATCGCCACGAAGTCGTAGAGCGTGCGGGCGAGCCCGTGCTCGATGGCGTTGATGTCGCCGGTCTTGATCGCCTTGAGGTCGGCCCAGCCGGCGCGCTGCGCATAAGGCATCAGGCTGGCGCGGGTCTCGGTTTCCAGGATGTCGTAGCCGGTGCGGACCGCCTTGGGCCGGCCCACCCAGGAGGACGACGCCATCAGGATCAAGTCAGGGTTCTCGGCGATCACGGCTTCCGCGTTGAGCGGTCCCCAGGGGCCGGGGATCTTGCCGGCGGCGATGTTCTCGGCGCCCAGCGTGGTGACAATCTTGCCCCACATCGTGTTGTTGTAGGTGTTGCCGATGGTCTCGGCGCCGGCCTGGCCGAGCTCGACATAGACCTTCTTCGCCTTGGCGCCGGCGGCCTTGGCCTTGGCGACACGGGCCAGCACGTCGTTGTATTCGCGCTCGTAGAGTATCGCGAGCTCTTCGGCGCGGGCCGCCGCGCCGGTGACCTTGCCGAGCGCGCGCGTCGAAGCGAGATGGCGTTCCAGCAGCTGGGCGTTGTAGTCGATCACCAGGATCGGGATACCGGCGCCCTCGATCTGCTCCATCTGCGTCGTGGCGGATTTGTAGCCCCATTCCGACATCAGCAGCACGTCGGGCTTCAGGCCGATCACCTTCTCGGCGCTCAGGCTGTTGTCTTCGGTGAAGCCGATATCCGGCATCGCCGCGAGGTTCGGGATCACCGCCTTGTAGCGGTTGAAGATCAGCGGGCGCCAGCCTTCCCATGGCGCGCGCGAGATGCCGACGACCTTGCTCCAGCCATCGAGGCCAGCGACCGCGGTGAACTCCTCGAAATTGAAGTTCACCGCGATGCGCTTGACCGGCAGCTCGACCGAGACCTTGCGGCCGAGCGCGTCAGTGATCTCGGTGGGGGCGGCGAACGCCGCAAGCGAAGAGGCCAGCAGCGCAGCGCCGACCAGCAGGGATTTGAACGGGAGGTGCATCATGGGTCGCGCCCCGCCTTAGTGCTTGTGGCCGGTGTCGCGGGCGCCGACGGCCTGGACGGCGAACTCGACGGCGACCGTGCCGGCCTTCTCGAACTGCAGCGTGCCCTTGACGCGCTCGCCCTCCTTCAGGGGGCGTTTCAGGTCCATGAACATGATGTGGTAGCCGCCTGGCTTCAGCTCGGCCTTGTCGCCGGCCTTGACCTCGAGCCCGTTGTCCAGCGGACGCATCGTCATGATGCCGTCCTTGACCGCCATCTCGTGGATTTCCACGCGGCCGGCGATATCGGACGAACCGCCCAGAAGCCTGTCGGATGCGGAGCCATTGTTCTGGACCGTAAGATAGCCGCCGGCGACCTTGGCGCCGCCGGGCGTTGCCCGCGTCCAGGGATGGTCGATCTTCAGGGAGCCGAGCGTGTAGTCATGCGCCAGCGCGACCACGCTGGTGAGGGTCAGCATCGCGGCGGCGAGATAGTGGACGGGCTTGTTCATGGCAGAATCCTCGAAGGGTTGACGAGTTTGGGGGAGGCGGGTGTTGGGCGGCGGCCGCAGGCGGATTGCGCGCGGCTGCAGACGGGGCCGGCTCAGAGAGCGTGGCGGAGGGATCGCGAGGCGATCAGGGGCGGGCGAGCAGGGAGATCGGTCTCGTCAAAGCGGCCGCCGGCCAGGTCGTGGCCGGGTTGCCGAGCGTGAGACCGGTCGCGAGCGGGGTCGCCGACGTCGCGAAGGCGCGATGCGTCGGCGCAGCCCGGTCCCGGTTCAGACGAGAGCGGGGGGCGCGCGCGGATTGGCCGGCGACCGACCGGCAATGAACCCTTGCGGCGCATCGAGATGGCGCGCGAAGGCGATCAGGTCGGCCGGGCGATGCACCACCGGCAGGAAGCTCGCGGCCGGGGCGGGCAGACCGCCGCCCGAAAAGGCGCAGCCGAGCACGCAGCAATTCATCCGGTCGTGATGGGGCGTGCCCTGATCGCCTCCGGACGTGACCGGCATCTCGCCCGGCGCACACAGCGTCATCGCCAGCGAGCGGTCGAGCGTCACGCCGCCGGCCTGGGCGCCGGAGGCGAGCCCCGCGAACACGGCCTGCAGCACGAGCAGATAGGCCGCGGCGATCGCGACCCAACGACGTGCTGCTGTCTGGCGAATGGCGGACAAGAGGGGCTCTCCTCGCCCGCTTGGTAGCACCACCTCATACGCTGTCAAAGGGGGCGTGCTGCCGCGCCCGTCCGGGAGGCCGTTGACAATCGAGTTATGTTATACTGTAACAAAATCTCACTGTGTTGCCCGGACCTCCCGATGCCCGATCTGCCGCCCGCCCATTCCCCAATGCTTATCGCGCCTGTGGACGGGCTGAAATGACACGCCTGACCAGCCAAAAGACTGTCACTGCGGCGCCGCAGTGCGCCTGCGACATTCTGTCTTGCAGTGCCGCGGCCCGCATGCTCTGTTCGCCGCGTCGGCTCCCGAGAGGGATCAAAAGGGAATCCGGTGCGGGCCCGTCAGGGCGCAAATCCGGAGCTGCCCCCGCAACTGTCAGCGGCGAGCGACGTTCGATCACGCCACTGGGTTCGCCCGGGAAGGCCGAACGGAGCATCGACCCGCGAGCCAGGAGACCTGCCGGCATCGTGAAGCCAATCGACCGGGCGGGGTGCCCCGGAAGGAGCTCTGATGACGGTCGCTCTCCCGCGCGGATTTTTCGCGCATCCGGAACGCAACGGCGCCACAGCACCGACCGCTCCCCGCTCGCCGGAGCCCGGTGACGGATGCTGCAGGACCAGACCCTAGACGCCGCGCGAGACGCAGTGCCGGCGCCGGCAAATTTCGGCCTGAAGGACGAGATCCGCGCCTACTGGTCGCGGCGCGCCGAGACCTTCGATCTCTCCTATGCCCACAGGATCCGCTCCACCGGCGAGTTCGACGCCTGGGCGCGGCTGATCGCCAGCCATGCACCGCTGCGCCCGGGCGACCGCGTGCTCGAACTTGCCTCCGGCACCGGCGAGGTCACGCGCGTGCTGCTCGGTTTCGGCTGCAGCGTCGATGCGCTCGATCTCTGCGAGCCGATGATCGATCGCGCCAGGGCGAAGCATCGGGGCTCCGCAGTGCGCTTCCATCTCGGCGATGCCGAGAACACGATGATGCCCGACGCGCGCTACGATCTGGTGATCTGCCGCAACCTTGTCTGGACGCTGGTCGATCCGCAGGCCGCGCTGGCCGATTGGCTGCGCGTGCTGAAGCCCGGCGGCGCGCTGGTCGTCATCGATGGCGATTGGGTCAACTGTTCGCGGCGGACGAGGCTGCTGCAACGCCTGTCGGGCTGGGTCGACCGGCTCGTGGCCGCGCCGCGTCTCTGGGACGAGGCAGCGCATCAGCGGATCATGCGCGGGGTCTTCTTCCGTGACGGGCTCCGGGCGCCCGCCCTCGCCGCCATGGCTTCCGCCGCCGGCTTCGACGCGGTCCGCACCGGACCCTTGACCGGGATCAGGCGCCACCAGCTGGCCGCCGCCTCCTGGAGCGAGCGGCTGCGGCTGCTCGCGACCTACGATGACACCTTCATCCTTTCGGCCCGCAAGCCGACGCCCACCTCCAAAAGGCCCGGAGCCTCCGCATGATGTCCGCCCCCCTCGACCGTCGCGCCCTGCTCTCCGGCGCGCTTGCCGGTGCCGCAGCCCTTGCCGCCCGCCCCATCGCCGTGCGCGCCGCAGGACCGGCCGAGCTGCGCGTCGCACAGCCCTGGGAATTCAAGACGCTGGACCTCGGCGAGGCCGGCTTCACCTATGCCCGCGCCGGCATCACGGAAACGCTTGTCGCCTCGCTGCCGGACGGGCGCATCGCGCCGGGCCTGGCGCAGTCCTGGAGCATCAGCGACGACGGGCTGCACTGGCGCTTCCGTCTGCGCGACGCCGTGTTCCATGACGGGACCCGGCTCGATGCCGCGACCGCCAAGGCGTCGCTCGACCGGCTGCTGCCGCAATCGCTTTATCTGAAGCGCGTCGGCATCGCCGCTGTCGAAGCCGATGGGCTGGACCTCGTGCTGAAGCTCGACAGGCCCTTCGGCCCCCTCCTGTCCTATCTGGTCGACAACTCCGCCGCCGTCCTCGCCCCCGGCGCCTTCGACGGCGAAGGCCGCGTGCGGGCGCTGATCGGCACAGGTCCGTTCAAGGTTGGCGCGGCCGAGCTGCCCCGCAGCCTGGCCCTGGTCCGGCACGAGGCCTATTGGGGCGAGAAGGCGCGCGTCGCGGCTATTCGCTACGACGCGGTCGGCAATGGCGACACCCGCACCAACATCGCCATCGCCAAGGATGCCGACATCGTCTTCAACCTGGCGGCGCAGGGCGTCGGCCGCGCGGCCTCGGCCGGCATGACGATCGAGCGCGTGATCATTCCCCGCACCCATATCCTGATGCTGAATTGCGCCAAGCCGCAATTCGCCGAAGCTGCGGCGCGCCGTGCGCTCAGCATGGCGCTGGATCGCGAGGGCATCGCGGCGGGCATCATGCGCAACAAGGCGCTGGCGGCGACCCAGTACCTGCCGCCGACGCTCGCCGACTGGCACTTCGCCGACTTGGCTCCGCTCCGGCAGGACGTGGTCGCCGCCAACGCCCTGCTCGACGCCGCCGGTTGGCCGCGCGGCGCCGACGGCATCCGCGCCAAGGGCGGCGTGCGCTTCGCCGGCACGGTCCGCACCTTCGCCAACCGGCCGGAACTGCCGGTGATCGCCACGGCGATGCAGGCGCAGCTGCGCGCCATCGGCTTCGATCTCGCCATCAGTGTCGGCGAGGCGCAGGCGATCTACGAGGCCCAGAAGGACGGCTCGCTCGAACTGGGCCTCAGCTCGCGCAATACCGTCTTCGTGCCCGATCCCATCGGCACCATTGCGCTCGACTATGCCTCCGACGTGATCGCGCCGGGCTCGACGGGCACGACGAACTGGCGCCATGACGGTTTGCGGCAGGAGGTGGCACGCTATCTTGCCGAGGCGGACGAGAAGCGCCGCGCCACCGCCCGGCGCGCCATCGCCGGTATCATCCATCAGGAGCTGCCGATCATCCCCGTGACCTGGTACGACCAGATCGTCGCCGTTCATCCGCGGGTCTCCGGTTTCGTCACGGACCCGCTCGAGCAGCGCTACTTCTTCGACAGGGTTACGATCGCGTCGTGAGCGCATCCCGGACATCGCTCTGGCCCGGCGGCGCGGCGGGCACCGTCCTGCGCATCGTCGCCTCGCGTCTGGTGCAGGCGGTGCTGACGGCGCTCGTCCTCGCCAGTCTCTGCTTCGCCTTCGTCCAGGCGTTGCCGGGGGATGCGGCCCTGCGCATTGCTGCAGCGCGCAGCGGCGACGACCGGGTCACGGCGGAATCGGTCGCGCGGATCCGCGCGCAGGAGGGGCTGGATCGGTCTGTCCTGGCGCAATATGCGAGCTGGATCGGCCAGCTCGCGCGCGGCGATCTCGGTCACTCGCTGGTGTCGCGACAGCCGGTCTGGCAGGAGCTCGCCGACCATGGCCGCTATACGCTCGGGCTCGGCGCGCTCGGCTGGCTGCTCTCCTATGCCATCGCGTTGCCGCTCGGCATCGCCTGCGGTTTCAGGCCGGGTGGCTGGCTCGACCGGGGCACCAATGCGCTGGCGGTGGCGCTCGCCTCGATGCCGAGCTTCCTCGTCGGCATCGGCCTGATCTCGCTCTTTGCGCTGACCCTGCGCTGGCTGCCGCCGGCGGGTTTTCGCACCGGCGCGCATATGGTGCTGCCGGCACTGACGCTGGCGCTGGGGCTGGCCGCCTTCTCGGTGCGGATCATCCGCAATGCGGTGGTCGAGGTCCGCGGCGCCTTCTACATGACGTTTGCGCGCATCCGCGGCCGCAGCGCCGGCTCCGCCTTTCTGCATCATGGCGTGCGCAATGCGGCGATCCCCGTCGCGACCTTCGCCGCCCTGCAATTCGCCTATGTCGTTGACGGTTTCGTCGTGGTCGAGACGCTGTTCAACTATCCGGGCCTCGGCGACCTGCTCGTCAAGTCGCTGCTGGCGCGCGACGTGCCGATGATCATGGGCGCGGGCATGGTCGTCGGCCTGATGTATGCCGCGGTCAATCTCCTCGCCGATCTCGCCTGCATCGGGCTCGATCCGCGCCGTCTCGCGGGGCATAGCGCATGACGCTCGCCCTGACGCATCCGCCCACCCGCATCCGCCGTCCGTTGGTCGCCCCCCTGCTGCTGCTCGGCGGGCTCGCGGCGCTGGTGGTGATCGGCCCGCTCGTCATCCCACACGACCCCGCCGCGCAGGACCTCGTCCGCACGCTGGACGGACCGAGCGCGCATCACTGGTTCGGCACCGATCATCTCGGCCGCGACATCGCCGCCCGCCTCGTCCATGGCGGTATGCGCTCGCTGGGCATCGCCGGCGCCTGCGTCGGCTTTGCGACCGGCGTTGGCGTCGCGCTCGGGCTGGTGGCGGCCTATGCCGGCCGCGTCGCCGACATCGTCATCATGCGCCTGGCCGACCTGATGCTCGCCTTCCCCGGCATTCTGCTGGCGCTGCTGATCTCCGGCTTCCTCGGGGGCGGCGTCCTGCCCATGCTGATCGGCATCAAGCTCGCGCTCTGGCCGCAATTCGCGCGCATGGCCCGCGCCATCGCCATCGGCGAGCTGGCACAGCCCCATGTCGAGGCGGCGCGCCTAGCCGGCTTCCCGGCCCTCACGATTCTGCGCCGGCATGTCCTGCCGCCGGTGCTGCGCCAGACCATCACGCTGGCGACGCTGGGGCTCGGCGCCGCGATCATGTCGATCTCCTCGCTCGGCTTCCTCGGGCTGGGCCTGCAGCCGCCGACGCCCGAATGGGGCGCGATGATCAGCGAACTCCTGCCCTATCTCGCAGAGGCCCCGGTGCAGATGGCCGCGCCATGCCTGGCGATCTTCCTCGCCGTGCTCGGGGCGACGCTGCTCGGCCAGGCCCTCGCCGAGCCGCCCGCCATGCCGGAGGAGATGTGATGACCGCGCCCGCACTGGCCCTTTCGGGACTGACGATCCGGGACCGGAACGGCACCGCTCTGGTCTGCGATGTCGACCTGACGCTCGAGGCCGGCTCCGTGCTGCTCCTGATCGGCGAGACCGGCAGCGGCAAAAGTTTGATCGCCCAGGCCGTGATGGGCCTCCTGCCGGCCGGCTTCTCCGCCAGCGGCAGCATCGCCATCAACGGGCATGCACCGGTCGAGGCCAGCCAGGCCGGGCTCCTGCGGCTGCTCTGGTCGCGCGAGACGCTGTTGCTGCCGCAGGAGCCACGCGCCGCGCTCGACCCGACGATGCGGATCGCGCCGCAGCTCTGGGATGCCGGTGCGCGCGACGGCACGGCGCGGCATGGCGAGGCCGGTCACGGGCTGACGACGCAGGAGGCGCTGGCCGCGGTCGACCTGCCGCCGCGCGTCTCGCGCGCCTTTCCGGCCGAGCTGTCCGGCGGCATGGCCCAGCGTGTCCTCGTCGCCTCTGCGCTGGTCGGCCGCGCGCCGCTGGTCGTCGCCGACGAGCCGACCAAGGGGCTCGATGCCGCGCGCGTCGCCCAGTCGGCATCGCTGTTGGCCTCGCTCGGCGGCGCTGGGCGCGCGCTCCTCGTGATCACACATGACGTGGCGCTTGCGCGTGCGCTCGGCGGCCAGCTGGCGGTGCTCCGCGACGGACGCATCGTCGAGCAGGGTCCGGCGGAGACCGTCTTCGCGGCTCCGGACCATCCCTATACGCGCGCCTGGCTCGCTGCCGACCCCTCGACCTGGCGGCCCTGCCTGCGCTGCTGCGACCTCGAGGCGCCGGTGCTCTCCGCGCATGGGCTGTCCTTCGGCTTCAGCCGCGCGGAGCCTCTGTTCTCCGGTGTCGACGTTCATATCCCGCCCGGCGGAATTCTCGGCCTCACGGGGCGCAGCGGCTGCGGCAAGACCACGCTCGGCAACATCCTGCTCGGTCTGCAGCCGCCATTGGCCGGCGCGGTCAACTGGCAGGGCGTCGACCCCTATCGCGACCGCGCCGGCGCGCGCCGCCTACGCCAGCGCTACCAGAAGCTTCACCAGGATCCGGCGAGCGTCTTCCTGCCGGGACGCAGCTTCGCGCGCCAGTTTGCCGATCTCGCCGAAGTCGTGCCGGATCTGGTGCTCGACGACGCGCTGCCGCCGCTGCTGGAGCGGCTGCGGCTCGACCGCAAGCTGCTCGGACGGCGCACCGGCGAGGTCTCGGGAGGCGAGGCGCAGCGCCTGGCGCTGGCGCGCATCCTGCTGCTCAAGCCGGCGCTCATCGTCGCCGACGAGCCGACCTCGCGGCTCGATCCGCTGGTCCAGCGCGAGACCATCGCGCTGCTGGCGGAGATCGTCGCCAGCGAGAGCCTCGGTCTCGTCCTCATCAGCCACGACCGGGCGCTGCTGGCGGCGACCGCCGACGAGGTGCTCGATATCGGGGCGGGCGAGGGGACGACCACGCTGCCGGGCTTCGCCCGGGGCCTTCAGGGCGCCTGATCGTAGCCGAGATAGGCGCCGAGCTTCATCATCGCCGTGTAGATCTGGCGGCCCGTCGCATCGTCCATGATCAGTGGCCTACCGTCGACGACGAGATAGATCAGGTTCTCGTCCTGCCAGTCGCTCGAGCGGCCGAACTCGATCTCCAGCGGCGCGCTGCGATCGGTCTGGTCGATGACGACGCCGTCGTAATAGGGGGTGCTGGACACGGGCGGCTCCTCTGCGGCGGCGCGGCTAGCGCTTCGTCAGTTCGATCTCGGGAATGGTCGGCCCGGGTGAGACACGCTCGCCGTCGCGGATCAATGGCGAGGGTTTACGCGTGATCCGCAGCGCGATGTAGATCGCCACCAGCGCCGACAGGCTCATCAGATAGACCAGCATTCCCCGCGCGCCCAGCACCTGCATCAGCGCCGTCGCGACCACGGGTCCGATCGCCGCGCCCGTGCCCCACAGAAACAGTAGCTGGGCCGAAAGACCCACGGCCTGCTCGCGGCCGATCCGCAGATAGGCATGCGTCACCGCCACCGTGTAGAGCGGCACGCTGCAGGCGCCGATCAGCGCGAACAGGCCGAAGAGCCAGAGCCGCGCCTGAGTCGGCTCGGTGCTCTGGATCAGCAGCAGGCTCGCGGCCGTCACCGCGACGAGGCTGACCGCGCACAGCATGATCGGCCGGCTGGCCACGCGGTCGGCGAGCAGGCTCATCGGCCATTGCATCATCAGGGCGCCGAGTTGGATGCCTGCCGTCAGCAGGATCGTGTCGCGCTGGTCGAGCCCGGTGAGGATGCCATAGGCCGGGATCACGCTCGTCAGCGGGCCGCTGACCAGCCCGACATAGAGGCAGCCGACCACCGCGGCCGGCGCCTGCCGCCAGAGCGCCCGCAGCCCGACCGAGACGACCTCGCTCGACTCGGGCCCGCGCGCACGCGTCAGCGCAACCGGGATCAGCGCGACCGAGAATACCATGCTGGCGAGGAGGAACACGTCCTGCGACTGGATCGCGAGATAGCCGACACCGAGCTGCGAGCCGATCATCGCCACCCGGTTGAGCAACTGGTAGACGCCGAAGATGCGCCCACGCTTGGCACCGCTGGCCTGTCCGCTGATCCAGCTCTCGATGCAGATGCCATGGCCGGCTGCCGCCAGCCCCATGATCAGGCGCGGCGCGCCCCACCACGGTTCGGGGAGCAGCGCGAAGCTGAGCGTCGCGGCCGCCTGCAGCGCGGCGAAGACGGCGAAGGCGCGGATATGCCCGATGCGGCGCACGAGCGAGGGCATCGCGGAGCAGCCGACGAGAAATCCCACCGAATAGGCGGAGGCGACGAGGCCGATCAGGAGGGGCGGCTGGCCGGCCACCGCCATGCGCAGGGGCACGACCGTGTTCACGATCGTCCCGGCGAGCTGCAGCAGCAGGGCGCCGGAGACGATCGCCCCGAGAGCGGCGACGGAACCCGTTGGGGGCTTCTGCGTCGTCATGGGGCGGCGCCCGGGACCGGGCGACGAAACATGAGACTGACCTTGGGAGAGCGGGCTTGTGCGGCGCAGGCGGCACCATATCTCGCGCTCTCAACGATGAAGGCCACGCCTATGCAGACCACCGATTTCCGCTTTCCTGGGGTGCTGAACTCGCAGGAACTTCTCGTCGCCGAGGCGGTGCAGGCCCGCGCCTGGGCCGTTCTGGCCGGAAAGGGCCGCTTCCGCGACGACGACCAGGTCGCGAAGGCGAAGCTCGGTGGCATCGTTGTGCGGCTGATGTCGGACGGGTCGCAGTCGATCGGGGATCTGGCCAGCGCCGCGATCGACAGCTTCGAGCGGGGGGCGCTCTGAACCGGAGCGGCGGATCGGGCTGGCGGCATGCGCGGTCTCTTCGAGGCGATGGTCCGGCCGGCGCGTGAGGCTGTGCCGGTGCGAGTCGCCGGCATAACAGCACGATGATCGCGGCCGGGCCATGGCGCCGGGCGCAAGGCCCGGCGCCCTGTGAGGCGCGTTAGCCCGCGAGGATCTTGTCGATCGTGATGGGCAGGTTGCGGATGCGCTTGCCCGTCGCATGATGAACGGCGTTGGCGATCGCCGCAGCCGTGCCGACGATGCCGATTTCGCCGAGCCCCTTCACGCCGATCGGGCTCGTCTTGTCGTCCTCCTCCTCGACGAAGATCACCTCGATGTCGTGGATGTCGGCATTCACCGGCACATGGTACTCGGCCAGCGAGTGGTTCATCACGCGCCCGAGGCGGTGATCGGTCATCCCCTCCTCATGCAGCGCCATACCGACGCCCCAGACGACGCCGCCGAGGATCTGGCTGCGCGCCGTCTTGGGGTTGAGGATGCGCCCGGCCGCCACGGCGTTGACGATGCGGGTGACCCGCAGCACGCCGAGTTCCTCGTCGATCCGCACCTCGGCGAAGACCGCCGCATGGGTGTAGGAAGAATAGCTCTTCGGCAGCATCATCCCGATCAGGCCGGGACCGGCCGATTCCGTGGCCTCGATGCGGTCCTTGCCGCCAGCGGCCAGTGCCTGCGTCAGCGGGACAGCCCGCTCCGGATCGCCGAGCAGCCGGATGCCTTCGGGCGTGAAGGCTACGTCGCCGATGCCGGCCCCTGCGAGCGGCGAGCCCTCGATCTTCGCCGCCAGCCGCAGCAGATCTTTGCGCAGGCTCAGGCAGGCCGCCGAGACGGCGCTGCCGGCGGAGGCTGCCGTCCAGGAGCCGCCCTGCACCGGTGAATCGGGCAGGGTGGAATCGCCCAGCGAAACCTCGACCGCCTCCATCGGCAGCCCCAGCGCGTCGGCGGCGATCTGGGTGAGGATCGTGTAGGTGCCGGTGCCGATATCGGAGGTGGCGCAGGCGATGGCGAGGCGCCCATCGGCGGAGAGCGTCGCCCGCGCCGAGGTCTTCATCATGTTCGCTTCCCAGACGCCGCTGGCCATGCCCCAGCCGATCAGCTCGCCCCTGTCGCGCATCGAGCCCGGCCGCGGGTCGCGCCGGCTCCAGCCGAAGCGTTCGGCGCCCTGGCGGTAGCATTCGCGCAGCTCCTTCGAGGTGAAGGGCTTGTCGTCGTTCTCGTCCCGCTCGGCATAGTTGCGCAGGCGGAGCTCCACGGGGTCGATCCCGGTCGCGACCGCCAGCTCGTCCATCGCGCTTTCCAGCGCGAAGACGCCGAGCGGTGCGCCCGGCGCGCGCATGTCGCCGGGTGAATAGATGTCGAGCTTGGCCAATTCGTAGCGCAGATCGACATTCTCGGCCGGGTAGAGCAGACCCGACCAGTTCACCACCACCTCCTGGTGGTCCTCGAACTGCGAGGTCGCCGCGATCGCGTGATGCTGGATCGAGTGGAGCTTTCCGTCCTCGGCCGCTCCCAGCGAGACGAGGTTGATCGTCTCCGGCCGGTGGACATGGCCGAACATCTGCTGGCGCGTCAGCTCGACGCGCACGGAGCGTTCGAGCGCCAGCGACGCCATGACGGCGAGGAAGAGCTGGTGCTGCGGCCGCAGGCCCGAGCCGAAGCCGCCGCCGACGAAGGGCGCCACGACCCGCACATCGTCCTTCGACAGGCCGAAGACGCTGGCGACATAGGCCTGGCTGTTCTGCACGCCCTGCGTCTTGTCGTGAATGGTAAGCTTGCCATCCGCGCCGCGGATCACGGTCGTCGCATGCGGCTCCATCGGATTGTGGAATTCGCTCGCAATCGCATACTCGCCTGCGACGCGAACCGGGGCCGTACCGAAGGCACTGGCGGCATCGCCCCTCGGCTTGGGCGGCGGGGCGATCCCCATGCGCTTCTTGGGCGGCTCGTAGCTGTCATGCCGTGCGCGGCCGAGATTGGTCTCGTGCGGCGCGCGCTCGTAGTCGACGGCGACCAGCGAGGCGGCATGACGCGCGACGTCGAAGCTCTCCGCCACCACCAGCGCGATCGGCTGGCCGCTGTACTGGATCTCGTCGCTGTAGAGCGGCCGGAAGGGCGAGCCGGGCGGGCCGACCATATCCTGGTAGCTGAAGCTGAACCAGGCTGTCTTGGGCCGGTTGTCATGGGTGAACACCCGCACGACGCCGGGGACCGCTTCCGCGGCGCGGGTGTCGATCGAGCGAATCCGGCCGCGCGGGATCGCGCTTTCGACAATGTAGCCATGGGCGAGGTCGGGCGTCGTGAACTCGGCGGCATAGGTCGCCTGGCCCGTCACCTTTGCGGGGCCGTCGACGCGGCTGCGGGGCGCGCCGACATGGAGATCGTTCTTCAGCATGATCGTGAACCCTTCACGCGATGCGCTTGTCGGTCTGCGATTGCGGCGTGCCGGCGGCCGCCTGTCGCAGGCTGCGGAGGATGGCGCGGCGGGCGAGGTCGATCTTGAAGCCGTTGTGCTCGCGACCTTCAGCGCCCGCGAGCAGGCTCGTCGCTGCCGCGGCGAAGGCTGCCTCGTCGGCTCGGCCACCGACCAGAAGGGCTTCAGCCTCTTCGCGTCGCCATGGCTTGTGCGCCACGCCGCCCAGCGCCAGCCGGGCCGAAGCGATCTGCCCGTCGCGGATGTCGAGCGCGGCCGCCACCGAGACCAGCGCGAAGGCGTAGGAGAGCCGGTCGCGCAGCTTGAGATAGCTGTGATGGGCGGCATAGGCCTCCGCCTCGGCGGGAAGGATCACGGCTTCAACGATCTCGCCGGCCTGGAGCGTGTTGTCGCGCTCCGGTGCGTCTCCCGGCAGGCGGTGATAGTCGGCAAAGGGAATGCTGCGCGCGCCATTGGGCCCCTGGATGCGGACCTCCGCCCCGAGAGCCGCCAGGCCGACGCACATGTCGGAAGGATGTGTGGCGATGCAGTGCTCGCTTGCGCCCAGGATCGCGTGGATCCGGTTGACGCCACCGATCGCGCCGCAGCCGGTGCCCGGCTCGCGTTTGTTGCATGGCGTCTTGATGTCGTAGAAGTAGTAGCAGCGCGTCCGCTGGTTCAGGTTGCCGCCCGTGGTCGCGGCATTGCGCAGCTGCGGTGTCGCCCCGGCGAGGATGGCGCTGGCGAGCAGCGGGTAGCGCTCCGCAATGCGGGCGTCCTCGGCGACAACCGTGTTGGGCACGAGCGCCCCGATCCGCAGCCCGCCATCCTCGGTTTCCGCGATGCCGTTCAGCGCCTCGATCCGGGTGATGTCGACCAGCGCGGCCGGCGTCTCGACGCGGTATTTCATCAGATCGACGAGATTGGTGCCGCCCGCGACGATCCGGGCGTCGGGGCTGGCTGCGAGTGCGCGGACCGCGTCTTCGAGGCTGTCGGCGCGGTGATAGGAATACGGGTTCATTCCGCGGCCTCCCGCACCGGCTGGCGCTGCCGGCCTGCCACGTCCTCGATCGCATCGACGATGTTGGTGTAGGCGCCGCAGCGGCAGAGATTGCCGCTCATGAACTCGCGGATTTCCTCACGGCTGGTCGCGTGCCCCTCCTCGATCAGCGCCACCGCCGAGCAGATCTGCCCCGGCGTGCAATAGCCGCACTGGAAGGCGTCATGCTCGATGAACGCCTCCTGGAGCGGGTGCAGGCGGCCATCCGCGGCCAGCCCCTCGATCGTGGTGATCGACTTGCCGTCCTGCATCACGGCGAGCTGCAGGCAGCTGTTGATGCGCCGCCCGTCGATCAGCACGGTGCAGGCACCGCACTGGCCGTGATCGCAGCCCTTCTTCGTGCCGGTCAGTTCCAGATCGTGCCGCAGCAGATCGAGCAGCGAGGTGACGGGGGAGACCTCCAGCGAACGGCGCTCCCCGTTCAGCGTGATCTCGATGGGAACGGTCTGCGTCCCGACGATGGCATGGGCGGGCAAGGGCAACTCCTGTGTCGGCGGAATGTCGGGAAGGCGCAGCCATGGCGGGCGGGCATCGCCTTGCGATGCACCCGCACTTTGTCCCGCCACAACAGGCTGTGCCCGACGGTTGTTCCACCGCGGTTTCGTGAAGACGGCCGCGGTCCGGATCGGCCGCGGCGTCGTCGTTACGGAACCTCCGCAGGCCGCCCCGGTTGGGAGTGCAAACCTCTAACAAGGATCTCTCGATGCCGATCTCTTCCTTCGTGCCGGCGAAAACCGTCTGGCTTTCGCTGATGCTCGCGACCAGCGCTCTGACACCTGCCATGGCCCAGACCGCCGCGCCGCCGGCTGCGGCCATGCAGAGCCCGTCCAAGCCCGACGCCGACATGGCCGAGGTGCTCTCCGTGCTGGCCGGCCTCGGCGGCAAGCCGATCGAGAGTCTCGAGCCGGGCGATGCCCGCGACCAGCCGACACCGACCGACGCGGTGATGAAGATCATCAAGGATAAGAAGATCGAGGCCGATCCGCATGCCGGCCTGAAGGTCTCCAACAGCCGCTTCGCCGACATGGGCAATCTGCGGCTGCGCTGGTACGTGCCGGAGAATGCGACGAAGGATTCGAACCTCCCGATCATCGTCTTCTTCCGCGGTGGCGGCTGGGTGATCGCGAGCCTCGACGTCTACGACGCCACCCCCTCGGCACTGGCCCGCAAGACCGGTGCGGCGGTGGTCTCGGTCGACTACCCGATGGCGCCGGAAAACAAGTTCCCAGCCGCGCATGAGGAGGCGATCGAGGCCTATAAATACGTGCTCAAGAACGCGCAGGGCTGGGGCTACGATCCCAACCGTATCGCGCTGGTCGGCGAGAGCGCCGGCGGCAACCTCGCCATCAACACGGCCATTGCCGCCCGCGATCAGAACCTGACGAAGCCGCTGGCGATCGTCTCGGTCTATCCGGTGGCGACGACCAGCCTCGATACGCCCTCCAAGAAGGAGCAGGCCAACGCCAAGCCGCTAAACACGCCGATGATGGCGTGGTTCGTGAAGCATGTCGTCAAGAGCGAGGCTGATACGCAGGATCCGCGTCTCAACCTCGTCGCGGCCAATCTGAAGGGCCTGCCGCCGACCACGGTGATCAACGCCGAGATCGATCCGCTGAAGTCGGACGGTGACCTGATCGTCGCCAAGCTGAAGGAAGCGGGCGTCGAGACCACGCACCAGCTCTACACCGGCGTAACGCACGAGTTCTTCGGCATGGACGCGGTCGTCGCCAAGGCCCGCGAAGCGCAGGACTTCGCCGTCGCGCAGATCCGCAAGGGTTTCGAAGCCCGCAAGTGACGAACGGCGCGCGGCCCCGCCGCGCGCTGGCATTCCGACCGCCGCCGGCTCGCGCCGCGGCGGTCACCGTCTTTTTTGTCGATGGAGCCCTCATGGATCGCCGAACCGCCTTGCTCGGTCTCACCGGAGCCCTCGTTGCCGGGGCCCCGTCTCCGGCCTCGGCTCAGGCGCCCGTGACCATCGACCGTGTCGAGGGGGCTGGCCGCGGTCGCACGCCCGCCATCCTGCTGCTCCACGGCGCCGATGGCATCACGCGGCGCGCGCAATACCAGTTCGCCGCCAATGCGCTGGCGGGACAGGGCTACACTGTCCTGTTTCCGCATTACTTCGAGGTCACCGGCGAGCAGCGCGCCTCCTTTGGTGAGATCGGCCGCAAATATCCGGTCTGGCGCAGCGGGCTTGCCTCAGTGATCGAGAGCGTCCGCAAGGACCCAACCATCGATCCCTCGCGCCTCGCCATCGTCGGGATCTCGCTGGGCGGCGCGCTCGCCTTGTCGCTCGCCGCGCGCGACAGGCGCATCGGCGCCGTCGTCAGCTATTTTGGCTTCCTGCCGGAGGATCTTGACGAGGGCAAACCGCGTGCACCGACGCTGATCCTCCATGGCTCCGCCGACCGCATCGTTCCCGTCCGCAACGCAGAACGAATCGAGGCGCTGCTGCGCGGACGCGGCGTGCCGGTCGAGACGCAGATCTATCCGGGCGAGGGCCATGGCTTCAGCCAGACCGCCCAGCTCGACGCAGCGACCCGCAGCGTCGCCTTCCTGCGCCGGTATCTCGGCGCCTGAGCGGCGCCGAGTGTCGACCGACGGCTCAGCCGCCGACGGTCAGCATGATCTTGCCGAGATGGGCGCTCGATTCCATCAGCTCGTGGCCCTGCCGCGCCTGCTCCAGCGGGAAGGTCGCATGGATGATCGGCTTCACGGCGCCGGCCTCCAGCAGCGGCCAGGTTTCCTCACGGAGCTTCGCGGCGATCTCCGCCTTGAGCGCGACCGAGCGTGGCCGCAGCGTCGAGCCGGTCAGCGTCAGCCGGCGGATCATCATCGCGGTCAGGTCGAGCTCGGCCTTGGGGCCCTGCAGGAAAGCGATCTGCACCAGCCGCCCTTCGACCGCCAGCGCTGCAATGTTGCGCTGGATATAGGGCCCGCCGACCATGTCGAGGATGACATTGACGCCCTTGCCGTCGGTCAGCCGCTTGGCCTCGGCCAGGAAATCCTGCGCGCGATAATCGATCGCCTC
Source organism: Bosea sp. OAE506 (assembly GCF_040546595.1). Taxonomy (NCBI): domain Bacteria; kingdom Pseudomonadati; phylum Pseudomonadota; class Alphaproteobacteria; order Hyphomicrobiales; family Alloboseaceae; genus Allobosea; species Allobosea sp. OAE506. The sequence continues at coordinate 272,598 of NZ_JBEPOB010000001.1, read as the reverse complement.
GTCGGCCCCCAGCGACCGGCAAAAATCGCATTTCTCGGCTGAGCCGGCCGTCGCATAGACGGTCGCGCCCGCCTGCTTCGCCAGCTGGATTGCGGTCGAGCCGATGCCGCTTGAACCACCATGAACCAGGATGGTCTCGCCTGCCCGCAGCCGCCCGCGGGTGAAGACGTTGTCGTAGACGGTGAAATAGTTCTCCGGCAGGCCAGCTGCCTCCAGCAGCGAGAGCGGCTTCGGCACCGGCAGGCAGAGCGCCTCGTCGGCGACGGCATATTCGGCATAGCCGCCGCTGATCAGCAGCGCGCAGACGGCCTCGCCGATGCGGCTCTCGGCGACGCCCGCTCCGACGGCGACGATGTGGCCGGAGACTTCCAGCCCCGGCACCGTGGTCGCGCCGGGCGGCGGCGGATAGCCACCGGCCCGCTGCAGGCAGTCCGGCCGGTTGATGCCGGCGGCAGCCACCGCGATCAGGACCTGGCCCGGACCGGGTTGCGGCACGGGGGCCGTCTCGATCTCGATCACCTCCGGCCCGCCGGGCCCGGAAAAGCGCACCTGCTTCATCGTCTGCGGCAAAGCCATCGTCGTCTCCGTGGAGCGGCACCGGGAGGCGCCTTCGCCTCAACTTGTGGCGACGACGCGGGGCCTGTTCAAGGGCCAGGCCGCCCGGACGCCTACTGCAGCACGCGCGGCAGCCAGAGGCTGATCGCCGGGATATAGGTGATCAGCGCCAGGCTCAGCAGCAGCGGAACCAGCCAGGGCAGGATCGCCATCGTCGTCCGCTGGAAGCTGAGATTGGCGACGCGGGCGAGCACGAAGAGCACGAGCCCCATCGGCGGATGCAGCAGGCCGATCATCAGGTTCAGCACCATGACGAGCCCGAAATGCACCGGATCGATGCCGAGCTTGAGCACGATCGGCAGAAGGATCGGCGTCAGGATGGTGATCGCGGCGGTGGGCTCGAGGAAGCAGCCGACGAACAGCATCAGCGCATTCGCCAGAAGCAGGAACATCGCCGGGTCCGCGGTGAAGGCCAAGACCCAGCCGGCGATCATCTCCGTGGTGCGCGAAACCGCCAGAACCCAGCCGAAGACCGAGGCCGCCGAGACAATGAAGAGCACCGTTGCGGTCAGTTCCACGGTCTCCATGGAGGCCTTGATCACCATCCGGCCGCTGAGCGTGCGGTACCAGACGGTTCCGAGGAAGATCGCCCAGACGCAGGCCGCGATCGCACCCTCGGTGGCGGTGAACAGGCCCGACGTCATGCCGCCGATCAGCAGCACGGGCGTCATCAGCGGCAGCACGGCGGCGAAACGGAAGACGCGATCGGCCGCGAGCAGCAGGGCGAAGCCGGCAATGACCGCGATGCGCGGCGAGACGCCGGCCCCGACTGCGAGCCAGATCGCCAGCGGAAAGCCGGCCACGATCGCGAGCTCGCCCAGCACGCCGAGAATCCGCGGCCAGTGGAACGGCACGTCGCCGCCCCATTTGTTGCGGTGGGCGTAGAGGCTCACCGTCGCCATCATCAGCAGGGCCATGACCATGCCGGGCACGATGCCGGCGAGGAAGAGCTTCCCGATCGAGACATTCGCCATCATCCCGTAGACGACGAAGGGGAGCGAAGGCGGGATGATCGGCCCGAGCGTCGCGGAAGCCGCGGTGATGCCGACGGCGAATTCGACGTCGTAGCCATGCTCGCGCATCGCCTTGATCTCGATGGTGCCGAGACCGGCGGCGTCCGCCACGGCCGTGCCCGACATCCCCGAGAAGATCACCGAGCCGACGACGTTGACGTGGCCGAGCCCGCCGCGCATCCAGCCGACGAGGCCGAGCGCGAAATTGTAGATCCGGTTGGTGATGCCGGCCGAGTTCATCAGGTTGCCGGCCAGAATGAAGAAGGGCACCGCCAGCAGCGGGAACGAATCCAGCCCCGCGAACATGCGGTGGATGATGACGAAGTCGGGCGCGATACCGGTCGCGAGAATGTAGATCAGCGACGAGCCCGCCATCGCGATGGCGACGGGAATCCCTGAGCCCATCAGGGCGAGGAAGAGCAGCTTGAAGGACATCGCGCTCATGAAGACGCGCCCGCTGTCTCCGGACGTTCCAGCACGCTGTAGCCGTTCACCCAGTTGCGCCGCGCGACCTGGATTGCCCGCAGCGTCATCGCCGCGAAGCTCAGCATGACCACACCATAGACCCAACCGATCGCGATCGGCGCGACCGACATGGGCTGGCCGCCGATGCGGGAGATCAGCTGCCAGGTCAGCCAGACGGCGTAGCCGAAGAAGGCGACCCGCCCGAGATCGACCAGCGTCGAGAGCGGCCGCGTGATCCAGCGCGGCAGCCAGTGGTAGAAGAAATCGACATGGATATGGCTGTTCTTGCGCACCGAGCCGACGATGCCGATGAACACCGTGCAGACCAGCAGGTAGCGCGCGATCTCCTCGGTCCAGGCGGCGGAATCGTTGAGAGCATAGCGCGTGAAGAACTGGTGGAAGACGGTCGCCCCCAGCACGCAGAACACGCCGAAGCCGAGCCACTCCTCGATCGCATAGACCGAGAGGTCGATCGCTTCGTCCTGGACCTGGAATTCGCCCTTCTCGTTGAGGACGGCGGGTTGATCGTCGAGGCGGGCAGGCGTGGTCATGACTATGTCCGCGAATGGCTTATTTCAGCGCCACCAGCGCGTCGAAATCGGCCTGGACGAAGCCGAAATCCGCCGGCTTCGAACTCGCCAGCACGGCCTTCTGGAAGGCGGCCTTGTCGACCGTATGGATCGTGCTGGTGCCGGCCTTGACGATCTCCTGGCGCAGCTTGTCGTCCTCGTCGCGGATCAGGGTGGAGGCGTGCAGGCTGCCCTCCTGCATCGCCTGGACGAAGATCGCCTTGTCCGCGTCGGAGAGCTTCTTCCAGGTGCCGCCGCCGATCACCGTGTTGAGCACGTCGATGACGTGGCCGGTGAGCATGATGTGCTTCTGCACCTCGTGGAATTTCTTCGACCAGATCGTGTTGAAGGCGTTCTCCTGCGCATCGACCACGCCGCTCTGCAGGGCCGTGTAGACCTCGGCCAGGGCGATCGGCGTCGGATTGGCCGAGAGCGCCTTGGGGAAGGCCATATAGGCGGCGGCGTCGGGCACGCGGATCTTGAGGCCCTTCATGTCGGCCGGCGTCAGGATCGGCCGGCTGGACGTGACGTGCCGCTCGGCGGCATAGGTCAGCGCGACGATGCGGTTGCCGGTCGCCTTCTCGTAGCCATCGGCGAGGCGCTTGTAGAGGTCGCTCTTCGCATAGGCCTGGACATGGTCGAAATCGCGGAAGGCGAAGGGGAAATAGGTCACGCCGAGCGGCTTGGAGACCTGCGCCTGGAAGCTCGCGGCGCTGATGATGATGTCGACCGTGCCGAGCGAGAGGCCCTGGTTGAGATCGGATTCCTTGCCGAGCGTGGCGGAGGGATAGAGCTGGATCTTGTAGCGCCCGCCGGTGCGCTGCTCGATCAGCTCGGCCGCCTTGACGGCGCCCTTGTGATGCGGCTCGGCCGGCTCGTAGACATAGGCCCATTTCAGGGTGGTCTGAGCCTGCGCCGGCAGGGCGGCAAGGCTGAGCGCTGCCGCGGCGAAAGCCGCCAGCAGGTTGCGGGGCATCGAGGCCTTCGTGGTCACCGTCATTCCCGTTTCTCCCCCTGCTGCAGGCTTGCGTCGGCGCCCCACCTGGCCGCTCGCGTCCGGTGATCGGCACAGCAAACGACATGCCAGCCGAAAGCCGCCGTTCCCCACGATAGCGCCTCAAATGCATGCAGAAGACAAGTCCGACTGTTCGCAATCTGTGCACATTGTGCACGCAGTATGCGTGTGGTAGCCGGTCGCTGGGCGACGATTGGAGACAAGCTGCCATGCGAACCACCTTGCGCCGGATATTGGCCGAAGGCCGCACGCCGATCGGGCTCGCGGCCTGCGTCGTCCGCACGGTCGAGATCGTCACGGTCACGCGCAGTTGTGGCTTCGATTTCCTGCTGGTCGACATGGAGCATGGCCCGATCGCGATCGGCGATACCGCCTCGATCAGCGTCACCGCCTTCGAGGCCGGGCTGCCCTGCCTGGTGCGCGTCGGCGGACCCTACGCGCCCGACCTGGCGCGCGTGCTCGATTGCGGCGCCGAGGGGGTGGTGGTGCCCCATGTCGAGACGGCCGAGGAGGCGCGTCTGATCGTCGAGAAATGCCGCTTCCAGCCGCTGGGAAAACGCTCGCTGCCGAGCCCACTGGCGCGGCTCGGTTTCCAGGTGCCGCCGGCCGCGGAGATGACGCAGCGGATCGAGGCGGACACCTTCATCGTGGCCATGGTCGAGAGCGCCGGCGGCGTCGCTGAGGCCGGTGCGATCGCGGCCGTCCCCGGCATCGACGCTGTCATCATCGGCGCCAACGACCTCGCCGCCGATATGGGACATCTGGGAGCGGTCGACCATCCCGAGGTCTTGGCCGCCTTCGCCTCGGTCGCCGCGGCGACGCTCGCGCAGGGCAAGATCTTCGGCGTCATCGGCGTCGGTGCGGCGCTGCTGGAATCGCATGCGCTCGCGCTCGGCGCCCGGCTGATCGTCGCCACCAACGACATCAACCTCCTGATCGACCAGGGATCCGCCGTCGCGCAGACGCTGCGCGCGAGGACCGGACAGGCCGCTCCCGCCACCCGGTGATCGCCGCTGGGCCGCGCCCGCGCTAGTCTTCCGCGGGGGCGAGCCGGCAGGTCGAGCGCGTGAAGACCTCGATCTGCGACAGCGCGGCGTCGAGCGTCGCGAAGGGGCCGTGCTTCATCGAGCGCATGCTGTCGGCGACACGCTCGCCCGGGATGATTCGGTATTCGTCGGGCGCCGCAAGCTCGACGATCCCCATGCTGCGGCCGAGCAGATCGACCAGCACCCATTGGCTGGGGCCTTTCGGGGTCACGATGATGTCCATGGTCCTGGCTCCGCAGGCACCTCGCCCGGGCGCGACGATCGCACGTTTTGGGGCGCGACGCCTCATCCTTCGAACGACCCGCGGCGCGCCGGCCACACCCCCTGGGAAAGGCCTCCGGAGGCGCATCATTTACCAGCCGTTAACCATTGGCTGAATACACCAAAGACACCGAAAATTTACCAAGATGACCGCCGTGTTAACCAAACCCAGGCCGATCCGCCTCAAGGGGCGCTCCTATCTTGCCTTGACGCTGACCCCCGAGCTGCCGCTCGAGGACTGGCTGATCCGGCTCGACGAACTGGCTGCGCTCTCGGCCGGCTTCTTCCTGCGGCGGCCCGTCGTGCTCGACATCGAGGGGCTCGAGCTGGACCGGGCGGAGCTGCGCGACCTCGTCGGCAAGCTCTCCGGTCGCGGCGTTCGCATCATGGGGATCGAAGGCGCCCGTGCCTCGATGCTGGGCTCGGACCTGCCGCCGGCCATGTCGGGCGGGCGCTCGACCGCCGATGTCGAGCCGCCGGCCGCCGAGCCGCTGCCAGAGCCGGTGGCGCTGGAAAGCGTCGTGCACTCCGATCCGGCGCCGGGCAAGCCGGTGCCGTCGATCATCGTCACGCAGCCGGTGCGCTCCGGCCAGTCGCTGTTCTTCCCGGAAGGGGACGTCACCATCGTCGGCTCGGTCGCCTCGGGCGCCGAGATCGTCGCGGGCGGCTCGATCCATGTCTACGGCACGCTGCGGGGCAGGGCGCTCGCCGGCACCATGGGCAACGCGTCGGCGCGGATCTTCTGCAGCAGGCTCGAGGCGGAGCTGCTGGCGATCGACGGCTTCTACAAGACCGCCGAGGACATGGAGCCGGAATTGCGCGGCAAGGCCGTGCAGATCTGGCTCGAAGGCGAAACATTCAAGGTCGGGTCGATCGCCTGACCACGCGACATCGGGATAATCGGGAGAGGTCTATGGGCAAGGTCATCGTGGTCACCTCGGGCAAGGGAGGCGTCGGCAAGACGACCTCGTCGGCCGCGCTGGGAGCGGCGCTCGCCAAGGGTGGCGAAAAGGTCGTGGTGGTGGATTTCGACGTCGGGCTGCGCAATCTCGACCTCGTCATGGGGGCCGAGCGCCGGGTCGTCTATGACCTCGTCAACGTCATCCAGGGCGAGGCGAAGCTGACCCAGGCGCTGATCCGCGACAAGCGCGTCGAGACCCTGTACCTGCTGCCGGCCTCTCAGACCCGCGACAAGGACAACCTCACCGCCGAGGGTGTCGAGCAGGTCATCACGGCCCTGAAGAGCGTCTTCGACTGGGTGATCTGCGACAGCCCCGCCGGCATCGAGCGCGGCGCGACACTGGCCATGCGCCATGCCGACGTCGCCATCGTCGTCACCAATCCGGAGGTCTCCTCCGTCCGCGATTCCGACCGGATCATCGGCCTGCTCGATTCCAAGACGTTGCGCGCCGAGAATGGCGAGCATATGGAAAAGCACCTGCTGCTGACCCGCTACGACCCCGTCCGGGCCGAGCGCGGCGACATGCTCAAGGTCGACGACGTGCTGGAGATCCTCTCCATCCCGCTGCTCGGCATCATCCCCGAGAGCATGGACGTGCTGCGCGCCTCCAATCTCGGCTCGCCGGTCACGCTGGCGGATGACCGCAGCGCGCCCTCCATCGCCTATTTCGAAGCCGCCCGCCGGCTCCAGGGCGAGAACCTGCCGATCATGATCCCGGGCGAGAAGCGCGGCTTCTTCGGCAAGATCTTCGGAAGGAAGGCGGCATGAACCTGCGTCGTTTCTTCTCGCGCACCCAGTCGGCGCCTGCCGCCCGGGAGCGCCTCAAGGTCCTGCTCGCGCATGAGCGCGCCGCCGTCGGCGATTCCGATCTGGTGTCGAAGCTCAGGGACGAAATCCTGCGGGCGATCTCCAAGCACATGCAGATCGATGCCGACAAGGTCAGCGTCAAGATGGAGCGCGGCGCCCAGGTCTCGACGCTGGCCGTCGACATCGAGATCCCCTTCGACGTCGTCCGCAAGGCCGCCTGACAGAGAGCCATGAAGCTGGCCGGCATCGCGATGCCGGTCAGCCTGCTTCCCGTATCCGGTCCGCCATCCGGGCCAGCAGGAAGAGCGCCAGGGCAGCGGCGCCCGACACGGCAATCAGCAGAAGCGTGCTCGGCAGCAGCCCGGCCCGCTCGACCATGACAGCGAAGGCGACCGGCGCCGCCGCACGGATCGCCAGCCCCGGCGCCGAGAGCTTGCCCAGCATCGCGCCGTAGCCGGCCGGGCCGAAGAGCCGCAGCGGCACTGTGCCCCGCACGATCGAACTCAGCCCCATGCTGACGCCATAGGCGATGGCAAAGAGCCCGGCGAGCGTCGCTGTGGTGCCGCTGACCAGCAGCAGCGCAAATCCGATCGGCATCAGCGCCGCGGAAACCCAGGCGGTCGTCGTCGGCTCCAGATTGGTGCCGAAAAGCATCTCGACCAGCCGGCCGGTCACCTGCGAAGGGCCGACCATGGCGCCGATGCCGACGGCGAGCGCCGCGCTCAGCCCCAGGCCTTGCAGCATCGTCAGCATATGCACGGACATCGCCGAGGTGACGAAGCCCTGCAGGGAGAACGCCAGCGCCAGCAGCAGGAAGGCGCGGGTTCGCGCCGAGCCGGCGAGATAGGCTTCCGGTGCATCGTTCGGCCGGGCGGCCTGCGCAGTGACAGCTTTCGGTCCACCCCGCGCGGGTAGCAGCATCAGATGGAGCGGCAGGCACAGGACGAGATAGCCGAGTGCATAGATCTGGTAGATGGCCCGCCAATCGTAGTGGGCCAGCAGCGCGGTGCTCAGCGGCCAGAACAGGGTCGAGGCGAAGCCGCCGATCAGCGTGAGCTTGCTGATCGCGCGCCGCGCACCCGCCCCTTCCGCCTGCGTCAGTGCGGTGAAGGCCGCGTCGTAGAGCACCAGCGTCGCCACCGTCTCGACCGCGATCATGGCCGCGTAGAAGCTGACCGGGTCGCGCGCCTGCGACAGGCCATAGAGCGCGGCGGCGGCCAGCACGCTGCCCAGGCTCATCATCGCGCGCGTGCCGAAGCGGTCGATCAGCTGGCCGGAAAAGGGCGCGGCGAGCCCGCCTGCGAGCAGGCCGGCGGCGAAGGCGCCATAGGTCCATTCCGGCGCCCAGCCGAAGCTCTTGGTCATCTCGGGGGCGAGCACGGCGAAGGCGTAGTAGAGCGCACCATAGCCGGCGACCTGCGTGACGCCGAGCGCCACGATCAGACCGAGATGGCCACGCGCGGTGGAGGCCGCAGGCGGGGCAGAAAGCATCGTCATCAGGCGGTCGCAAGCTCCGGGATCTTCGTGGTTCCGCCGCAGCCGCAGCCGGGCTCGCCCGCCATCTTGGCGTCGTGATCCTGCGCGCAGCACGCGGTGCTGGCGGCCGGGGCCGGCCCGCCGCAGCAGCCCGATGCAACCGCCTTGCCACCACCCGGCGTCGCGCTGCAGACGCCCGTCTCCGGCAGTACGAGCTCGACCCGCCGCGCCGCCTCATGGTCGCCCGCGAGCGCCGCAACGATGGAGCGGACCTGCTCATGGCCGGTCGCGAGCAGGAAGGTTGGGGCCCGGCCATAGGCCTTCATCCCGGCGATGTAGAAGCCGGGTTCGGGATGGGCGAGTTCGGCCGCACCATGCGGGCGCACCGTGCCGCAGGAGTGCTCGTTGGGGTCGATCAACGGCGCCAGCACCGGCGGGCATTCCAGCGCCGGGTCGAGTGCGACCCGCAATTCCCTGAGCGGGCCGAGATCGGGCCGGAAGCCTGTGGCGACGATCAGCTCGTCGACCAGGACAGCGCGGCCGTCATCGGCAATCAGCCGCAGCCCGGCGGCATCGCTGTCGATCCGGTCGAGTCGGTAGCCGGTCTCCACGGCGAGGCGCCCGCTCTCGACGAGCTGCGCGAGGCGCAGACCGAGTTCGCCGCGCGCCGACAGCTGGTCGGCGGCTCCCCCGCCATAGGCTTTCGCAACATCGGCCCCGCGATAGAGCCAGGTGACCGCCGTCGGAGCGGGGGCGTCGGGAACAGCCGCGAGCGCGGTCAGCGTACCCACAGCGCTGTGCCCTCCGCCGAGCACGGCGACCCTGCGGCCGGCATAGCGTGCGCGATCGGCGCCGAGCACATCCGGCATGCCGTAGCGGATGCGTCCGGCGTTCTGCGCCTCACCGATGGCAGGGAGACCGCCCGAGCCGGCGGGATTGGGAGCGAACCAGGTCCCGGAGGTGTCGATCACGGCGTCCGCGAAGAGCGTCGTCTCCTCGCCGTCGGTGCCGCAGCGCAGCGCGAAGGGCGCGGTCTCGCGCCCGGCGGTGCGGACCTTGTCGAAGCCGCGGCGCGAGACGGCCAGGACCTCTATGCCGAGGCGGATGCGCTCGCGCAATGCGGGTACAGCCGCCAGCGGGGCGAGGTAGCGCGAAACGAGGTCGCCGCCGGTCGGATAGGCGTCGCCGTCCGGGCGCGTCCAGCCGGCCGCCTTCAGCAGCCGCTCGGCCGCCGCATCGACATTGAAGGCCCAGGGCGAGAACATCGGCACATGCGACCATTGCCGGACGGCATGGCCGATCGCAGGCCCCTTCTCCAGCACGACCGGATCAAGCCCGCGCTCGAGCGCATGGGCGGCGGCGGCGAGGCCCACCGGTCCCGCTCCGATGATGGCGATGGTCTGGCTCATATCCGTTCCCCCTGCCCAGTGGACGCCGGCGCAGTCAGGCGGCGCTGGCGTCGGATGTTCCACAGCACTCGTCGCGGCAGCATTCCGCCACGAGGAAGTCGACGAGGCCGCTCATCACCTCGAAATTCGCGCGGCAGACGAGGGTGCGGCCCTGCCGCTCCTGGCTCACCAGCCCGGCCACGATCAGCGTCTTCAGATGAAAGGAGAGCGTCGACTGGGCGATGCCGAGCCGGCTCTGGCAGTCCCCGACCGAGAGCCCGCCATGGCCGGCGCGGACGAGGGCGCGGTAGAGCGACAGCCGGGTCGGATTGCCCAGCGCCTCCAGGCGCGACGCTGCGATGATCGTTTCCATGCCGCGAGCATGATCGACCATCTCGCGACCGTCAATCGATATTTCCGGTTTTATCGAAATGAAGTGCTGCGGCGTTTGTGTCGATCAGAACCGGTAGATCCGCCGCGCATTGTCATGGAACAGGCGGTCGCGCTCCGCCTCGGTCATCGCAGCGGTGGCAGCGAGGAAGCCCGAGAAGATCGTGTCGAAATCCCCCACGAGCCCATCGACCGGAAAATTGCTGGCGAACATCGCCCGGTCGCTGCCGAAGATCGCGATCGCGTCGCGGATCACCGGCCCGTTGGCCTCGACGGTCCAGGGCCGGCCCGGCAGGCCAATCCCCGAGATCTTCAGCGCGACGTTGGGCTGCGCGGCTGCCTGCTCCAGCGCGCGACGCCAGGCGGCGAGCGCCTCCGGGCTGCGATCGGCCGGCAGGCCCGTATGGTTGACGATGATCTGCGTCGCCGGGAAATCCCTGGCGAGGTCGGCCGCCGCATCGAGGTGCCACCAGGGCGTCTGCAGATCATAGGACAGGCCGTGGCGCGCCAGCAGGGCATAGCCCTCGCGCCAGCGCGGATCGTCCATCGAACCCGGCGCGCCGCGGCGGGCGTCCGCCGGCTTGCCGACCGCGGCGGGCTTGTGCCGGACGCCGCGCACGATCGGCACGGCCGCATGGGACGCCAGCAGGGCGCCGGTCTCCGGCGCCGCGAAATCGCACCAGGCGACGATGACGGAGGGCACGCCCTCGCGGGCCGCGACCGCCGCGACCCAGGGGCTCTCCAGCGCAGCCTTGTCGCGCGCCCATTCGGCCTCGACATAAACCGAGCCGGTAACCGGCCAGTCCTTCGTGTCGGCGCGATAGTCGGCCGGCATGTAGGTCCGGCAGATTGCCGAATAGTCCCCATAGCGGAAGGGGACGCGCTCCTCCTTCAGCCAGGGCAGGTCGTTGGCCAGGTCCCAGATGTGGTGATGCGCGTCGATCACCGCGCGCGGGCGGGCGGGCAGGGGGCTCGGTCCGGGGCTCATGGCTGGCCCTTTCCACGCGTTGCGGCGTCGTGCTCGTAGAGCTTCACCACGGCCGCCGAATCCGACATCTCGTGGCCGAGCGCGACATAGTCCTTGTAGCGCTGCACGCCCTGCTCGATGACACCGAGATCGAGCCCCAGCCCCTGCGCGAAGGCGGAGACGGCCTTCAGATCCTTCAGCAATTGCCGCGCATAGCTGGAAGGTGGCTCGAAGGCGCGCTGCTGCATCTGCGGATAGAGCCGCTGCAGCAGGCTGCTGTCGGCATGGCCGCCGGCGAGGCATTGCGGCAGCCTGGCGGCGTCGATGCCCGCGGCCTCCGCCAGCATCAGCGCTTCCGCCATGAGAACATAGCCGGTGCCGACGATCGCCTGGTTGATGACCTTGGTCGTCTGGCCGGCCCCGACCGGCCCCATCAGGGTGACGTTGCCGGCCATCTCCGCGAGAAGCGGCTTGGCCGCCTCGAAATCATCGGGGTCGCCGCCGGCCATCACCGTCATCTGGCCCGTGCGGGCGAGTTGTGGCCCGCCCGAGACCGGCGCATCGACCCAGCCCGCACCCGTGAGCGCCTTCAACTTCGCCGCGACACGGCGCGTGCCCTCGGGATCGGCGGTCGAGAAATCGATGACGAGCTTCGGAGCCGAGGCCGCTGCGGCGATTCCGTCCGGCGACAGGACGCAGCGCTCGACGGCCTCCATATGCAGCACGCACAGCATGACGATGTCGCTCGCGGCCGCGACCGCCGCGGGAGACTCCGCTGCGACGGCGCCGTGCGGCAGGACCGTCGCCAGCCGCTCGGGCTCAAGGTTCCAGACAGTCACGCTGTGGCCGAGATCGAGCAGGCGACGCACCATCGCCTCGCCCATGATGCCAATGCCGATGAAGCCGATGCGCGGGCGCGCGGTCACCGCACCGGCCGCGAGGCCCGCGGCCTCCGGCGCGAGCAGGCCGCGCGCGACCAGCTCCTGCCGGATCTCGGGGCCGTGCTGGTCGAGCAGCGGCGGCGGCAGGCGCATCTGCTGCGGCGTGGCGCTGAGCTTCACCGGGAAGCCGAGCGCCTTGAAGGCCCCTTCCACCGGGTGCGGCACCATCTGCACCATCTCGCGCGCCACCGCCTGCTCGCTGACGACGGCCTGCGCATAGTCGAGGATCGGCGCGGCCGGCACGCCGGCCTCCAGCAGCCCGTCGATCCAGGCCTGGCGCGTGCGCGAGGCGAAGGTCGGCGCCATCGCGGCGATGAGCTCGAGGCGGTTGGCGATGCGCGCGGCGTTGGTCGCGAAGCGCGCATCCGCCTGCAGGTCCTCGCGGCCGAGCACCTTGAGCAGCTTCATCCAGAGGCCCTGATTGGCGGCGCCGATCACGAACCAGCCATCGGAAGCCGCCACCGCCTGATAGGGCGCCGACATCCGGTTGGCCGATCCGATCGGCTCCGGCGTCTTGCCCGTGCCCCAGAGTTCGGTCGTTTCCCAGACGGAGAGCGCGAGCGCGGCCTCGAACAGCGAGGCATCGACGAACTGGCCCTGGCCGGACACCTGCCGCCCGATCACCGCGCTCAGCACGGCATAGGTCGTGAACAGCCCGGCCCCGAGATCGGCGACGGGGATCGAATTCTTTGCCGGCTCCATGCCCGGCAGCCCGTTCGCGCTGAGCACGCCCGAGACCGCCTGGGCGATCAGATCAAAGCCCGGTCGTTGCGACCAGGGGCCCGTCTGGCCGAAGCCCGAAATGCTGGCGAAGATCAGGCGCGGATTGAGCGCCTTCAGCGTGTCGTAATCCATGCCGAGGCGCTTGGCGACGCCGGGGCGCGCATTCTCGATCAGGATGTCGGCGGTCTTGACCAGCGCGTAGAGAACAGCCCGGTCGGCCTCTGATTTCAGGTCGAGCGCGATGCTGCGCTTGTTGCGGTTCAGCGCCAGGAAGCCGGGGCTGTCGGCGCCTTTCAGGCGAAAGCCCATCGACTGACGCGTCGAATCGCCGGTGCCCGGCGGCTCGATCTTGATCACGTCCGCGCCCATGTCGGCCAGCAACATGCAGCAGAACGGCCCGGCCATGACCTGCGAAATATCGAGCACCCGGATGCCCGCGAGCGGCAAAGCCATTCCTCTTCCTCCCTGTCCGGGCCGTGTTCGCAAAACGCACGCGTCCGCGCCGGCCTCTTCGGTCATCCGCCTGTGCGGCGTGCCTGGCGCATCATTCCGTGTCGGCGGGCGAGAAGCCATGGCGCGGCGCGCGTATGCAGTATGCACGTTTGCTATGGCGATCGCGACGCCGGGCGGCCGCGGGGTCGATGGCGGAGAAGCGTGGCAGGCCGCAATTGCAGCCGGACGTATGGGCTCGTTCAAGGCATGCGCACCGCGAGCATTGCACGCACCAGAGCGGGCTTTGTTCCCTGCGGTGGGCGGGATGGGTGCCTGCGATCAGGATGAGCCGATCATGTCACACGTTAATGTCCGGCTTTGAACGGTAACTAATCTGCCGCCGACCGCAGGCTGAACAGACATGAACGGGAGCAGCGAGCGATGTCGGCTGAAATCAAACCGATCCGCGCCCTTGAAACGGCTGCGGAATGGCCGCGCGCCGGGATCGGCCCCCGCCCCTCGACGAGGGTGCTAAAGGCGGCGGAGCTCTGCGTCGACCCGGCCTATCAGCGCGACCTGTCTTCCAAATCGGTCCGCCTGATCCGCAAGCTCGTCGAGGAGTGGGACTGGCGGCGCTTCAAGGTCCCGGTGGTCACCCGCGTGGACGATCAGTGGCACGTCATCGACGGGCAGCACACCGCGATCGCTGCCGTTACCCATGGCGGCATTGAGGAACTCGAGGTGCTCGTCGTCGAGGCGGGTGACCGCAGCGACCGGGCCGGCGCCTTCATCGGCCACAACAGGGACCGGGTGCAGATCACCAACAGCCAGCTCTTCTTTGCGGCAGCGGCGGCCGGCGACGAGGATGTGCTGACCGCGCTGCAGATTTGCGAGCGGGCTGGCGCGTGTGTGCTGCGCAACCCGTCGCCTGGCCGGCCCTTCCGCCCCGGCGAGCTGATCGCGATCGCGGCGCTGATGCAGCTCGTGAAGCGGCGAACCGCCGTCAAGGCCCGCACCGTCATCGAGACGCTGGTGCGCATCCGCGCCGCGCCGATCACCGCCGACCTGATCAAGGCGGTCGACATAGTCCTGCATGACCGCAATTACGGCGAGGTCGATCCCGAGGAGATCGTCGCGGCCTTCGAGAAATATGGCGCCGTTCTCACCGCCAAGAGCGTCGAACTGGCGCTGGCCAAGGCGATCCCGCGGGCGAGGGCGATGGGCGTCGTGCTCTACCAGCACACCCGCAAGCGCAAGCCGGCGCGACCAGCGGATGGGGCGAACGGCCATGATGCGGCCGGCGCCCTGCTGGTCTGAGGCCATGCCGTCATCCGCCGGAGCCCGACCGCACGACGAGCCGCGATGCGGCAAGAGGCCGGCGCCCGGGCGTGGATTGTGATGGCCGCCATCGGCGATGACGGGCAGCCGCTGGCCCCTTTGCTGCGCAAGCTGATCGCGCTCGGCCCCGTGATGCAGGGCGAGGCCGCGGCCGTCGAGGCGCTGCCGCTGACGTTTCGCGAGTACCGGCCCGGGCAGGAGATCGTGCGCGAGCGCGACCGGCCAAACCAGGCCTGCATCCTGCTCAGCGGCCTGTGCTGCCGCTTCAAGATCGTCGGCGACGGGGCCCGCCAGATCAACTCCTTCCATATTCCAGGCGACATGCCCGATCTCCAGAGCCTGCTGCTTCACCAGATGGACCATGGCCTGTTGACGCTGACCCGCGTGAAGGTCGCGCTCGTGCCGCATCCGACCCTTCTCCAGCTCATCGCGGGCCACCCCCGGCTCGGCCTGCTGTTCTGGCGCGACACGCTGATCGACGGCTCGATCTTCCGGGAGTGGATGTGCAGCATCGGGCGCCGCTCCGCCCGCGCGCGGGTCGCCCATCTGATCTGCGAGCTGTTCCTGCGCTATCGCAATGTCGGGCTCGTCGAGGACAGGTCGATGCCCTTCCATCTGACGCAGACCCAGATCGGCGATGCGCTCGGGCTCTCGGTGGTGCATGTCAATCGGGTCGTGAAATCACTCCGGCGCGACGGGCTGATCAGCCTTGCCAGCCGCAGGCTGACGATTGGCGACTGGGCGGCACTGGTGGACATCGGCGATTTCGACGACGCCTATCTGCACCTGACCCCCGAGAGCTGAAGCCGGCGCAAAGCGCCTCCTCTCCATTAGCCTAGGTTAATGCGGCGATGGGTCGCTCCCGCGATAGTGGAACCTTGCTGGGGGCCGCACAGGGAAAGGAGCCGGCCATGGATATCGGCGAAACGAAGACCGTGATCCTGCCTTGCTACGCCGTCGCCGATTTCGACTGGCGCGATGGGGGCCGCGGCGCGTCCTCTGACTACGAGCGTTGGCGACAGGCCGCGCAGCGTACTGTGGCGAGCCATCTCGCGGCCGGATATGCCGTCGAACTGGTCTCCGTCCGGCGTCGCGAGTTCAAGGCGTGGCTCGTCCTCAACGCCATCGAGGACAGCCTTCAGGCCCGGCTCGACTATGTCCGGGCTTCAAGAACCGCACCGCGTCGCACCGTCCGGCTGAGGGTGCGCAGCGCGGCGGGCCCGCGGAAGCTGGCCTCGTGACCAGCGCCGCTTCTTTGGTCGATAAGTCTTTGCCGCCACAGGCGGCGGATGCGACGGTGCGGGCGGATATTCAGAGGGGGCAGGCGCAAGGCGGCGGGCTTGTGATGGGTTGGCCGGAGCGTGCACGGTGAAGAAGCGCCTCTTCCTGCTGGCGACGGCGGCTCTGGCTCCCGGCGTCGCCCTGCTGGCGATCAACGAACTGACCTATCGCGCGGAGCGGGAGCGCGAGGTTCATCGGTTGGCGCAGCAGGCGAGCCGCCAGGCTGCTTTCGAACTCGAGCGCATCATCGAGGGCATGGACGGATTGCTGATCGCGGTGGCGGCCAATGCGGCCGTCTCGCGGGACGATCCCGCCGGTTGCAGCCGGGCGCTCGCGGCCGTGGCGGCGTCCGTGCCGTCGATCCGGGTGATCTCCCTGATGTCGGTCGAAGGCAGCGTCATCTGCGACAGCATGGGCTCGCCCGCCGGCCAGGACCTGTCCGACCGCAGCTATCTGCGCGACGCCCTCCTCGCCGATCGCACGGTCGTGGGCGAATACACGCAGAGCCGCATCACCGGGACTCCCGTCCTGCCGCTCGCCCGCGCAGTCCGGGACGGAAAGGGCGAAGTCCGCGCCGTGCTTGCGACCGGGATCCGGCTCGACTGGCTCGGCGAGCGCCTGCGCGAACGCGGCGTCACCCCCTCGGGCGCGCTGACGGTGGCCGACCGCAACGGCGTCATTCTCGCGCGTCATCCCGCGCCGGAGCGGTTCGTCGGCACGCGGATTCCGGAGGCCTTCCAGCACCTTGTGCGCGCGCCGCAGCCCGGCAGCCTCGATCTGGTGAGCCAGGACGGCGAGGCCCGCATCGTCGGCTACCAGCCGATCGGCGCCGCCCCGCAGGCGCTCTATGTCAGTGCGGGGCTGGCGCGGTCCCAGGCCTTTGCCGCGCTCAACCGCTCGAGCCTGATGGGAGCGATCATCGTCGGCCTCGGCGCGGTGCTGGCCTTCGCCGCAGCCTGGTTCGTCGGCAACGCCTTCGTCCGCCGCCCGATCATGAAGATCAACGAGGTGCTGACCGCCTGGCGAAACGGCGAGAGCCACCGCCGTACCGGCATGCGGGTCAGCCAGGGCGAACTCGAAAGCGTCGGCCATGCCGTCGACGACATGCTCGACGAACTCACCCGTCGCGACGAGGCGGCCACCCGTGCGCGCGAGCAGCGGGATCTGCTGACCGGCGAACTCGGGCATCGCGTCAAGAATCTGCTGACGGTGCTGCAGGCGATCGCCCGGCAGACCTTTGGAACTTATGTCGATGCCGAGCGATCGCGGATCTTCTCCGATCGAGTGGTCGCCCTGTCCTCCGCGCTCGACGTTCTCCTGTCCGACGAGCAGCGCGAGAGTTCGATCGCCGAGGTGGTCGCGACGACTCTTCGCCCGCATGTCGACCGGATGAGCCGGATCAGGACCTCGGGGCCGCCGGTCAGGCTGGAGAGCAAGACGGCGCTGGCGCTCTCGATGATCGTGCACGAGCTCTCGACCAACGCGCTGAAATACGGCGCGCTGCGGGACGAGGTCGGGATGGTCACGATCGAATGGAATCGGGATGAGGACGGGCGCGTCGAGTTCGTCTGGCAGGAGGCTGGGGGACCACCGGTGGTGCCGCCGGAGCGGCAGGGTTTCGGCAGCCGGCTGATCCGCCATGCGCTGCCCGCGGAATGCGATCCTCACATCGAGATCGATTTCCGGCCCGAGGGGGTCGTCATGCAACTCTCCTTCGACACGGGTCGCAGTGGCCTCTCCGGCCAGCAGCAGGCCGCGGCCGCCGGGTGACGGTTGGCTGAGACGACGAGGCTTCAGCCCTCGTCCTTCCGCAGCGGACTAAGGAAGGCCGGCACGCCGCTGGTCGGCAGGAACTCTTCGTTCTTCTCGGCCTTGGGCGGCTTGGTCCGCATCTCATGTTCGGATCCGGACTGGGACGGCATGCTCTTGCTGGAGGGTTGAACGATCGTGCCCGCTTCGCTGTCGATCTCCATCGGCGCATCTGCGTCGTTGGTGCGCGCGGCGAAGACGTCGTCGGTGGCTGCGGCAGCCTGCGTCGCGGCATCCTGGGATTGCAGCAGCGTTGCGACCTCTGCGGCGGCCGCCCGCAGGAAAGGCGGCAACACGCCGTCTTCCTGCAGATACCGCTCGATGTCGCCACGCGGCCGTCGCGCCGCCATGGCGAGCGCCGCCAGCCAGTCCCGGCCCGGATGGCGGCGCTGCAAAGCGAGGGCGAGCGCCGGCCCGGTGGCGGGCAGATCCTGCGCGCTGTCGGTCATGGGCTCGTCTCCGCTGTCATTGGCTTTGGGCAGAGGCGGCTCAGGCCGCCTTCTGCGACTTGGTGTTGGCGCGGGTCTGGGCGAGCTTGCTGAGCAGCTCGTCGGTCTTCTTCTCTTCCGCCAGCGTCTCGTCGAGGAGCTTGGCGGCGTCCTTCATGCCGAGCTGCATCGCCAGCGCCTTGAGCGTGCCGTAGCGGGCGATTTCGTAGTGCTCGACCGCCTGTGCCGAGGCGATCAGGCCGGCGTCGAGCGCCTCGCTGCCGGCATACTCCTCCATCACCTCCTTGCCCTCCTCGAGGATGCCGACCATCGCCTCGCAGGTCTTGCCGCGGGCGGGTGTGTCGCAGAGCTCGAAGACCTGCTCGAGGCGTTCGATCTGGCGCTCCGTCTCGTCGCGATGCGTCTCGAAGGCCTTCTTCGATTCGGGGTCCTGGGCAGCCTTCGCCATTTTCGGCAGCGCCTTCAGGATCTGCTTCTCGGCGTAATAGGTGTCCTTGAGCTGGTCGATGAAAAGGTCGTGGAGGGTCTTGGTCTTCGTGGCCATAGGGGCGGCTCCTGCTGTGGGTGTGCGCAGTCAACCGGTGGTGTCCCGCATCGTTCCGGCCATGTCGGGGTGCGCCGCGAGCGTGATGCCTGCCGCGAATGCGGTCGGACCCAGTTGCGAGCCCGTTGCTCCGGGTCAAAGCTTTGACGATCCGTTCAGCCGTCCACGCAGGCGCCCGCGTGATCAATCCCCGGGTGGCGCGACGGCCGCGAGCTTGAACCGCCCCAGCGCCGCCAGACCGAGCAGCAGGCTGGTGACATGCAGCGATTGGCCGATCAGCCCGCTGGCCAACCCATCCAGCACGGTCTGCACGGGCAGCGCCTCGACCGTCAGCCCCTCTTCGCCGGCATCGAGGCGCAGCGGCCCCGCCGCCACGACGTCCCGCGCGATGCAGACATGGACGCGGTTGTTCTGGATTGCGGGGTTGGGATGCAGCGAGGAGACAAGCGTGACGGCGCCGGCCTCATGGCCGGTCTCTTCCGCCAACTCGCGCCGGGCCGCAGTCTCCACCGCCTCGTCGCCGTCGATGACGCCGCCCGGAAGTTCGAGAAAGCTCTCGCCCGCACCGTGCCGGTACTGCCGGACCAGCAGCACTTCGTCGCGTGCGTTCAGCGCGACCACATGCACCCAATCAGGATAGGTCAGCACATAATAGGGCGCGATCGCCTGTCCCGACGGCGTCACGCAGTCATCCGCGCGCAGGTCGATCCAGCGGTCCGTGATCACGCTGCGCGAGGACAAGACGGTCCATCTCATCGGTATCCGCTCCAGCATGGCCGCGCTGCGCGGAACGCCGGCTTCCTCCGCCCGTTGGCCTCCAGAGGACCACTCGTCGGGAGGTGACCATGAGGGCGTTGTGCTGGCACGGCAAGGGCGACATCCGTTGCGACACGGTGCCCGATCCCCAATTGCAGGACGACCGCGACGTCATCATCAAGGTCACCGCCTGCGCGATCTGCGGCTCGGATCTGCATCTCTATGACGGCTACATGCCGACCATGGAGAGCGGCGACATCCTCGGCCACGAGACCATGGGGGAGGTTGTCGAGGTCGGTCGCGCCGTCACCAACCTCAAGCCGGGCGATCGCATCGTCGTGCCCTTCAACATCGCCTGCGGTGACTGCTTCTTCTGCCGCAAGCAGCTCTTCTCGCTCTGCGACCGCTCCAACCCCAACGCCAAGATGGCCGCCGCAGCGATGGGCCATTCGCCTTCGGGCCTTTTCGGCTACTCGCACATGCTCGGCGGCTATGCCGGCGGCCAGGCGGAGTATCTGCGCGTTCCCTTCGCCGATGTCGGCCACATCAAGGTACCCGAGGGGATGGACGACGAGATGGCTCTGTTCCTCTCCGACATCTTCCCGACCGGCTACATGGCCGCTGAGAATGCCGAGATCGAGCCCGGCGATACCGTCGCCGTCTGGGGGTGCGGTCCCGTCGGCCAGTTCGCCATCCAGAGCGCCTGGATGCTGGGCGCCGGTCGCGTCATCGCGATCGACAATGTGCCCGAGCGCCTCGCCATGGCCCGGCACCACGGCCGGGCGGAGGTCATCGATTTCGACGCGGTGAAGGTCTACGACCGGCTGATGGAGATGACCGGTGGTCGCGGTCCCGATCGCTGCATCGACGCCGTCGGGACCGAAGCCCATGCGGGTGGCGCGCTCGATGCCGTGGTCGACAAGGTCAAGGCCTCGCTCTTTCTCGGCACCGACCGGCCGCATGTGATGCGCGAGGCGATCATGTGCTGTCGCAAGGGCGGCACGATCTCGGTGCCGGGCGTTTATATCGGCTTCCTCGACAAGATCCCCTTCGGCGCGCTGATGAACAAGGGTCTCAGCATCCGCACCGGCCAGACCCACACCCATCGCTATCTGGCGCCGCTGCTGGAGAAGGTGGTTTCCGGGGAGCTCGACCCGTCCTTCGTCATCACCCATCGCGCCACGCTCGAGGATGGGCCGGGGCTCTACGAGACCTTCCGTGACAAGAAGGACGGCTGCATCAAGGTCGTGATGAAGCCGTGAGCGTCCGGTCCCGGGTGCTCACTCGGCGGGAGGAGCGAGCGTCTGCGCCACGCTCTCCCGCTGTTGCCTCGGCATCAGCTTCATCGCGAGGATGAAGCTGGCCAGGACCAGGCAGATGCCGTTGGTCAGGATCAGCGGCCATTCGGCCTTGACGATGCCATAGACCAGCCAGAGCGCGAAGCCGCAGCAGGTGATCGCATAGGTCGGCGTCGAGAGCGCGGACACGTCCCGGGTCCGCAGCACCCGCCAGGCCTGGGGCACGAAGCTCACCGTCGAGCAGAGCGCGGCGCCATAGCCGATCAGGGAAACCCAGTTCACGAGCGGTCTCCACTGTTCTGCACCACCCGCAGATGCGGCGCGGCGGGGCGGGCAGGCGCCGGCGCCTGCTGCTGCAGCGCGTCGAGGAAGCCGTCCAGACGGGGCAGGAAGGCATCCCGTGCCTGGAAATGCGGGAAGGCTCCCGTATCGAAGGAAGTCAGCTCCCAGTTGGGGCGCGTCATCGTCCAGCCGGCCTCGCTGAAATCACTGAACGAGCCGCGAGTGCCGTGCGCCAGCCAGACCGGCAGCTCCAGCGCCTCGTAGACATCGCGGATGTCCGGCGAGAACAGCTTTCCGGAAGCGAAAGCAAAGGCGGCATAGGCCGCACCCGGCTGATGGGCGCTCTGCCAGGCATAGTCCACCAGCCCCGGATCGGGCGGGCCGTCGAAGGTCCGCCTCAGGAAGAAGCGCACGCTCGGACGGCTGACGAGCATGGCAAACAGCCCGCTTCGCCACAGGGGCAAGGTGAAAAAACGCTCCAGCCCGGTGCGGGGACGGGCTTCGGGCATGCCGCCTCGGCGGCGTTGGGCGCCGGTTTCGAAGCCGGTCGGCGTGACGAGGGCGAGACCGGCGAAGAGCCGCGGCTCCTGCAGCGCGGCGCGTGCCAGGAACTCGCCCGAGAGCGACAGGGCGAGTGCGGCGACCCGCTGCCCGCCGCAGATTTCCTGGGCGGTTCGTGCCGCAAGCAGGATCGCCTCTACATAGCGCGCGACCGTATAGACCTCCGGCCCGCGGCTCGAGAGGCCGAAGCCCGGCAAGTCGAGCGCAAAGACCCGGCGGCGCCCCTGCATCGCCTCGGCGATCGGCTTCACCTCATAGCTCGAGGCGGCGGCGTTGATGCTGTGGATCAGCAACAAGGGTGGGCCGTCTCCGGCTTCCAGCAAGACCAGACGTCCGTCGCCCCAGGGCAGCCTGTGGCACGAGGCCGGCATCGGTAGCGGCAGTGAGGTCGGCTCGCAAGAGGCCTCCGAGGGCTGCGGTCCATCGGGATGGCCGCTGCCGGAGCGCGCCCTTGCGGGGGTGGAGGGATCCGGCATGGAGAGGTTCCTCTGGCTTGCTGGCACATCAATGAACCGCGGGCGTAGTGGTTCCCGAACCGCCGGAACTGCCTCTGCCTTTGCCGGTTGGTCCAGGAACGACCCCTAAGGTCCTGCCAAAGAAAGGTCTCCCCATGACGGACGCGATCCCGCCGCAGAGGCAAGCCCGCCAACCCGGCAGCGAAGCGCAGATGTCGCCCCGTCCGTAATTCGAGCCGCGCTTTGGCGGCACCGGCCGTCTCAGGGACAAGATCGCGCTCATCACCGGCGGCGACAGCGGCATCGGGCGTGCTGTCGCGGTCGGCATGGCGCGATCGTCAACACCACCTCGGTCACGGCCTATAAGGGCAAGGACACGCTCATCGACTACGCGGCGACGCGCGGGGCCATCGTCGCCTTCACGCGTTCGCTGGCGCAGGCCCTGGCGGAGAAGGGTATCCGGGTCAACGCCGTCGCGCCGGGGCCGATCTGGACGCCGCTGATCCCGGCGTCCTTCGACGAGGAACAGGTGGCGCAGCACGGGTCGAGCGTCCCGATGGGCCGGCCCGGCCAGCCCAATGAGGTCGCGTCCTGCCATGTCTTCCTGGCGAGCGAAGAGGCCTCCTACATGTCGGGACAGGTACTTCACCCCAATGGCGGGACGATCGTCGGCTCCTGAGCAGCGGGCACGTCGGACAGCATCTCCGCGACGAGGGCGAGCGCCGACAGGATCGTCGCGCGGACCAGGATATCGGGCGCGGCTTCCGGCCAGTGCTCGCGGCGATGCCGGGTCAGGTCCTCCCGCGCACAGGCGATGTCGACCAGCCCGACGGGATTGCCGTCCTCGTCGCAGGACGGGCCGAGGACGCCCGTTACGGCGACGGCGATCTCGGCGCCCGAGCGCTCGCGGGCATTCGCCGCCATCAGCCGCGCCACCGTCTCGGTAACCGCACCGCCGCCGGAATTCAGCGTCTCCGTAGGCAGGCCGAGCATCCTGACCTTGGCATCCTTGCTGTAGCAGACGAACCCGCCCTGCAACGCCGATCCCGCGCCATTGCCGGCCGCGAGCGCACCGGCCAGCCGTCCGGCCGTGCAGGACTCCGCAGTAGCCAGCCGCCAACCCCTTTCCCGCAGCGCATCGAGCACGCGCTGGGAGGCGGCTTCGACGGCCTTTTCGCTCGTCTCGTGGGGCAGGTCATTCGGCATGACGCGCGCTCCCAGCTTGCGCAGGGGAGAGCCCTGCCTCGGCCGTGACCCTCGCCGTCACCATGGGTCTGCTGAGCCAGCGCGAGCCCGCGAGGCCGAAACGCCAGGGCCGGTCGCGCTCGCGGCTGATGCCGATCCGTGGCCCCTCAAGCAGGCCGGGTTCCTGCGGGCGCGTCAGAAGCGCGAAAGGCGCGGCGGTCGCGTCGCCGCCGTCATGCGAGAGGTCGATCGCAAGCGCCTGCGCCAGCCGCCCGGGGCCATCGGCGAGATGGTCGATCCGGCCGCGGCGCCGTTGCATCTGCTCCAGGCCGAAGCGGGGCTCGATCGCCCGGATCAGCACCGCTCCCGCATCCCGTGCGACGATGTTGAAGCACCAGTGCAGACCGTAGGAGCGGTAGACATAGACCGTCCCCGCCCCGGCGAACATCGAGCGGTTGCGCGGGGTCTGGCCCCTGAAGCTGTGCGAGGCAGCGTCATCGCGCTCATAGGCCTCCGTCTCCACGATGGGCCCGCCGACGCCCTGGCAAAGCAGCGTGACGCCGATCAGCCGCCGGGCCAGCGCGACGGCGGACCAATCCAGATCCTCCCGCTGCAGCCGCGCGTCCGGGGCATCGAGCGGCGAATGAGCAGGAGGCATCTCGGTATTCATGGCGTCGAAACCCGATGATGGCACAGACAGGCCGGCTCCCGGGGGCGCCGGCCTGTTCCATGGTCCATGAGGACGTCAGCGGGCCGACCAGACGCCGAACACGAAGCCCGCCGCCGCGGCCCAGCCGATAGCACGCAGGGGCCGGGCCTCGATCTCCTCGATCAGCATCTGCTGCCATTCGCCGGCGCGGTCCCCGACGGCACGGCCGAGTTCCTGTGTGTCGATACCGACCTGTGAAGCGGCGCGCTCCCGCTCGGGAGCTTGGTCGTCGCGCCTGTCGGCGAACACCCGCCGGTCGGCTCTGGAATCGTTGGACGCGTCCGTCGCGTTGAAGTCGTTTTGCATCTCGCTCTCCTGAGGCAGCGAGCCCGGGCAGGGGCCGGGCCTTCCTGACAGCAACGGCGCGGCGGGCATCCGGTTCACCCGTCGGTCGGCGTCATCCGTGCAGCGGGGCAGGAGCCCGGCGCAGCGCCTCGCGATGGAACCCTCTCGGCGCCGGGCCGTTGCTCATCACGATGAAGGATCTGACCAGCGATGCCCTGGCGGTGTCTGAACCAAGAGTTTCTCGTCCCATGGCGTCATCCCCTCAGGATAGTCGAAAGACTTGGCGCAACCCGCGCATCTATTATCTCCATCCGCGGCTCGCAGGCGCGCCGTCGGACTGGAAACATCATGTCGGAAACGCGCGCGACTTGGGATTCGACCATGTTCTTCTGGCATGGCCGTTTTCGGAAGGGCGCGATCTCTTTGCGACGACCGATCTCGATCGGATCGCAGGGAGCCCGACGGACGATGTCCTTGGCTCGCTGAGGGAATGCTGCCGCCGGGCCGGGATGACGTTGTGGATGGACCTCGCCCTCGGCCATGCCGAGGCTGATGGGGCCCTTGTGGCGCAACTGCCGGGCTGCTGGAGCGAGCCCCATCGCGCCGGGCTCGACCCGCGCACCGATCTCCGGCGCCCCGCCGTCAAGGCGGCCTTCGACCAGCCCGAGACGCGGCAGCGCCTGCTCGCCTTCTGGGGCGAGCAGGTCGAACGCTGGACGCATCTCGGCATCGAGGGACTGCGTTGCCATGACGGGCTGTCCGTCCCGCGCGATGTCTGGCGCGACCTCCTCGCTCCCATCCGGCAGAGCCATCCGGATGTCCTGATCTGGGGCTGGATGCCGGAGGCGACGGCTGCCGAGAGGGCCGCATCAGCCGAAATCTTCGATGCGGTCTCGGCCCCAATCGCGACAGGGCGCGGCGTCGCTGCGCTCGTCGAGGATCATCACAATCTGGGCGAGGGGCCGTTTCTCGTCGGCTGCCCGGAGGACCCTTTCTCGGCGCGCCGTCCGGCCGCCGCGCCCGTCGGTCCCCAGCGCATGCGCCAGGCGGCCGTCATGGCGTCGGCTCTGCTCGCCGACGGTTGGATGATGCCAATGGGGTTCGAGCTCGGGCTCGAAACGCTTTTCATCCACGCCCAGACGGAGGATCTGCAGCAGCGAGCTTCTAGTGACGGCGCGATGGCACAAGCCGTCCGCGCGGCCAATGAGGGCGCCGCGGCCCTGCCTGTGGGCACGGAGCGGTCGCTGCGGCTGCTCAGCAGCCCTGCTGCTTCTTCCGTCGTGCTCAGGCAGGCCGGCGATGCCGCCTGTCTCGCGCTCCTGAACGAGGACCCGGTCAATGCCGCCGCGCTCGACCTGCGTGCAAGTGCGGCCGGGCTTGGCATGGGTCCAGCCGGGGACGGCCGCATCGAGCTTCCCCCGGCCTGGGGCGTCGTGATCGGCCTGGAGGAGACGTCTCCCATCCGGGGCACCAGCGCCGATGCGCCACAGGACCGTGAGGAACTGGCTGCCACCCGCATCGCGATCGAAGCGGTCTCTCCCGCAGTCGAGGGCGGCTGCTTCGCCGTGAAGCGCAGCGCTGGCGAGCCCGTGCTGGTGACGGCTGACATCTTCAGCGATGGACATGAGGTTCTCGCCGCAGACCTGCTCTGGCGCGCCGAGGACGAGACCGGCTGGTCGCGCACGCCGATGGCGCTGCGGACGAACGATATCTGGGAGGGCGAGTTTCCGCTGCTGCGGGTCGGCCGCCATCTCTTCGCGATCGAGGCATGGTGGAGCGAGTTCGGCACCTTCCGCCGCGACCTCGCCAAGAAGCGCGATGCCGGCCTCGACATCGCGCTGGAGATCCGCGAGGGGCGCATCATCCTCGAACGCTTTGCGAAAGCCGCCGCTCCGGTCGATCGTGGCGTGATCGAAGCGCATCTCGGCCGGCTCGGCGCCTCACAGGCCGAGAATGCCGCGATCCTCCTCTCCGACGCGCTGGATGGCGCCATGACGCGCGCCGATCCGCGGCCGCACGCCACCGGCGCCGATCGCATCTATCCCGTCGATGCCGACCGCGAGGCCGCCGCATTTTCCAGCTGGTACGAGCTCTTCCCCCGCTCGATCACCGACGGTCCAGCGCGGCACGGCACCTTCCGCGATGTCCTCGGCCGCCTGCCCGCGGTGAAGGCGATGGGCTTCGACGTGCTCTATTTCCCGCCGATCCACCCGATCGGCAAGACCAACCGCAAGGGCCGCAACAACACCCTGACCCCGTCCGCGGACGATCCGGGCAGCCCCTACGCGATCGGCTCGCACGATGGTGGCCACGATGCGATCCACCCTGAACTCGGCAGCCGCGAGGATTTCCGCGCTCTGGTGAGAGCAGCCGCGGATCATGGGCTGGAGATCGCGCTCGATTTCGCGATCCAGTGCTCGCCGGATCATCCCTGGCTCGAGCAGCATCCCGGCTGGTTCCAGTGGCGGCCGGACGGCTCGATGCGTTACGCCGAGAATCCGCCCAAGAAGTACCAGGACATCGTCAACGTCGATTTCTACACCGGGGATGCCATTCCGGGGCTGTGGGTGGCGCTGCGCGACGTTGTGCAGGGCTGGGTCGACGAGGGCGTGCGGATCTTCCGCGTCGACAACCCCCACACCAAGCCCTTCCCCTTCTGGGAGTGGCTGATCGCCGACATCCGCTCGCGCGATCCCGGCGTCCTGTTCCTGGCGGAGGCCTTCACGCGTCCCAAGGTGATGTACCGGCTCGGCAAGGTCGGCTTCTCACAGTCCTACACCTACTTCACCTGGCGAAACACCAAGGCGGAGCTGACTGAATATCTGAGCGAGCTCAACGAGGCGCCGGCGCGCGACATCTTCCGCCCGCACTTCTTCGTCAACACGCCCGACATCAACCCGGTCTTCCTGCAGCGCTCGGGCCGCCCGGGCTTTCTGATCCGTGCTGCACTGGCGGCGACCCTGTCGGGCCTCTGGGGCGTCTATTCCGGCTTCGAACTCTGCGAGGCGGCCGCGATCCCCGGCAAGGAAGAATATCTCGACAGCGAGAAATACGAGATCAAGCCGCGCGACTGGCAGGCGCCCGGCAACATCGTCGCCGAGATCACGCGGCTCAACCAGATCCGCCGCAGCCTGCCGGCACTGCAGAGCCATCTCGGCCTAACCTTCTACAACGCCTCCGACGACAACATTCTCTACTTCGGCAAGCGGGCCAGCGCCGACGGCGACATCGTCCTCGTCGCCGTCAATCTCGACCCGTTCAACGCGCATGAGGCCGGCATCGAGGTGCCGCTCTGGGAATTCGGCTTGCCCGACGATGGCTCGATCGCCGTCGAGGACCTGATGCGCGGCCACCGCTTCCGCTGGCACGGCAAATCCCAGTCGATCCGCCTTGATCCGGGCGAGCTTCCCTTCTCGATCTGGCGCCTCAGCGCCCCGACAGGTTCCCTATGACATCCGCCGAAGGCATCGCCGAACCCGCCACCGATGCGCGCGATCCGCAATGGTACCGGGACGCGATCATCTACCAGCTCCACGTCAAGTCGTTCTTCGACACCAATGGCGACGGCATCGGGGATTTTCCCGGCCTGATCGCCAAGCTCGACTACATCGTCTCGCTGGGCGTGAACGTCATCTGGCTCTTGCCGTTCTACCCTTCGCCGCGGCTCGACGACGGCTACGACATCTCGGAATACAAGGCCGTCCATCCCGATTACGGCACCATCGCCGATGTGAAGCGCTTCATCCGGGCGGCGCATGAGCGCGGCCTGCGCGTCATCACCGAACTCGTCATCAACCACACCTCGGACCAGCATCCCTGGTTCCAGCGCGCACGGCTGGCCAAGCCGGGCTCGCCGCATCGGAACTATTACGTCTGGTCGGACAACGACCAGCTCTATTCCGGCACGCGGATCATCTTCCTCGACACCGAGCGCTCGAACTGGACCTGGGACGCCACGGCGGGCGCCTATTTCTGGCACCGCTTCTATTCGCACCAGCCGGATCTCAACTTCGACAATCCGACCGTCATCAAGGCGGTACTCGGCGTGATGCGCTTCTGGCTCGATCTCGGCGTCGACGGCCTCCGGCTCGACGCCGTGCCCTATCTGATCGAGCGCGACGGCACCTCGAACGAGAACCTGCCCGAGACGCACGCCGTGCTGAAGACGATCCGCGCGGAGCTCGATGCCTCGTTCCCCGACCGGATGCTGCTCGCCGAGGCCAATATGTGGCCGGAGGATACTCAGGCCTATTTCGGCGAGGGCGACGAATGCCACATGGCGTTCCACTTCCCGCTGATGCCGCGCATGTACATGGCGATCGCGCAGGAAGATCGCTTCCCGATCACTGACATCATGCGCCAGACCCCCGACATTCCCGAGGGCTGCCAATGGGCGATCTTCCTGCGCAACCATGACGAGCTGACGCTCGAAATGGTGACCGACAAGGAGCGCGACTATCTCTGGAATTTCTACGCCACCGACAAGCGCGCCCGCATCAATCTCGGCATCCGCCGCCGCCTCGCCCCGCTGCTTGAGCGCGATCGCCGCCGCATCGAGCTGATGAACAGCCTGCTTCTCTCCATGCCCGGCACGCCGGTGATCTATTACGGCGACGAGCTCGGCATGGGCGACAACATCTTCCTCGGAGACCGCGACGGCGTCCGCACGCCGATGCAGTGGTCGCCGGACCGCAATGGCGGTTTCTCCCGCGCCGATCCGGCGAGCCTCGTCCTGCCGCCGGTGATGGACCCGCTCTACGGCTTCGAGGCCGTCAATGTCGAAGCCCAGACGCGCGACCCCCATTCCCTGCTGAACTGGACGCGCCGCGTGCTGGCGGTGCGCAAGGAGCACCAGGCCTTCGGCCGCGGCAGCCTGCGCTTCCTCTATCCGAAGAATCGCAAGGCCTTCGCCTATCTGCGCGAGCATGACGGCGAGACCATCCTCTGCGTCGCCAACCTCTCACGTTCGGCCCAGGCCTTCGAGCTCGACCTCTCCGAATTCGCCGGCCGCCACCCGGTGGAGATGCTGGGCAATGCGGTGTTCCCGGCCATCGGCCAGCTCACCTATCTGCTGACCCTGCCGCCCTACGGCTTCTACTGGTTCATCCTGGCTCAGGACGCGCAGGTGCCCTCCTGGCACGCCCAGACCCCTGAGCCGATGCCCGACTACACCACCTTCGTCCTGCGCGGCGGGCCCGACGAGATGATCACGCCGCAATCGCGCCGTGAGTTCGAGACGGCGATCTTGCCGCCCTATCTTCTCAAGCGGCGCTGGTTCGCCGCCAAGGACCAGAAGCTCGGTGAGACCCGCGTCGCCTTCACGGCTCGCATCGGCAGCGGCCGCGAGGCCGCGATCATGGCGGTCGAGGCCAGCCATGGCGGCGGCACCGAGCGCTATCAGTTGCCGCTCGGCATTGGCTGGGACGACGAGATCACGCAGGCACTGCCGCAGCAGATGGCGCTCGCCCGGGTTCGCCGCGGCCGCCGCACCGGCTTCCTGACGGACGCCTTCTCGCTGCCGGGCTTCATCCACGAACTGCTGGCGCTGCTCAAGGCGGGCGGCTCCGTGAAGAGCACGGTCGGGGAGGTGCAGTTCCGCCCCACCGCGGCCTTCGGAGACGTGCAGGTCCAGCCTGAGGATCCGGTGCGCTGGCTCTCGGCCGAGCAGTCCAATTCCTCCGTCATCATCGACCATAAGGTCATGCTGAAGCTGTTCCGGCGGCTGGCACCGGGGCGCCACCCCGAGGCCGAGATGTCGCGCCTGCTCACCGAGCGCGGCTTCCGTAATGCGCCCGCCCTGCTCGGCGAGATCGTCCACGTCCCCGACGAGGGCGAGGAGGAGGTCATGGCGGTCGTCCAGGCTTTCATTCCGGGCGAGGGCGACGCCTGGGAATGGACCGCTGCCTATCTCGGGCGTGTCCTCGACGAAATGCTGCGCGAGGACGTCGATCTCGCCAACCAGCTTGCGATCTACGAAGCTTTCTCGCGCAGCCTCGGCCAGCGACTCGGCGAGATGCATGCCGTCCTGGCGCAGCCCAGCACGGAGGAGGCTTTCGCGCCCGTTGCCGCCGATGCCGAGCAGGTCGAGCGCTGGCGCCGGCGCATCCGTGGTCGCGTCGAGACGGCCTGTGACAACCTGGCGAAGGCGGGGGCCAACCTGCCGCCCGACGAGCAGGCCATGGCAGAGAGCATCGTATCGCGCCGCGCCGCCATCCTCGATCTGGTCGACCGACTCTGCCGGGAAGGCGAGGGCAGCCTGCTCCACCGGGTCCATGGCGATTTCCACCTCGGCCAAGTTCTTGTCGCCAGCGGCGACGTCATGATCATCGACTTCGAGGGCGAGCCGGCCCAGCCGCTGGCCGAGCGGCGTGCCAAGGACAGCGGCTGGCGCGACGTCGCCGGCATCCTGCGCTCGCTCGACTACGCCATTGCAGCCGGGGCCCGCACCGTCGCCGCGGCCGGCCAGACCGCGCGCTACGAGGTCCTCGCCGAAGCGTTCGGAGCCGCCATGCCAGCTGCGCTGCTCGCGGGTTATCGCGAGGCCGTCGCCGCTGCACCGACAGGCGATGGGGGCGCTGAGAGCGAAGGGCTGCTCGACCTCTTCATGCTCGAAAAGGCCGCCTATGAGGTCAATTACGAAGTCAGCAACCGGCCCGACTGGCTGTCCGTGCCGCTGCGCGGCCTGACGGCCCTGCTCGCGCGGCTGCTGCCTGAAGGAGATCGGCATGACTGAGGCCGCTGTCGAACGCGTGCAACCGCTGCCCATGGAAACGGCCACTGCGCTGGCCCAGGGACGCTGGGGTGTTCCTTCGGCCATCCTCGGCCCGCATCAGGGCCCAGCCGGCCGCTATCTGCGCGTCTTCGTGCCGGGTGCGGAGGCCGTGACGGTGCGGCAGGACGGCCGCGATGATGTCCGTCTGCGCCCTGCCGAGCCCGAGGGTCTCTTCGTCGGCGATCTCGCCGACGGCCTCTATCGCCTCGCCATCCGCTGGCCGGGCGGCGAGCAGCTCACCGAGGACCCTTACGCCTTCGGGCCGCTGCTCGGCGATCTCGACCTGCACCTGATCGGCGAAGGCCGCCATCTCGAACTGGCGCGGGCGCTGGGTGCCAATGCCTGCTCCGCCGAGGGCGTGCCAGGCGTGCGCTTTGCCGTCTGGGCGCCGAATGCCCGCCGCGTTTCCGTGGTCGGCACGTTCAACAGCTGGGACGGCCGGCGCCACCCGATGAACCGGCGTGGCGGCGGTGGTGTCTGGGAGCTGTTCATTCCGCGGCTCTCCAGCGGCGAACTTTACAAATACGAGATCGTCGACCGCGACGGCCATCTGCTGCCGCAGAAGGCCGATCCGCTGGCGCGCGCCGCCGAACTGCCCCCCGGCACGGCCTCCATCGTCCCGCGACCGCCCTCGCATGTCTGGGGTGATCAGGCCTGGATGGCGGCACGTGCCGAGCGGCAGGCCGCCGATGCACCGATCTCGATCTATGAGCTTCACCCCGGTTCCTGGGTGCGCGGGCCCAATGGCGACATGCTGGATTGGCGCAACCTTGCCGACCGGCTGGTGCCTTACGTCAAGGCGATGGGCTTCACCCATATCGAGCTGATGCCGGTGGCCGAGCATCCCTTCACCGGCTCCTGGGGCTACCAGCCGCTCGGCCTCTTCGCGCCGACACGCCGCTTCGGCGAGCCGGAGGATTTCGCGCTCTTCGTCGAGGCCTGTCATCGCGAGGAGATCGGCGTGATCGTCGACTGGGTGCCGGCCCATTTTCCAGCCGACGCCCATGGGCTCGCCCGCTTCGATGGCACGGCGCTCTATGAACACGAGGATCCGCGCGAGGGCTTCCACAAGGACTGGAACAC
The DNA here is from genome assembly GCF_040546595.1 of Bosea sp. OAE506. Classification (NCBI taxonomy): domain Bacteria; kingdom Pseudomonadati; phylum Pseudomonadota; class Alphaproteobacteria; order Hyphomicrobiales; family Alloboseaceae; genus Allobosea; species Allobosea sp. OAE506. The sequence continues at coordinate 240,722 of NZ_JBEPOB010000001.1, read as the reverse complement.
CCTGATCTACAATTTCGGGCGCCGTGAGGTGTCCAACTTCCTGATCGCCAGCGCCCTTCACTGGCTCGAGTATTTCCATGTCGACGGACTGCGCGTCGATGCCGTGGCCTCGATGCTCTATCGCGACTATAGCCGCCAGCCGGGCGAGTGGGTCCCCAACGCTCAGGGCGGGCGCGAGAACCTCGAGGCGGTCGCTTTCCTGCGCGAGCTCAACACCCTCGTCGCGCAGCGCCAGCCGGGCGCGATCATGATCGCCGAGGAATCGACCGCATGGCCGGGCGTGACGCGGCCCACCGCCGAGGGCGGCCTCGGCTTCGCCTACAAATGGAACATGGGCTGGATGCACGACACGCTGCACTACCTGCAGCGCGATCCGCTCTATCGCCGCCATCACCATGACGAGATGACCTTCGGGCTGGTCTATGCCTTCTCCGAGCAGTTCATGCTGCCGCTCTCCCACGACGAAGTCGTCCACGGGAAGGGCTCGCTGCTGGAGAAGATGCCGGGCGACCTCTGGCAGAAATTCGCCGGCTTGCGCGCCTATTTCGCTTTCATGTGGACCCATCCCGGCAAGAAGCTGCTCTTCATGGGCGGCGAGATCGCCCAGCGCCGCGAGTGGAATCACGACGGCGAGATCGATTGGGATCTGCTCGAGGATCCGCTCCATCGCGGCATGCAGGCGCTGGTGGGTGATCTCAACCGGCTTTATGCGGCCTGGCCGGCCCTGCATGCCAGCGACGGCGAGCCAAGCGGCTTCCGCTGGCTCGTGCAGGACGATCGCGAGAACAGCGTCTTCGCCTTTCTTCGCCAGGCACCTGGCGAGAAGCCGGTGGTCACCGTCGTCAACCTGACGCCCGTGACCCGCTGGAACTATCGCATCGGCGTGCCCCGCGCCGGGGGGTGGCGCGAGGTGTTCAACAGCGATGCGGGCGCCTATGGCGGCTCGGGCGTCGGCAATGGCGGCTGGGTCGAGGCCCGGGCCGAGAGCCTGGGAGCCGACCCGGCCTTCGTCGAGATCGCGCTGCCGCCGCTCGGCGCGCTCGTTTTCGTTCCGGATGGCGACGCGTAGCGCGACGGGCGCCCGCCAACAGGCGGGCGCCGATCCCGTCAGCGCTTTCGCAGCACCGCGACCGGCAAGACCGCCAGCACCTCGGCCATCGCCAATCCCGCGTCACCGGCCGAGATCCGGCGGCCTGTCAGCACATCCTCCCACTCGCCCGTGGCTGGCACCGTGACGTCTTCCCAATGAGGCCCGAGCGGTAGCGCAGCGGCGTCTTCGCCACCCGCAATCCGGCTCGCCAGCACCATCAGCGCCCCGGCCCCGTCGCGGCGCACGAAGCCGACGAGATCGCCCGCGCGCGCTCCCTCAAGCTCCAGCGGCTCGTAGTCGCCCTCCGCATAGAGACGGGGCGAGGCGGCACGGTCCGCGAGCAGCGCCGCGACGACGCGCTGCTTGATCCGCCCGTCCGGCCAGGCGGCGAGCAGGGCGGCCGCATGTGCGTCGTCCGCCAGCGCACGCGCCCTCGCGTCGTAATCGACCGGGCGGCGGTTGTCGGGATCGACCAGCGAGAGATCCCAGAACTCGGTGCCCTGGTAGAAGTCCGGCACGCCCGGCAGTGTCAGCTTTAGAACCGTCCGGCTCAAACCGCGCACCATGCCGCGCTGCGCGATCTCGCGCGCCAGCGGCCGGTAGGTCTCGAGGAAGGGGCTGCCCTGCGCCAAAGCCGAGGCGATCAGATCCTTGGCCGCCTGTTCATAGGCCTCCTGCGGGTTGACCCAGCTCGTCCGGCGCTTGGCTTCGCGCAGCGCCTTCTCGACCCAGGCCTGCATCCGCTCGCGAAAGGCGTCGAGCGCCGCCTCATCGTCGGATTCCAGCAGCTCGACAGGCCATGACGCCAGCAATTGCTGGAGAACGAACTGCCGGTCATTCGCATCCGGCCTGGCCCGGTCGGGCGCCAGTTCCAGGCTGAGCGCGCGCCAGCGCCGGCTCGCCTCCGCCCAGCGCTGCGGCATCTCCGTCAGGGACAGGAGGCGGGCACGCCCGTCTTCGCCGCGCTTGGTGTCGTGAGTGGCGGTGGCGATCATCGCATGCGGCCAGGAGCGGCGACGCGCCACGTTGGCCGCGTGGAAATCCTCGGCAGAGACGCCGTGATGGCTCGGCTCGCCGCCGACCTCGTTGAGAGCGAGCAGCGGGCCGAAGCGGTAGAACAGCGTATCCTCCAGGCTCTTGGCGGTAACCGGGCCGCTGAGCTGCTGGAAACGGCGGCGGAAGCGCTCCAGATGCTCGGCCGGGGGCGGGGCGGTCATCGCCTCCCCGGCCTCGCCGAGCAGGAGTGCGGCGACGAACCGGTGCAGGGACGTATCCGGCATCGGCGTGCCGGCGATGGCGGCTGCCACCGTCTCCTCGATCAGCGTCCGGTCCTCGGGCGATGGCTCGCTGGCGATGTAGCTGCGATAGACCGGCAGGCGCTCGATGATCTCCGTCAGCACCTGGCGCATGGCGTGGATCGTGTAGTCGCGGCTGCGCCGGTCGGCATGGGCGAGCCGGGCGAGATCCGACACCAGCACTTCCAGCTCACTGGCGAAGCTGGCATGCAGCGTCTCGCGCTTCGCCCGTCGCAGCAACTCCTCGAAGTCGTCGTGCTGGCCGGTGATCTCGCGATAGCTCTCTTCGATCGCCGCCGCTCCGGTGCGGTCGAGCAGGATGCCATCGATCAAGTTGAGCACCTCGTAGCCTGTGGTGCCCGACATCGGCCAGGGCCGCAGCGTCTCGCCATGGCCGAGGATCTTCTCGACGAGGATGTAGAAGCCGGGCCCGGCCTGCGCCTGCAGCGCCCGGACATAACCCTCCGGATCGGCAAGGCCGTCGATATGGTCGATGCGCAGACCCTGGATTCGGCCGGCCCGCACCAGATCGAGGATCAGCGCATGGGTCCGTTCGAAGACGGCCGGCTCTTCGACGCGCACCCCCGCCAGCGTGTTGATGTCGAAGAAGCGGCGATAATTGATGTCGCTCGCCGCGACGCGCCAGTTGGCCAGCCTGTAGCTCTGCATCTCGAGGATGCGGTGCAGGGTGTCGAAGCTTTCCCTTATGCCCTTGACACCGTTGACGAGATCGAGCGCCCTCTCGGTCGCCTCCGTCAGCTCCGGCGAATCCGCGAAGACCCGCTCCAGCCGCTCCTTGAGCGCCTCGCACTCGGCGACGAGTCCGTCCGCCCCCGCGCCGGCAGGGTTCTCCGACAGCGTCCGCAGTCGCGACGAGATCGCCAGCAGTTCCCGATAGTCCGGCCTCGCATGATCGGCGACCAGCACGAGAACGCGGTCGAGCAGGATCGGATAGCTCGGTGGGCTGATCGGGAAGCGGTGCTCGAAATGCCAGATGCTGAAGCCGCCCACGGTTTCGTCGCGCTTCAGCGTCAGCTCGCCCTCTTCCAGCGCGTCCCCATAGCGCTTGCCGAGGAAGGGCAGCACCAGCTTGCCGTTGGCGCCCAGCCGCTCCCAGTCGATGTCGAAGGCGATGGCGTGGGGCGAGAGCTGCCCCCATTCGATGACCGACAGCCACCAGGCGTTGTCCGCGCCACCGATGCCCATATGGTTGGGCACGATGTCGAGGATCAGACCGAGATCGTGCTGCTTCAGCGCGTCAGAGAGCCGCGCGAAGCCCTCCTCGCCGCCCAGTTCCGGATTGATCCGGGTGTGGTCGACGATGTCGTAGCCATGGGTCGAGCCCGGCCGCGCCGTTTGCACCGGCGAGGCATAGACATGGCTGATTCCCAGCAGTGCGAGATAAGGCAGGATCGCGACCGCGTCGTCGAAGGTGAAGCCGGCATGGAACTGCAGGCGATACGCCGCCCTTGGCGGGGGCGCCGCCAGGGCCGTGACTTCGGCCGCTTCGCTGATCGGGTTGTGAGTCAGGGCACTCTCCTGATGCGGGTTCATGAACGGGCCACCAGGAAGGCGCCCGTCCAGGGCTGAAGGCGGATTTCGGCTCCGGGTTCGATACCGGGGCTGGCCCAGATCAGGCTCGACGAGCCAGGACCCTCCACGACCGCTTCGCTGTCGCCGAAATGAGCCACGAAGCGCAGCGTCCCGCGTTCGAAATCCCAGCGGATGTCGAGCGTGTCCGGCGCGGGGCGTTGGCACGTCGCACCGTGAAACCGTAACTTCGTCACCGGCACGACCTGCTCCTGCCTCAGCCGCAGCAGGGCCTGGGTTTCCGCCAACACAGCAGCATGGGGAGGGCGCTCGATCTCCGCCCAGTCCAGGCGCGAGCGGGCGAAGGTTTGCGGGTCGGTCGGGTCGGGCACCTCTTCCGCCGCAAAGCCGCCGAAACCGCCGAATTCCCGCCGCCGCCCGTCCCTGACGGCACGCGACAGCTCCGGATCGGCGAAATCGACGAAATACTGGAACGGCGCCGAAGCCTGCCACTCCTCACCCATGAACAGCATCGGAATCTGCGGGGAGAGCAGCAGGCCGGCGCGTGCCAGCGCGAGTTTCGCCGGCTCGGTCAGCGCGCCGATACGCTCGCCCTGAGCCCGGTTGCCGACCTGGTCGTGGTTCTGCAGGAAGTTGACGAAAGCCGAGGGCGGCAGATGGGCGGAAGGCTCACCACGGACCGCACCCTCATGCGCCGAGAACTCGCCCTGATAGGCGAATCCCTCGGCGAGGCAGCGGCCGAGATGCCGGGCCGGATCGTCGTAATCGGCATAATAGCCGTCGCTCTCGCCGGTGAGCAGCCGGTGCCAGGCGTGGTGGGTGTCGTCGGTCCACTGCGCATTGTGCAGGTTCGGGCGCCCGGTCTCGTCACGTTCGAGCCAGCGCGCCTCGTTGGCGGCGTTTTCGAGAACGAGGTGGATCTCGCGCCCGGGCAGCCCTTCGCGGACGCGCTCGGCCAGTTCGCCGATGACGTGCCGGCTGCTGTCGTCGGCGATGGCGTGGACGGCATCGAAGCGCAGGCCGTCGAAATTATACTCCTCCAGCCAGTAGAGCGCGTTTTGGACGAAGTAGTCGCGCACCACGGCGGCGGCCTCGCCGTCGAAATTGATGCCGGCGCCCCAGGCCGTCTCGTGCCGTTCGGTGAAGAAGGAGGCAGCATAGTTGGGCAGATAGTTTCCGGACGGGCCGAAGTGATTGTAGACCACGTCGAGGAAGACCATGATCCCACGGCGATGCGCCTCGTCGACCAGACGCTTCAGCTCCTCGGGCGTGCCATAGGCATGGTCGGGGGCGTAATGCAGCACTCCGTCATAGCCCCAGCCGCGGTCGCCCGGAAAATCCGCCACCGGCAGCAGTTCCAGCGCGGTGATGCCGAGATCGCGCAGATGGTCGAGCTTTGCCGTCAGCGCCACGAAGGTGCCTTCCGGCGTCGCCGTGCCGACATGGGCCTCGTAGAGGACCGTCTCCTCCCAGGGGCGCCCGCGCCATTCGCCGTCGCTCCAGGCGAAGGCGCCGGGATCGATCACCTGGCTCGGCCCCTCGATGTCATCTGGCTGGAAGCGCGAGGCGGGATCGGGAATCGAAAGCCCGCCCTCGATGCGGAAGCGATAGAGTGATCCCGGGCGCGCCTGGGGATCGAGCAGGCGGTGCCAGCCCTCGGCCGCCGCGGTCATCGGCCGCTCGGACCCGTCGATCAGCAAGGTGACCTCGCGCACCGACGGCGCCCAGAGCGAGAATTCGACTCCCCCATCGGTGATCCGGGCCCCGAAGGGCATGGTGTGGGCGCGGTGCATGCGGAGGAATCCTGTCAGGCTGGAGGAGCCCTTTCGGCTCCGACCAGACCAACACGGCATCGCAGGCCGGGTTCCGCGCCCGGCGTCTCCCGCTACAGCTTTGGGATGCTCCCCGCGCGCGGACGCGGCTGTCGCTCAGGCCTTCGCCTCGCGGGCGCCGGCCCAGCGCTGCAGCGTCGGGCGATGGCGCAGGAAGCGCACATAGAGCCATTCCAGGACAGACCCGACATGGCGGTTGCGTGCTGCGAGGCCCAGCGGACGCAGCAACGGGATCGCGCGCCACATCGCGGCGAAGGCGGCGGCGCCGGAGAGCAGCACGCCGTGTTCCTGCGCATGAAAGCGCGCGAGCAGGGCGCCCCGGTCGATCGGGCACTCGGTCTCGTCGGCGGCGACGTCGAGGAAGGTGATGCGGCCGGCGCGGTCGAGCCGCTTCATCGCCGCGATCTCGCGGCGGCAGAGCGGACATCCGCCATCGAACCAGACGATCAGAGCTGTCATGCCCCCGATATCGGCCCGCTGCGCGGCAGCCGCAAGCGCGCGAAGCGCCCCTGGGCGCCGATGCCGCAGCCAGATGGGGGGAGAGCGGCTGTCCACCAAAGAAAATCCCCGCGCCGGGGAGGCGCGGGGACAGTGTGGCCGCGGCGGCGGAACCGCCGACGGGCTCAGTTCAGGTCGAAGCGGCCGGCGTTCATTACCTTGGCCCAGGCGGCCACGAAGTCCTTCACGAACTTCTCCTGGCCGTCATCCTGGGCATAGACCTCGGCATAGGCGCGCAGGATCGAGTTCGAGCCAAAGACGAGGTCGACGCGCGTCGCCGTCCACTTCACCGCGCCGCTCTTGCGGTCGACGAGGTGATAGAGGTTCTTGCCGACCGGCTCCCAGCGATAGGCCATGTCCGTCAGCCCGACGAAGAAGTCGGTCGTCAGCGCGCCGACGCGGTCGCTGAAGAGGCCGTGCTTCGTTCCGCCATGGTTGACGCCGAGCGCGCGCAGACCGCCGACGAGGACCGTCATCTCCTGAGCCGTCAGGCCGAGCAGCTGGGCCCGGTCGAGCAGCATTTCCTCGGGGCTGACGGTGTAGTCCTTCTTCAGCCAGTTGCGGAAGCCGTCGGCAAGCGGCTCCAGCGCCTTGAAGGAATCCGCGTCGGTCTGCTCGGCGGTGGCATCGCCGCGACCGGCCGCGAAGGGCACCGCCACGTCGAAGCCGGCCGCCTTGGCAGCCTGCTCGACCGCATGGCTGCCCGCCAGCACGATCACGTCGGCGACGCTCGCCCCGGTCTCAGAGGCGATGCCTTCCAGCACGCTCAGCACGCGCGCCAGCCGCGCCGGCTCGTTGCCCTCCCAGTCGCGCTGCGGGGCGAGGCGGATGCGGGCGCCGTCGGTGCCGCCGCGCATGTCGGAGCCGCGATAGGTGCGGGCGCTGTCCCAGGCGGTCGCGATCATGTCGGTCGCGGAGAGGCCGCAGGCCGCGATCTTCGCCTTCACCGCCGCGACGTCGTAGTCGCGCCGGCCGGCGGGAACCGGATCCTGCCAGATCAGGTCCTCGGCCGGGACGTCGGGCCCGTAGTAGCGGACCTTCGGCCCCATGTCGCGATGGGTCAGCTTGAACCAGGCCCGTGCGAAGGTCTCCGAGAAATAGGCGTGGTCGCGGTGGAAGCGCTCGCAGATGGCGCGGTAGGCCGGGTCCATCTTCATCGCCATGTCGGCGTCCGTCATGATCGGCATGACGCGGATCGAGGGATCCTCGACATCGACCGGCATGTCCTCCTCGCGGAGTTTGATCGGCATCCACTGGAAGGCGCCGGCGGGCGACTTCTTGAGCTCCCACTCATAGCCGAAGAGCAGGTCGAAATAGCCGTTGTCCCACTGCGTCGGATGCGTGGTCCAGGCGCCCTCGATACCCGAGGTCACCGTGTTGCGGCCGACAGAGCGGGTCTCGTGGTTCATCCAGCCCAGGCCCTGCTCGGCGAGGTCGGCGCCCTCAGGCACGGGGCCGAGCTTCGCGGCGTCGCCATTGCCATGGGTCTTGCCGACGGTGTGGCCGCCGGCGGTCAGCGCCGCGGTTTCCTCGTCGTCCATCGCCATGCGGGCGAAGGTCTCGCGCACATGCGCCGCCGTGCGCAGCGGATCGGGCACGCCGTTGACGCCCTCGGGGTTCACATAGATCAGCCCCATCTGAACCGCGGCGAGCGGGTTCTCCATGGTGGAGGCGTCCATGATGTCTTCGTAGCGGCCGTCGGAGGGCGCCAGCCACTCCTTCTCCGCGCCCCAGTAGATGTCCTTTTCCGGGTGCCAGATGTCCTCGCGACCGAAGCCGAAGCCGAAGGTCTTCAGCCCCATCGACTCATAGGCGATGTTGCCGGCGAGGATCAGCAGGTCGGCCCAGCTGACCTGGTTGCCGTACTTCTTCTTGATCGGCCAGAGCAGGCGGCGGGCCTTGTCGAGATTGGCGTTGTCCGGCCACGAGTTGAGCGGCGCGAAGCGCTGGTTGCCGGTGCCGCCGCCGCCGCGCCCGTCCGCCAGGCGGTAGGAGCCGGCCGCGTGCCAGGCCATGCGGATGAACAGGCCGCCATAATGGCCCCAATCCGCCGGCCACCACTCCTGGCTGTCGGTCATCAGCGCATGCAGGTCGCGCTTCAGCGCGGCGACGTCGAGCGTCTTCAGCGCCTCGCGATAGCTGAAGCCCTTCAGCGGATTGGTCTTGCTGTCGTGCTGGTGGAGGATGTCGAGGTTGAGCGCGTTCGGCCACCAGTTCATGGCCATGCCGTCCGCCCGCGTATTCGCGCCGTGCATCACCGGGCATTTGCCCTTCGGCGCCGTGTTCAATCCGTCCATTGCAAATCTCCCCACTCGGTACCGTCATCCGCGAGCCGTCGCGGACCGGTCAGCTGGGGTGGGACCTAGCATGCGAACGTGATAAAATTAATTTTGAATTTGTAATTGGCATGATGAGAAAAACCTATGGCGTCACTCTCCATCCGCCATCTGCGCTATTTCGATGCGCTCGCCCGCCAGGGCCATTTCGGCCGCGCCGCCGAACATTGCGCCATTTCGCAGCCGGCCCTCTCGCTGCAGATCAAGGATCTCGAGGACAGTCTGGGCGTCACCCTCGTCGAGCGCAGCGCCAAGCAGATCCGGCTGACCGCGCTGGGCGAGGAATTCGCCCTGCGGGGACGTGACATCCTGCGGGCGATCGACGAACTCGCCGATCTCGCCCGCGCCTCGCGCGGCCCCCTGGCCGGGCGGCTGCGCCTGGGCATCATCCCCACGGTCGCGCCCTATCTGCTGCCGAGGCTGATCAAGGGCCTCGTCGCCCGCTATCCCGAGATCGAACTCAATCCCCGTGAAGCGCTGACGCGGCTCTTGCTGGAGGATCTGGTGGGCGGGCGGCTCGATGCCGCGATCGTCGCCCTGCCGGCCTCCGAGCCGTCCCTCGTCGAGACGGCCCTGTTCGAGGAGGAGTTCGTGCTGGTGCGCTCGCGCGACGACGCAGGACGGCCCGTGCCGAGCACGACGATGCTGCGCGAGATGCGCCTGCTGCTGCTGGAGGAGGGGCACTGCTTCCGCGACCAGGCGCTCGAGGTCTGCAACATCGGCGCGCGCGCCCCGCGGACCCTGATGGAGGGCAGTTCGCTCTCGACTCTGGTCCAGATGGTGGGGGCGGGCATCGGCGTGACGCTGATCCCTGAAATGGCTGTGGCGGTCGAGATCCGCAGCGCCGCCGTGTCCGTGGCCAGGCTGGAGGCCCCGCGCCCGACGCGCACCATCGGCATGGTCTGGCGCAAGACCAGCCCGCTCGCACGCCAGCTGGCAGAGATCGCGGCCATGGTGGGCGAGGCCGGTCGCGCCGCCATGCATGATGCCGGAGCTGCCTTCCGGCCGCCCGGCGGCTGAGGCCGCGGTTGTCGCGGTCAGTCGCCTCCGACGCGGCCGAGGATGGCCGGGATCTGCTGCTTGACCTTGAAGAACCCGGCTGTGGCATGGGGCCAGATCGCAGCATCCCACTCCCGCCGCCATTCGCAGAGCGTGATGCCCCGCGCCTCCAGCAGCGGCGCCGCCTGGGCCAGCCAGTCATGCAGGGGGCCCCGCGTCACATAGCCCGTCGCGATCTGCGTGACGCCGGCGGCGGCGGCCCAATCGACGAGCGTCTCGGGTGTCGCGGCCTGCAGGGCCACGGCTTCGAACCCTGTCCTCGATGCGGCATCGGCGAGCGCCTCGGCTTCGAAGCGCGCGACGGCCTCCGCCACCGGGCGCGGCGAGCGCAGCGGGCTGGCGGCGAGCGTCGCCGCAGCGCGGATATCGAAGCCGGCGAGGTCGTGTTCGTCCAGCCGGCAATCCTCTTCGGTGATCAGCAGGGCCGTCGGCCGGCCGGCCTGCGGCGGCGCCACGCTGCGCAGCGGCTGCGGCGCCGGCAGCCCCTCCGGCTCCTCGTCCTCGATTCCGGCGACGACTTCGGCCAGTTCAGTGTCCGCGGGCGTGAAGCGCCCCTCGGTGAAGCGGGCGATGTTCCAGGCCTGTGCCTGGTAGAACTTGCCGCGCGTGTGCAGTCCGCCGACCCAGCGCCAGCTCAGCGTGTTGGAGGCCGGATCGCCATCGAGCAGATGCCGCAGGAAGAAATCGGCCCCCAGACGCCAGGGCAGCCTGAGCGTGAAGATCCAGATCGAGGCGAACCACATGCGCGCGTGGTTGTGGAGATAGCCGGTCGTCGTGAGCTCCTGCGCCCAGGCGTCGAAGCAGGCGAGCCCCGTGCGACCTTCCTCCGCCGCCGCGATGCGCCCCGCCAGCGCGGGATCGGAGGCGAGGGCTGCGAGATCCCGTTGCAGCCCCTGGACATAGGACGCCCAGATCTGGGGACGCCGCTCCAGCCATCCCTTGAAATAGCCGCGCCAGAAGACCTCGCTGATGAAGGCATCCGCCGCCTCGGGGCCGTGATCGGCCAGCGCGGCGCGGACCGCCTCAGGTTCGGTCACCAGCCGGCGGCGGAGATAGGGCGACAGGCGCGAGACGAAGCCGTGCCGCCCCGGGCCGCGGTCGGTATTGCGCCGTTCGGCATAGCTGCGGCCCATGAGCGGTCGAAAGGCGTCCAGCAGTCCAAGCCCTGCCTCCCGCGTCGCCACATCCTTCACCGTCGCCATCGCGCACCTCGTTCCCGTCGCGCGTCGTCTACGGCTGGCGCGGCCATCTCGGCCCATGCTGCGACGCGATGTCCCAATCGCAGGCCGCGCTCAGGGAAGGTTCTCGCGCAGCACGATCTCGGTGCGCGGCCGCTCGACCCCCTGCGTTGCGGGCAGGCCGGCGCGCAGATTGGCAAAGATCGAGACGCAGTCCATCAGCGCCGCCTGCGGGTTCTGCGTCAGCACGGCATCCATCGCGCCCTCGATCAGCAGGTCGCGCGTCGCCGGCGTCAGGCCGTGACCGACGAAGACGACCTCCTGCTGGCGGCCGGCTTCCTTCAGCGCCCGCGCGATCCCCTCCGGACCGCCGCCGATATTGTAGATCCCGGCAAGGTCGGGATGCTGCGCCAGCAGCGTCTTGGTCTGGCGGTAGTTGCGCGCCTCCTCGTCATGGCCCTCGCGCAGCCCCACGACCTGGATCGCCGGGAACAGGTCCTGGAAGAGATGCAGGAAGCCCATCTCGCGCTCCTCATGGGCGCGGTAGCTCAGGCTGCCGGCGATCATGGCGACTTTGGCCGGGCGGTTGCCGATGAAACGCCCGATCAGATATCCGGCCGTGCGCCCGGCCGAGCGATTGTCGAGCCCGACATAGGCGACGCGCCTCGTATTCGCGATGTCCGAGATCAGCGTCACGGTCGGGATGCCGCGCTCCGCCAGCCTGTCGACCGCCTCGCGCACCGTCGGATGTTCGAGCGCCATGAAGGCGATGCCGTCGACCTCGCGGCCGACCGCCTTGAGATGCTGCGCCAGCAACTCCGGCCGGAAGCTCTCGATATGCTCGACCCGGGCCCGCATGTTGAACGAGGCGAGTTGCGCCTGCGAGCCGCCGATCAGCCGCCCCAGCATTCCCAGGAAACGATTGTCCCCCGCCGGCAGGAGGAAGGCGAGCCGCAGCGGCCTCAGCGCGCTTGCCGGCTGGGCCTCGTCGATCAGATAGCCGATCTCCCCCGCGGCTCGGAGCACGCGCTGGACCGTCAGCGCCCGCACGCCCGGACGCCCGTTCAGCACGCGGTCGACCGTGGCGGTGGAGACGCCGGCACGCGCCGCGACGTCGTCGATCCGGGCCGAGCGGCTGCGCCTGGGCTTGTCATCCACCTCCAGAGTCATCGCCGGGAATCCATCAAAAACCATCAGAAACTGAGTTTGACGCCCATCATGCCCGCTTCCTATCGTCGGGGGAAGAACACCAGAACGAGCGATCGCGCAGCGATCCAAGGGAGGAAGAGATGGCCATCGTCACCCGCCGCGCGGTTCTGCGCACGCTTGCCGCCGCACCCGCCGCCATGCCGTTGATCGGCTTCCCGCACATCGCGCGGGCCGCCGAGTTCGAGCTGAAATACGGCAACAACCTGCCGCTGAGCCACCCGCTCAACATCCGCGCCCAGGAGGCGGCGGAGCGCGTCGCGCGGGAAAGCAACGGCCGGGTCGAGATCAAGATCTTCCCGAACAACCAGCTCGGCGGCGACACCGACATGCTGAGCCAGGTCCGCAATGGCGGCATCACCTTCTTCACCCCCTCGGCGCTCGTCATCGCGACGCTGGTGCCGGTGGCGGCGATCAACGCGGTGGGCTTCGCCTTCGCCGATTACGACCAGGTCTGGAAGGCGATGGACGGCAAGCTCGGCGCCCATGTCCGCGAGGCGATCTCGAAGGTGAACCTCTTCGCCTTCGAGAAGATGTGGGACAACGGCTTCCGGCAGATGACCACGTCGGGCAAGGCGATCGAGCAGGCGAAGGACATGACCGGCCTGAAGATCCGCGTGCCGGTGAGCCCGCTCTCGATTTCGATGTTCAAGGCGCTCGACGCCGCGCCGGCCAGTCTGCAGTTCAGCGAAGTCTACACCGCGCTGCAGACCCGGGTCGTGGATGCGCAGGAGAACCCGCTGCCGATCATCCAGGTGGCGAAGCTCTTCGAGGTGCAGAAGAGCTGCGCGATCTCCAACCACATCTGGGACGGCTTCTGGTTCATCGCCAATGGTCGCGCCTGGCGCGGCCTGCCGGCGGATCTCCAGAAGATCGTCGGCGACGCCATCAATGATGCGGGCGTCAAGCAGCGCGGCGACATCAAGGCTCTGAACGAGACGGTCCAGGCCGATCTCCAGTCGAAGGGGCTCGCCTTCAACAAGACCGACCCGGACAGCTTCCGTGCCAAGCTGCGCGCGGCCGGCTTCTACAAGGAGTGGCAGGAGCGCTTCGGCACCGAGGCCTGGAGCCTGCTCGAGGACGCCGTCGGCAAGCTCGCCTGACCTGCGTCGCTCCGATCACCACCGACCGGCGGGTGCCATGCCCGCCGGTGTCTCCCGACAGGCCGCGTCGCAACCGCCCCTCGCCGCCAGACCACCACAAGGATGCCCGCATGAGCCGCTTCTTCGGCCAGATCCGCCAGGCCGGCTATGTCGTGCCCGATATCGAGGCGGCGATGGACTATTGGAGCCGCGTGCTCGGCATCGGCCCCTTCTTCTACAATCCGAAGGTCCCGATCCGGAACTATCTCTACAGGGGCGAGGCCTACGAGCTTCACAACTCGGTCGCGCTCGCCAATTCCGGGCCGCTCCAGATCGAACTGATCCAGTGCCGCAACGCCGTGCCGTCCATGTACAAGGACTTCACCGATGCCGGCCATTCAGGCCTCCAGCACGTCGCCTACTGGACGGAAGACTACGACGCCGACCTCGCCCGCCTCACGGCGCAGGGCCTCGTGCCGGTGATGTCGGGCGAGGTCGGAGAGCGCGGTCGCTTCGTCTATTTCGACACGCATTACCACCCGGGCACGGTGATCGAGCTCTCCGAGGTCGCGGGCCCGAAGGGCGAGATGTTCCGGTTGATCCGCGAGGCTTCCGAGGGCTGGGACGGCCGCGATCCGGTGCGTCCTTTCCCGGACCTCTCGAAGCTCTGATCGGGCGGAAAGCCCGGATCTGCGGAACGGCCCCCTGCCGCCGACGTTGGCCTCTTAATGCTCCAGCATCCGAGAGGACCCATCATGAGCGACGACAAGACCATCATCAGCCGGCGCAACCTGGTCGGCGCGGCGGGAACCGGCATCGCCGTCGCGGCGGCCGGCAGCAGCGCCTCCGCACAGACGGCGGCGACCTCCACGGCCCAGCCGATGACGGACCCGACGACGAAATACCCCAAGCCCCCCTTCGAAAAGCAGTCCCAGCCCTGGCCGGGCCTCGCCGGCAAGATGAACCCGCGGCCCGACCATGGCGAGAAGAGCTACAAGGGCTCGGGCCGGCTCGCCGGCCGCAAGGCCCTGATCACCGGCGGTGACTCGGGCATGGGCCGGGCGGCGGCGATCGCCTATGCCCGCGAGGGCGCCGATGTCGCGATCAACTACCATCCCGACGAGGAGCCCGATGCGCGCGAGGTCGTCGACCTGATCAAGGCGGAGGGGCGCAAGGCCGTCGCGCTGCCGGGCGACCTGCGCGACGCAGCCTTCTGCGCCAGGCTGGTCGAGGATGCGGTCGCGGCCTTGGGCGGGCTCGACATCCTCGTCAACAACGCCGCGCGTCAGCAGACCCAGGCCTCGGTGCTCGACATCACGCATGAGGAATTCGACGCGACGATGAAGACCAACATCTATGCGCCGTTCTGGATCATCAAGGCGGCGCTGCCGCATCTTAAGCCGGGATCGTCCATCATCGGCACCTCCTCGGAACAGGCGACCAACCCCTCCGCCGAGCTCTACGACTACGCCCAGACCAAGGCCGCGACGACGAACTATGTGAAGTCGCTCGCCAAGCAGCTGGGGCCGAAGGGGATCCGGGTGAACGCCGTTGCGCCCGGCCCGGTCTGGACACCGCTTCAGGTCAGCGGTGGCGCGACGCAGGAGAAGCTGCAGACATTCGGCGGCAAGAGCGCGCTCGGCCGGCCTGGCCAGCCGGCCGAACTGGCCTCGATCTATGTCCAGCTGGCCGCCAGCGACGCCAGCTTCACCACCGGCGGCATCTACGGGGCCAATGGCGGCGGCACTGTCGGCTAGCGGGCGTCTGGGAGACAGCCGGGCCTTTCGCCCGGCTGTCGCTTCCGCGAGCGGCAGAGGGCGAAGCCCTCGCATGTGATTGCGAACAAAACCGGAAACTGATCGAGTCCGGTCCATGCTCGCCATCGATTCGCCGGCTCCGGCCACCGCCTATCTCGACACGCTGAATCCGGCGCAGCGCAAAGCCGTGACCCATGGCGGCGGGGCTGCCCCGGCGCCGCCGCTGCTGGTGATCGCGGGCGCAGGCTCGGGCAAGACCAATACGCTGGCCCATCGCGTCGCCTATCTCATCGTCAGCGGGGCCGATCCGCGGCGCATCCTGCTGATGACCTTTTCGCGCCGCGCCGCCGCCGAGATGACACGGCGCGTCGGGCGCATCGCCCGCAAGGTGATGGGGGAGGGCGCCAGCGCCGTCACCGACGCGCTGAGCTGGGCCGGTACTTTCCACGGGCTCGGCGCGCGCATTCTGCGCGACCATGCCGACCAGATCGGTCTCGACCCCGCCTTCACGATCCATGATCGGGAGGACGCCGCCGACCTGATGAATCTCGTCAGGCACGAGCTCGGCTTCTCGAAGACGCAGGCCCGCTTTCCGGCCAAAGGCACCTGCCTCTCGATCTATTCGCGTTGCGTCAACGCGCAGGCGCCGATCGAGACAGTGCTCACCCGTTCCTTTCCCTGGTGCGCCGCCTGGAGCGCCGAACTGCGCGAGCTGTTCGGTGCTTATGTCGAGGCCAAGCAGCAGCAGAACGTGCTCGATTACGACGATCTGCTGCTCTACTGGGCCCAGGCCATGGCCGATCCCGGTCTCGCAGCCGAGGTCGGCGAGCGCTTCGACCATGTCATGGTCGACGAGTATCAGGACACCAACCGCCTCCAGTCCTCGATCCTGCTGGCGCTGAAGCCGGATGGTCGGGGCCTCACCGTCGTGGGCGACGACGCGCAGTCGATCTACGCGTTCCGGGCCGCGACGGTGCGCAACATTCTCGACTTTCCCGCCGCGTTCTCGCCGCCGGCGGAGATCGTCACGCTCGACCAGAACTACCGCTCGACGCAAGGGATTCTCGCGGCCGCCAATGCCGTGATCGACCTTGCCGAGGAGCGCTTCACCAAGAACCTCTGGACGGATCGCGCGACGGGCGCTGCGCCCCAGCTCGTCCATGTTCGCGACGAGACCGACCAGGCGAGTTTCATCGCCACGCGCGTGCTGGAGAACCGCGAGGCCGGCGAAACGCTGAAGCAGCAGGCGGTGCTGTTTCGCGCCTCGCATCACAGCGGGCCGCTGGAGATCGAGCTGACCCGCCGCAACATCCCCTTCGTCAAATTCGGCGGGCTCAAATTCCTCGATGCCGCGCATGTGAAGGACACTCTGGCGCTGCTGCGCTTCGTCGAGAACCCGCGCGACAAGGTCGCCGGTTTCCGGCTGATGCAGCTTGTGCCCGGCGTCGGACCGACCTCCGCTCGTCGCGTGCTGGATCTCGTCGCAGCGGCGCCCGATCCCCTGCAGGCCCTGGCCCAGGCGCCGGCCCCTCCGCGAGCCGGCGAGGACTGGCCCGCCTTTCTCGACGTCCTGGATGAGCTTGCCCGCGGCCGGGCCGGCTGGCCCGGCGAGATCGAGCGGGCGCGCCTCTGGTACCAGCCGCATCTCGAACGCATCCACGAGGACGCCGCGACACGACAGGCCGATCTCGTCCAGCTCGAGCAGATCGCGGGCGGCTATCCCTCGCGGGAGCGCTTCCTGACCGAATTGACGCTGGACCCGCCCGACGCCACCAGCGACCAGGCTGGCGTACCGCTGCTCGACGAGGACTATCTCATCCTCTCGACGATCCATTCCGCCAAGGGGCAGGAGTGGAAGTCGGTCTTCGTCATGAATGTCGTCGACGGCTGCATTCCATCCGATCTCGGCGTCGGCACGACTGAAGAGATCGAGGAGGAGCGCCGGCTGCTCTATGTCGCGATGACCCGCGCGAAGGACGACCTGCACCTGATGGTGCCGCAGCGCTTCTTCACCCACGGCCAGTCCGCGACCGGCGACCGGCATGTCTATGCGGCGCGCACGCGCTTCATCCCCAATGCGCTGCTCGACCGGTTCGAGCGCACCGCCTGGCCGATCGCCCAGCCGGAGGCGGCTCGGGTGCCGCGCGAGGGTCCGCGTATCGACCTGCGCGCCCAGATGCGCGGCATGTGGCGCTGAGCCCTCGCGAGCCGGGGCGACCTCGCCATATCCGCGCTTGCCGGTCTCAGTCCAGCGAGACGCTGATATTGCGCCGGAAGAGCTCCTCGTCATCGGGCGTGCCGCTGATCTTGTCCTGGTCCGGCAGCGGCGCCACGAGCGTGAAGACCACACCCGACGCCCTGTATTGAAGGTCGCCGGTGCCGCCGAGCTCGGCGGCGAGAACCTTCTCGATCAGGCGGGTGCCGAAGCCGCGCCGGCTCGGCCGGCCGCTCACGGGTGGGCCGCCCGCCTCCTGCCAGCGGAACTCGATCATCGGCCGCGACCCATGCCGGACGATCTGCCAGTCGATGAAGACATGGCCCTCCGGCACCGAGAGAGCACCGTATTTCACCGCATTGGTCGCCAGCTCGTGCAGCGCCAGCACCATCGCCATCGCCGCCCGCGGCGGCAGGCTGAGATAGGGGCCGCCGATGCGGAAGCGCCGCGACCCCGGGATATCGAAGGATTCGGTCGCGCTGGCGACGATCTCGGCGATCGTCGCGCTCTGCCACTCCTCCCGCGTCAGCAGGTCATGGGCCGAGGCGAGCGACTGCATCCGCGCCGTCAGAACCTCCGTCGCCTCCTTCAGCGATTCGGCATGGCGCAGCGTCTGGGTCGCGATCGACTGGATCGTCGCCATCGAGTTCTTCACCCGGTGCTTCAGCTCTGCCGTCAGCAGCAGCCGCTGCTCCTCGTTGCGGCGGCTCTCGGTCACGTCCAGCGTCACGCCCGACATGCTGATCGGCCGGTCGTCGGCCGCGTAATGCGGGCGGCCGCGGGCCATGATCCAGCGCGTGTCGCCGGCCGGGGTCACGATCCGGTATTCGAGCTCGTAGTCCTCGTGGCGCGCGATCGCCTCCTGCACCGCATGCTCCATCTTCGGCCGGTCCTCGGGGAGAAGCGCCGCCAACAGATCGTCATGGTCGAAGGGCTCATCGGCACGGCGGCCGAAATTCGCCTTGCAGATGTCGGAGCAGGTCAGCCGCATATCGTTGAGGTCGAGGGTCCAGGAGCCGAGCCGCGCGGCGCGAATGGTGAAGCGCAGGCGCTCCTCCGAGAGCCTGAGATCGCGCGTGCGCCGCTCGACCTCCTTTTCGAGCTTGTCGTGGTCCTGCTGCAGCCGCACCATCCGGTCGCGCTCCAGCGTGACGTCGAACTGCGAGGCGAAGAAATAGGAGAGGTGGCCGTCCTCGTCGAAGACGGGGGAGATCAGCACGCGGTTGTGGAAGCGCGAGCCGTCCTTCCGGTGATTGATGAGCTCCATCTCGATCTGGGCCCGCCGGCCGATTGCCTCGCGCAGCCGCGCGATATCGTCGGGTGCCGTCTCCGGGCCCTGAAGGAAACGGCAGTTGCGGCCAATGACCTCCTCCCGCGTATAGCCCGTCAGCCGCAGGAAGGCGTCGTTGGCGAAGACGATGGGGTTGTCCGGCTGGTTGGGATCGGTGATCAGCATCGGCATCCGCGTGGCGCGGACGGCGGACGCGAAGGGGTCGGACGATTTGCCGATCTTCTCGATCTCCGCATCGATGCGGTTGTGTTCGGTCTGCGCGGTCATCGGAATCGAAAGCTCCGGAATCGGGACGCTGGCGGTTCGTCGTCGGGCGGGTCGGTCGGGCTTCGCGCACCGGGCGGCCGCCGACGGTGAGGCGGTCGCCCGGGATCGCGGGAGGCGACCGGAGGAAATGGGCTCGACCAGAACGCGCAGCGCCCCCCGCCCGTTCCGCAGGCCGGAGACCGTCTGATCCGCGGCCGCGGCTGACCCGACGCGTCGCTGGCCAGCCGGTTGACCATCGGCATGCGCCTCGACGGCGCGCCTTCGGTGAGGGCGACGGCGAGAATTCACGCGGCTGTCATCTCGCGTTCATGCTGCCAACAGGCGTCGCTCAGATTGGCTCGCCATCTCGGCTTCAGTGGCCAATCCGGCCCCTGGGAGATGATGATGTCCATGCATTCGACGAAGCGTTCGGTCCTGTTCGGCGCGCTTGCCCTGTCCATTCTATCCGGCCAGGCCGGCGCCTTCGATCTGCAGAACGGCGTGATCAGCGAGCAGGAGGTGCTGGGAGCCCAGAAGGCCTGGGGCGATGCGGTCGTCGCGATCGGCCGCGATCACGAGACGGGCGGCGTCGCGGCCGCGAAGGCCAAGGCCGAGGCGGCGCTCGATGGCGCCTATGGCTACCAGCTCGGCCCGGTGCTGTTCAAACCGACGTTGACCAAGCAGCCCCACACCTTCCGCACCACCCGCGAGGCCGCGCTGTCCTATTTCGTCGGCGGCAATCCCAAATTCCCCGAGGACACTGGCTTTGCCCTGAAGGGCTGGCGCAAGGTCGAGATCCGCAACGTCGCGATCCAGCTTCACGGCCAGACGGCGACCACGCTCGGCAACGTGATGTTCACCGACAAGGACGGAAAGGTGACGACGGTCGACAAGTCCTGGACCTTTCGCAAGGACGACAGGGGCGTGGTGCGGATCGTCCAGCACCATTCCTCGCTGCCCTATACGGGCAACTGAGCCATTGCCGCCGCGGGGATGGGCCGTCAGCTTTCGAGCCGATAGCCCAATCCCCGCAGCGTGCTGATCAGCGAGGTCTCCGCGGCGCGGTCGAGCTTGCTGCGGAGCCGGCGGACATAGACGTCGACGACATTGGTGAGGGGGTCCTCGTCCACTCCCCAGACATTGGCGAGAATCCGTTCGCGGCTCAGCACGCGGCCGGGCGCGGACATGAACAGCTCGAGCAGGGCCAGTTCCCGCGCGGTGAGCGAGATCTCCTCGCCGTCGCGGAACACCCGCATCGTCGCCCGGTCGAGTTCGAGGCATCTGACCACGAGGCTGCGGTCCGCCACGGGCCTGATGTCCCGCGAGCGGCGCATCAGCGCCTCGATCCGGGCCAGCAATTCGTCGAAGGCGAAGGGCTTGACCATGTAGTCGTCGGCGCCCATGCGCAGGCCGGAAATCCGGTCACTGACGGCACCCAGCGCGGTCAGCATCAGGATCGGCGTCGCGATGCCGCCGGCCCGCAAGGTCTGGCAGACCTCGATGCCGTTGATGAAGGGCAGCATCAGATCGAGCAGGATCACGCCGCTCTGCTCGAGCTCGCGCCAGCTCGCCGCGAGTTCGCGCGCCTGCTCGATCCCCGAGGGGCCGTCGCGGGCGACATGGACGCGATAGCCTTCGCCCCGCAGCCCCCGCTCCAGGAAATCCGACACGCGCGGGTCGTCTTCGACGATCAGGACGTTCACGCAGATTGCTCCCGGGGAAAAGCCTGCCCCTCGCCGATGATCGGGAAGCGGAGCGTCACCGTTGTGCCTTCGCCGAGGCGGCTGTCCAGAACGATCGTGCCCTCCTGGCGCTCAGTGAGATGCCGTGCGATGGCGAGGCCGAGGCCCATCCCGTTGGGCCGATGGCTGCGGGCATTGCCGGCACGGTAGGTTCGCTCGAAAACCCTGTCGAGATCGTCGGCCGCGATCCCGATGCCGTCATCGACGATGTCGAGGCGCCATTGGCCTGCCCCGGCGCCGCCGCTGTCGGCCTGGCTCGCCACCCGCACCCTGCCTCCCGGATGCGAGTAGCGGACCGCATTGTCGAGAAGCAGGGTGATGATCTGCTGCAGCCGGACGGGATCGCAAAACAGCGTCGCCGGCGTGTCCACCTCGGTTTCGAGCCGGATTTGCCGCTGTTGCGCCGCCGAGGTGACGGTGACGAGCGCCTCTTCGACCGGCAGCCTTGCATCGACGGGCTGCCGGTCGAGCGGAAGCGTCTCGCCGTCGCTGCGGGCCATCATGATCAGGTCGTCGATCAGCGCCGCGAGCTGTTGCGACGCCTGGCCGACGCGGGTCAGGGCGGCGCGATACTCCGCTTCGCTGCGCGCGCCCCTCAGCGTCACCTCCGCTTCCCCGCGGATCGCCGCCATCGGCGTGCGCAATTCGTGGCTGATCTCGCCGAGCAGTTGCCGGCGCCGTCGCTCGGACTGGCGCAGCCCGTCGAGCGCCTCCTCGAGCGCCGCCGTCCGTTCGGCCACGAGCCCCTCGAGTTCGCCGCGGATCCGCGCTTCCTGGTCGCGGCGCAGGCTCAGCTCCTGCGCCATCCGGTTGATGCTGGTGGCGGCTCCCGCGAATTCGTCGCGACCGCGCACGGGGATGCGGTGGTCGAGCTCCGCCCTCGCGAAGGCCTCGGCCCCGCGCACGAGGTCGTGGAGCGGCCTGCGCAGGGCGCGGGCGAAATAGACGGCGAGGCCCAGCGCCGCGAGGCCAAGAAGCACCGTCGTCGCCAGCGACAGCTGGTTGAGCCTGACCAGGGCCCGGTCCGCATCCGCCCGCCGGCTGGCGAGCAGGTCGGTCTCGGTGCGGATGCTCTCGTTGAGCACCTGGCGCAGGTCGCGCCCGGCCCCCTGGTCGAAGATGGCCTCGATCGCGGCCCAGGCGGCGAGGATGTTGCCCGAATTGCCCTGCGCGCTGATCGTGGCGATGGCGGGCTGGAGCGCGACCACGCTGGCGGCGAGAAGCTTCAGCGCCTCGTCGCGGCGCTCGTCGTCCTGCGACGCGCCGCCGGCCGAGCCGTCCAGCCTCTCCGCCTCGCGGCTGAGCTGCTGGAGGCGGCCGATGGTCTCGGCCATCCGCACCCGCAGCATCTCGCCATCGCCCGCTTCGTGGTCGGCGCCGATCAGCACGCGAAGAGACCACGCCCTCAGGCGCTGTTTGGTCGCCGAGAGATCCAGAAATCCGGACTGCAGATCGCCCGCGACCCGCCCGCGCAGCACCTGCCGTTCGGCCGTCTGCGAAATCCACGCATTGAACCCACCCTGTGCCAGGGCCAGCAGGCCCATGGCGGCGAAAGCGATAAGAAGTCGAGTCCTGAACAGCATGCGGGACAGCTTACCACAGCGTCCTCGGCCATAGCCTGCCGTCCCGAACGCGATCAGAAGGCGTGGGGCGGCAGGCCCAGTTCCGTGGTCAGCCACTGGGTGAAGAGGCGCACCGCGCGACGGGATTTGGCGACCCGCGGAAACACCAGGTAGTGGCCGGTATAGCGCACGTCGCGTGCGCGCCCGGCCAGCGGCGCGACGAGGCGGCCATCCGCGAGTTCGCGCTCGGCGAGACGCGTCGATTCGAGCGCGACGCCGAGCCCGTCGACGGCGGCCGCGATCGCCATGAAGGATCGGTCGAAGCGCGAGCCGCAGGGCGCGGGGGGGATGATCCCGTTGGCGCCGAACCAGTTCGTCCAGCGCACGCGCTTGTTGTCGCTCTCGATCAGTCTGGCGCCGGTCAGATCCTCCGGCGACGTGATCCGCGCGGCGAGTTCGGGCGCGCAGAGCGGGGTCACGGTCTCCTCGCCAAGCGGCACGACGATCAGCCCTTCCTGGCGGGGTGGGCCGTAGCAGATGTCGGCATCGAACGCGTCATGCTCGAAGCGCGGATAGTCGATGCCGGCCGCCAGGCGAACTTCCAGGCCGGGCTGCGCGATGAAGAGATGGCGCAGCCTTGGCAGCAGCCATTGGGCGGCCATCGAGGGCGCGCAATGCAGCCGCAGGAGATTGCCGGATCGGGCGCCGATGGTTTCGACGCCCTGCCGCAGCTGGTCGAAGCCCGCCGCGACATGCGCGAGCAGCGCCTCGCCCGCCCCGTTCAGGCGGACCGTGCGGCTCTGCCGGTCGAACAGGGTCGTGCCCATCAATTCCTCGAGCTTGCGGACCGCATGGCTGATCGCGCTCGGCGAGATGCCGAGCTCCTCGCCGGCGGCGCGAAACGATCCCGTCCTGGCCGCCGCCTCGAAGGCCTGCAGCGAAGACAGCGGCAAGCGGCTCATCAAAGTATCCTGTCTGCTCGGGTATCACGGTCGATGAGTGAACCAGATTCACTTCATCACGCAATTTTTGCGCTTATTGGCCCGGGAAAAACAAGTCAGTCTCACCGCCAATCAAAAAGCGTCAGGGACGGACATGCTTCTGCAGGGTAAGACAGCGGCCATTTCGGGCGCCGCAAGCGTGCGTGGCATCGGGCTGGCCACCGCCAGGCTCTTCGCCGCGCAGGGTGCGCGCGTCGCCATTCTCGACATCGACGAGGAGGCCGCGCGCGAGGCCGCGTCGGCGCTGGGCCCGCAGCATCTCGGCCTGCGCTGCGACGTCGCCGACAAGGCCTCCTGCCAGATGGCTGCCGACCGGGTCATCGACGCCTTCGGGCAGATCGACATCCTCATCAACAACGCCGGCGTGACGCAGCCGGTGAAGACGCTTGATATCGACGAGGCGAGCTGGGACCGCATCCAGGACATCAACTGCAAGGGCGTGCTCTTCCTCAGCCAGGTCTTCATCCCGCATATGCAGGCCCGGCGGCAGGGCTCGATCGCCTGCATGTCGTCGGTCTCCGCCCAGCGCGGTGGCGGGATCTTCGGCGGGCCGCACTACTCTTCGGCCAAGGCGGGTGTGCTGGGCCTCGCCAAGGCGATGGCGCGCGAATTCGGGCCGGATGGCATCCGCGTCAATTGCGTGACGCCCGGCCTGATCGAGACGGATATCACCGGGGGCAAGCTGACCCCCGAGATGCGGGCCGACATCATCAAGGGCATTCCGCTCGGCAGGCTGGGCAAGGCCGCCGACGTCGCTGGCATCTACCTGTTCCTCGCCTCGGACCTCTCCGCCTACGTCACCGGCGCCGTCATCGACGTCAATGGCGGCATGCTGATCCACGGCTAAGGAGGACACCGACCATGGACAGCGCTCCGATCGGCCATAACGTCTCGCTCGAACGCCGGGCCTGGAACATCCGCCGCCACGCCATCCTGATGGGCGAGGTGCAGGGCCAGGGCTACATTGCGCAGGCGCTCGACATCGCCGACGTCCTCGCCGTCGCCTATTTCCACGCCATGAAGTACCGGCCCGACGATCCGGACTGGGAAGGGCGCGACCGCTTCCTGCTCTCGAACGGCCACTACGCGATCGCCCTCTACGCGGCGCTGATCGAAGCCGGCTTCATCCCCGAGCAGGAGCTCGAAACCTATGGCTCCGACGAGAGCCGGCTGCCCATGTCGGGGATGGCCGCCTATACGCCGGGCATGGAGATGTCCGGCGGCTCGCTCGGACTCGGTCTGTCTATTGCCGTCGGTCGGGCGCTCGGGCTCAAGCGCAAGCAATCGGACGCGACGGTCTACACCCTGTTTTCGGATGGCGAGCTCGACGAGGGCTCGGTCTGGGAGGCGATCCTGTCCGCCGCCCATCACAAGCTCGACAACCTGATCGCGGTCGTCGACGTCAACAACCAGCAGGCGGACGGGCCATCGACGAGCGTCATGGCCTTCGAGCCCCTCGCAGAGAAGCTCGCCGCCTTCGGCTGGTTTGCCCAGCGGGTCGACGGGAACGACCTCGACGCCGTCCGGCGCGCCTTCGATGCCGCGAAGGCCGAGCGCGGTCGCCCCAGCATGATCGTCGCCGACACGCTGATGGGGAAGGGCGTGCCCTTTCTCGAAGCGCGCGAGAAGAACCACTTCATCCGGGTCGAGGCTCATGAGTGGCAGCTCGCGCTCGCGGCTCTCGACGAGAGGAAGCCGTCATGAAACCCAGCGCCCCGACTCCCGCCGGGAAGCCCCGGCTGACCACCTCCGCGATGATCGCGTCGATCGCCAGCGAGGGACAGCGCACCAAGCCCGCCCCCTTCGGCCATGCTCTCGTCGCGCTGGCTGAGAAGGACGAGCGGGTGCTCGGCATGACCGCCGATCTCGGCAAATACACCGACCTGCACATCTTCGCGAAGGCGTTTCCCGAGCGGCATTACCAGATGGGCATGGCCGAACAGCTGCTCTTCGGGGCGGCCTCGGGTCTCGCCGCCGAGGGCTTCCTGCCCTTCGCGACCACCTATGCCGTGTTTGCATCCCGGCGGGCCTACGACTTCATTCACCAGACGATCGCGGAGGAAGACCGCAATGTTAAGATCGTCTGCGCGCTGCCGGGGCTGACCTCGGGCTACGGCCCTTCGCACCAGGCCGCGGAAGATCTCGCGCTCATGCGCGCCATGCCGAACATGACCGTGATCGATCCCTGCGACGCCCATGAGATCGAGCAGGCCGTGCCGGCGATCGCGAGCCATGCGGGGCCGGTCTATATGCGGCTTCTGCGCGGGCAGGTGCCGCTGGTGCTCGACGAGTACGGCTACACCTTCGAGATCGGCAAGGCCAAGCTCCTGCGCGATGGCGGCGAGGTGCTGTTCATCTCCTCGGGCATCATGACGATGCGCGCGCTCGAGGCGGCTCAAGCCCTCGCGAAGGATCGGATCGGCGCCGCCGTCCTGCACGTCCCGACCATCAAGCCGCTCGATACCGCGACCATCCTTGAGGCCTGTTCCAAGCCCGGCCGCCTGGTCGTGGTCGCCGAAAACCACACGGTGATCGGTGGCCTGGGCGAGGCGGTGGCGGGCCTGCTCATGCGCGAGGGCGTCCATTGTGCCTTCCGCATGATCGGACTGCCCGACGAGTTCCTCGCCGCCGGCGCCCTGCCAACCCTCCACGATCGCTACGGCATCTCGACCGATGCGATCGGCGAGCGGGTGAAGAAGTGGCTCGGCTGAGCGGCTGGGGCTGAGCCGCCGTCCGAGGCCGGACATCCTGGCGCAGCTCGCGGCATCGCCGAAAGGCGAGGTCGTCTTGCGCCTCGGCAATCGCAAGCCCCGCCGCACGGCGATCTCTGCCGTGAAATCCGCTTAGGCGGCGGAGCCAACTTTTGCGACGTCCTTGCTGCGGCGCAAGGGCAGGATGTCCGTCGTCTCGATGAGCGTGTGAAGCTGATTGCGGACAGCCCACCGGAGCGGGACCACACCGGGCTGGCGCGTGCTTGTTAAAGCGCGACCCGGTCGAAACCCAGTGGACCACCCGACCGTCTCACTCGGGCGTCCCGTATCTATCGATTTTCGCTAAGGTCTTGAGGTTGGTAGCCCCTCAAGAAAAGTGGTGCCCAGGAGAGGACTCGAACCCCCATTCAAGGCGAAAAAGCATTATTTTACAACGAATTGAATAGGCTGCCGCTGTTGCTGGTGTCAAAGCGAAGTTGCAATGACGGTGTACTAAACTTTTAGCACGTCAGTGAGCTGACGCTAGCTCAAATCCTGAACGGTCGCCGCTTGAAACATCGCCACGAACCTGCGTGTTGGTCCGGCGCGCCCGTTCCCGCGCCCGGAGGGCTTCGATGCCCCACTCTTTCTTTGATATCGACGACGGCTCTGCACCCTGCATCGACACTACCGGTCGCGATCTGCCCGACGACGCAGCAGCCCGCTGGTTCGGCCTGGACACCCTCCCGGACATAGCCCGCGACAAAATCCCCGAGGGCGACCACCGCACCTTCGGCGTCAGCATCCGCAACTCGGACCAAGTCGTCATCTACACCGCAACGCTCGCGCTGATGGGCGGCTGGAAAAATGGTCACCAGAAGCCCTCGAAACAAAAGCCTCGACCGCCGGTCGTCCTGCCGTCGATTAAACCCACGATGGCGTACTGAAGGTCACTGAGAGCATCGGGCAATCAACCGGGCGAAAAGCGGTGAGGCCTAGGCGTGACCTATTGAGACGGCCTGCTGGTGCCGCCGCGATGGAAACGGCATCGTGGCGGGCGCGCACGTCGTGCTGCGTGTATTGGGCGACCAGCATCCGCCGGTCTCCGTGGACGTAGGCGAGGTGCCCGGTGTCTGAGGCGCCGGGCGGCGACTAGCACGGCGTGGATGCCGTAGCGATCACGGGAAAGACATTGGGCTCGCCGGTTATATTCGATAGTGAGGAACCCTCGCTCCATTCCCCATCTCAGGAAATCTCCCGTGACCAACAGCAATCCACTGTCGTGGAGCGCCGATAGCCTCCGTCTCGCGATCAGCGCGGCCGGCGTGGCCCTTTGGTCATGGAACGTTACGAACGATCACTTTTCGATGGATGGGAACGGTTTCGCGCTGTGGAACCTGCCGCAAAGCGAGACGGTCACCTTTGAGGATCTGTCTGCCCACATCCATCCTTCGGACCGCGAGCGGGTCCGGTCGGCCTTCGTCGCGACGCGGGCCATCGTCGGTGCCTACGAGATCGATTTCCGGATCGTCGTCGCCGGCGAGATCCGCTGGATCTCCGCGCGCGGCATCGGCGATGATACCGCCGTGCACATGGGGCTGGCCTACGGCATCTTCCTAGACGTGACCGGCCGCAAGCAGGCCGAGGAGGGCCATGAGCTTCTTGCCGGCGAGATGAGCCACCGCGTCAAGAACCTGTTGGCCATCGCAATGGGGCTGACGCAGCTGACGTCGCGGTCGACCACGACCGCCAAGGAGATGGCTGTGGAGTTGATCGCCAGGCTGGCCGCCCTGGGGCGGGCCCACGACCTGGTTCGCCCGCTACCAGGCCATCAAGGGACTGCCGCCTTGCTCGGCGACCTAGTAGCGGTCCTGTTGTCACCTTATGAGGATACCGGCGCCTTTAGCGGCCGCATTCGGGTCGCCGTCCCCCGTATGGGGGTGGGCGAGGCCACGGCTACGACGCTTGCCTTGGTTTTCCACGAGTTGGCGACCAATTCCCTGAAGTACGGAGCGTTGTCGTCCGATACAGGGCAACTCGACATTTCTGGAAATAACGAGGGCGAGGACATCCGGATTATCTGGACGGAACGCGGCGGCCCCA
Source organism: Bosea sp. OAE506 (assembly GCF_040546595.1). Taxonomy (NCBI): domain Bacteria; kingdom Pseudomonadati; phylum Pseudomonadota; class Alphaproteobacteria; order Hyphomicrobiales; family Alloboseaceae; genus Allobosea; species Allobosea sp. OAE506. Next base: position 212,988 of record NZ_JBEPOB010000001.1, on the reverse strand, counting down.
CCGTCAAGGTTCGCGAGCGCCCGGCAGGATACGGCAGCCGCCTGGTCGAACGCAGTGTTGCCGGCCAGTTAGGCGGGTCGATCGATTATAACTGGTCTCCGGGGGGCCTGATCGTCACGCTGCGGGTTAAGGCTTCGAAGCTTTCGGACTAGGCGGCCTTCGCGAGGACGGCCAGTATATCCTCTTCCCGATATGGCTTAGGCAGGAAGACCGTGTCGGAGGGCATTTCCTCCACACTGGGCGAGACGCGCCCTGACGCCAGGATCAGGATGACAGGCGGCCAGCGTTTGCGAACAGCATGCATCAGCTTTAGGCCGTCCATTGAACCCGCCGGCATTTCTATGTCCGAGAAGACCACGCGAATTTCCAGGCGCGTTTCGAGCAGCTTGATGGCCTCGTCGGCTTCAGCGGCCTCGATAACGCCGTAGCCGGCGTCTTCGATCATCGCGACCGTGCTCATGCGAATGAAGGGCTCATCCTCCACGACTAGAACGAGCATCTTGGTCATGGCGAGCTTTCACGGGTCCAACTCGATCTAACTTAAGTGGAATGGAATGGTTGCACTCAAGTGCAGGCAAATCGCTAACGCGTCGTTCAGCCACGTGGCAGCGACAAAGCGCGAGGAATGCGCTGAGCCGCCGCAGGCGACGAGGTTACCTTAATCGGTACCGGTCTTTTGACAGGGACGTTCTCATGAAGCCCCGCTAAACGCCCACCCGTTTCCGTTCAGGTGGTTGCGATGGGTGCGACAATTTGGCATAAAGACGTCATCCCTGAGTGCGAAATGGCGTCGCAGTCATGTAGGGGGCGAGCATGCCATTCCGATCGATAACCGCCGATCCCGCCGATCTCCAGAAGCTGGCCGATGCCTTCGACGCCGCTTGGATCGCCGTGAACCAGCCGACGCCGATCGAGGCATCCGCAAGGCCTGCCGAGCGTGAGCGACTTAGCCACATCATCATGAGCGTTTGGCAGCGCGATCCTGGAGCGGACCTGGCGGAGACTGCCGTACAGGCCTTCAACGACGGTTCGGCCCGCATCGTTCTTCCGAGGCGGCAATCAGCCGGATAGGATTCGGGTTGGCCGTCAGTTGGTCAGCCGCGGCATCGGTGACATACGCGTCGGGCCGCGATCGCTCCCTCGCTTCTCGATCGCGCTGGCTCGACAGGTCCTCAGCATCGCATCACGGAACGAGGTCGCGTAGGCGTTCGGCAGGACCAAGTTCCGCGTCGTCCAGAATGGAGTGGCAATCTCTTCAGCCAGGCAGAGGCAGGTCTGCATCCGTAGAAGGGGCGCTTGTTCGCGTTCGGCCTCCACGCAGGGATGAACGACATCGTTGAAGGTCGGCACCCGGGATGCGACGAGATACGCGGCTCCGGAGCCACTCGCCAGCAGCACCGCGCAGGCGACCGCGACGGTCCGGATCACGGCGCGGCCCTTTGCGGCAGTTCGGCAACATCGTGCACGACCCAGCGCTTGATCTCACCCGCCACCTCGAAATTGAAATCGAGGTCGTTGGCCTTCCGGCGTGCCTCGGCCTCGTCCCCTGCTTCCACGACGACCGTTACGGATCGCTCGATATCCATCTGGACCATAAAGCTCTTGACTGGCTTTTCCATTGGTTCTCCCTCTCGCGCGACTTAATGCAAGCGGGCGATGACGCATAGTCAGTCGATCGGACTAGCGGCTATTAGCCGCCCAGCCGATCAGCCAGTTGACCGTCATCGCGGCGGCCGCGATCCAGACGATCACGACGAAGGCCAATCCGCCCCGGCTGACCGGTCGCTCAGTTCTTTCCGAGGCGGCCGCCCGGAACTCGATCATAAGCGATGCGGGGATCAGCTTGACGGCAAGCATGATGCCGACCGGCACGATCAGCAGATCGTCGAGGTATCCCAGCACGGGGATGAAATCCGGGATAAGGTCGATTGGCGACAGCGCGTATGCTGCGACGGCCCCCGCTGTGAACTTGGCAAGCATCGGCGTACGGCCATCCCGCGCGGCTATCCATAGAGCGACTACGTCCCGCTTTATGGCGCGGGCCCATGCCCTGATGGCGTCCAAGCCCATTATGCCCCTCGTGGCGCGAACATGAATATGGCGCTGCCGACCAAACAGACCGCCGCCCCGACGACGTCCCAGCGGTCCGGCCTATGGCCTTTGAAGCCCCAGAGCCAGAGGATCGCGGCGACGATGTCGATGCGCACTTGCTGACATTGGGGCATTGCCCATTAGGTGACATTCTCGTAGCGCCGATGTCACCTACACCTGCAGCCGTCCACCAGTAGACACTTAAGCGAAATGCCCTCCGTGAAACCTGGCGCGGTTCACCTCCAGCTTCAGCCGGGCCTTCAAACAAGAGTTTGGTTTGAAGCCGCGGGATGTGCGGGGTGCAGTGGCGTTGCCCCCTGTTTTCCCTCGTTCAAAGCTGGACTCCGTTCTCGATTTGTGGTGCTCCCCGAACCATAGCGTGATGGCGAACAGCCGCTCGTCAGGTATTGTATTCGCACACGATTTGATCTCGAAGTCATAGCACAGGACATCGATTCTGAGGATCAGCCCGTTCTGATGCAACTCTATTGCGAGAAAGGCTGAGGCTATCATTTCGGCGGTCGATGACCGTGTCTCGTTTTGTAGCTGTCCTCGCGCTGATGGACGAGCAAAAGGATCAATCCTTTGGGAACGCGGGATAGCTCTGCCACCTCACAAAACTGACACTTCAATCTCAGGTTGGAGCTAGCACTGTCTGGGTGTGAAGCGCGGTTCACTTTGGCTGCTGGTTGGCTACCTTGCACAACCTCCCGTGAGGTATCACAGGTTAATGTAACGAGCCCTTCGGTCGGTACGTTGCTCCCCAATGATTGCCTGCACATTCATCATTGGAGCCAGCATTGATGACCCACCACATCCGGCCAATACGGGCCATCGATAACGCTGTCGAATGGCAGCGTGCGAAGGTTGGGCCTCGCCCTTCGACGAGGGTGCTGAAGGTCGCTGACCTATGCATAGATTCGGCCTACCAGCGCGACCTGTCCCCCAAGTCGGTTCGCCTCATCCGGAAGCTCGTCGAAGAATGGGACTGGCGGCGCTTCAAGGTCCCAGTGGTGACCCGCGTGGACGACCAGTGGCATGTTATCGACGGCCAGCATACGGCAATTGCCGCCGTCACCCATGGCGGCATCGAGGAGCTCGAGGTGCTGGTGGTCGAGGCGGGTGAGCGATGCGACCGCGCGGGCGCCTTCATCGGCCACAACAGGGACCGGGTGCAGATCACCAACAGCCAGCTCTTCTTCGCTGCCGCAGCGGCCGGCGACGAGGATGTGCTGACGGCGCTGCAGATCTGTGAGCGGGCCGGCGCCTGCGTGCTACGCAACCCCTCGCCCGGCCGCCCCTTCCGCCCGGGCGAATTGATTGCGATCGCCGCGCTGATGCAGCTCGTGAAGCGCCGGACCGCGGTCAAGGCCCGCACCGTCATCGAGACGCTGGTGCGCGTCCGCGCCGCGCCGATCACCGCCGACCTGATCAAGGCGGTCGACATGGTCCTGCATGACCGCAACTACGGCGAGGTCGACCCAGAAGAGATTATCGTGGCCTTCGAGAGATATGGCAGCGTGCTCAATGCCAAGAGTGTCGAACTTGCTCTCGCCAAGGCGATCCCGCGGGCAAGGGCGATGGGCGTCGTGCTCTATCAGCACACCCGCAAGCGGAAGACCTCGCGGCCGGCCGAGTCGGCGAACGGCCATGAGACGGCCGGTGTGGCGTTGTCGTGAGCCGTTCAGAGTAAGCCCACGATCGGCGGCTCGGTCGGGACGCACGGGGCAGGGCTGAGGATGGCCCCCATGGATAATGACGCGCAGCCTCTCGCGCCCTTGCTACGCAAGTTGATTTCGCTCGGCCCAGTGACGCAGGGCGAGGTGGCGGCTACGGAAGCGCTGCCGCTGACCCTTTGCGAATACCGTCCGGGATATGAGATCGTGCGTGAGCGCGACCGGCCGGCGCAGGCTTGCATCCTGTTGAGCGGGATGTGCTGTCGCTTCAAGATCATCGGCGACGGAGACCGCCAAATCAATTCCTTCCATATCCCGGGAGACATGCCCGATCTGCAGAGCTTGTTGCTGCACCAGATGGATCACGGCTTACTGACGCTGACGCGCGCGAAAGTTGCGCTGGTGCCGCATCCGACACTGCTTCAACTAGTCGCTGCGTACCCTCGGCTCGGTCTGCTGCTCTGGCGCGACACGCTTATCGACGGCTCGATATTCCGAGAGTGGATGTGCAGCATTGGCCGGAGATCCGCACGCGTCCGCGTTGCACACCTGATCTGTGAGCTCTTCTTGCGCTATCGTAACGTCGGTCTAGTTGAGGACATGACGATGCCTTTTCACCTGACGCAGACCCATATCGGCGATGCGCAAGGGCTATCCGTCGTCCATGTCAACCGGGTCGTGAAATCGCTGAAGCGGGACGGGCTGATCAGCCTCTCCAACCGGCGGCTCACCATCGTGGACTGGGAGTCCCTGACGCAGATCGGAGATTTCGACGAGGCCTATCTCCATCTCACGCCGGAGAGCTAAGCGGCCGAGCCGGCCGGTAGCACCGTTCTGTCTCGGCCCGCTCGGTGCGACGTGCCCGGACGCCTGAGGTTCGCAACGCTTTCCCAGTCAAAGCTTTGGCGTCTGCGCTTTTGGCGCGGATTGCGGAACCGCTCTTCTGCACTTCGGTTGGCCATCGTGGATCGAACACAGGAGGACAGAATGGATCAGCAGCGCAAGTTGGCCGTCGTCACAGGTGGCTCCTCCGGAATAGGGTTGGAACTTGCGCGTCTCTGCGCCGCGGAGGGTTTTGATCTGGTGATCGCCGCCGACGAGCCTGAGATTCAGGCCGCTGCCGAAGAACTGCGGGACGAGGGTGTGGACGTGACGGCGGTAGAGACCGATCTCGCCACAATGGATGGAGTGGATGAGCTGCTCGCGGCCATTGAGGCTACATGCCGCCCGGTCGACGTCCTCTTCGCCAATGCGGGGCGTGGCCTTGGGCGAGGCTTCCTTGATCAGGACATCGCCGACATCAGCCATGTCATCGACACCAACATCACCGGTACGGTTTATCTGGTCCACAGTATCGGCCGGCAGATGCGCGAGCGGAACGCCGGCCGCATCCTGCTCACTGGTTCGATCGCTGGCTTCATCCCCGGCAGCTTTCAGGCGGTGTACAACGGGACCAAGGCCTTCATCGACAGCTTCGCCTTCGCCATCCGTAATGAGTTGAAGGACACGCGCGTGGTCATTTCCTGCCTCATGCCGGGTCCGACCGACACGGAGTTCTTCCGGCGTGCGGACATGCTGGACACGGCGGTCGGCCAGCAGGACAAGGACGATGCTGCCATGGTCGCCAGGGTCGGCTTCGACGCGGTGATGAACGGCGATGGCGACGTCGTCAGCGGCTGGAAGAACAAGCTCCAGACCGTGCTTGCCAATGTGACGCCCTCCGGGCTGCTCGCCGAGCAGCATCGCAACATGGCCGAGCCGGGCTCGGGCAGCGCTGACGGCCCATGACACAGGCCGTGCTGGAGAGGCGACCCTTCGCTGCCCCGTCGCCGCTGAAGAGTTATTTCATGGGCGGCTTCGAGTGTTCGACGCACCGTCGGCGGGACGGCCGTCGCCTGGATGTGATCGCCGCCACGCGCCATGACGAGATGGCTCTTGCCGATTATCGGCTGGCGGGATCGTTGGGCCTGGGCACCCTGCGCGACGGCGTTCGCTGGCACCGCGTCGAACGCATTCCGTATCGCTACGACTGGTCGAGCCTGCTGCCAATGCTACGGGCAGCGGGGGCAGCCGGTGTTCAGGTCATTTGGGATTTGCTACATTACGGCTGGCCCGACGGGCTCGACATTTCCTCGCCCGCCTTTGTTACACGCTTCGCGCGCTACGCTGCTGCAGCTGGCCGGCTGATCGAGAGCGAAAGTGGCGAGCCGCCGGTGGTTAGCGTCGTCAATGAGATCTCATTCACGGCCTGGGCCGCCGGCACGGCAGGCCTTTTTGCGCCCTATGGCCGGCGACGCGGTCCGGAGATCAAACGCCAGCTCGTCCGCGCCAGCCTCGCCGCCATCGCTGCCATACGCGAGGTCTGTCCGCGTGCCCGATTCATCCAGATCGACCCCTTGATCCATGTCCATCCCGATCCGCGGAACCGCCGCCTCGACGGACGCGCGGCGGCGCTCAATGCGGCGCAGTTCGAGGCCTGGGACATGATCTGCGGGCGGCGCGAGCCGGAGCTGGGCGGATCTGAGGAGGCCCTCGATCTCGTCGGAGTGAACTATTATTGCCACAACCAGTGGATCGTCGAAGGCGGCTCGCTCGATTGGCGTGGGGGGCATCCATTGCGACGCCTGAGCCACATGCTGGCGGACGTCGCCCGTCGCTATGACCGGCCAATCTTGATCGCCGAGACGGGGATCGAGGCCGAAGAGCGGGTGCCTTGGCTGCGTCATGTCGGCGCCGAGGCGCGTGCCTCCGCCGCCTACGGGGTCGACGTGATCGGGTTGTGTCTCTACCCGATCCTCAATCATCCCGGCTGGGACGACGATAGGCACTGCCCTAATGGCATGATCGACTATGACCGGACGAGCTATGCGCGCCGTGTCGAGCCCGCTTTGGCCGATGAGCTTGCCCACCAGATCAGCCATCACAAACAGCACGGCCTCCGCCAAACTTTGAACAGATGCTGCCCTGATCGGGCCGCGGACTGCAAAGACCAGTGACCGTCTCGAATGGAACTCTGTCCCGGATGGCGACCAACCATCGGGGGCAGAGGGTTTATCGACGGCATGAAGGCCTAGGGAGCGGCCTCGCCGTTGAGGTCGCGCAAGAGGATCGCGGGTGCGAGCTCACCGAACAATGCCGTTGCCTGAGAGGCAGCTGCACGGCGCTTGATCTCAAGCGCCTTACGGCTCGACAGTGGCACTGCCTCATCGATGCGACGGAAGGTTGCCAGGGCCTGACCCACGACCTGGTCCATGTTGTAATACCGATAGGTCGCCAGCCGACCGACAAACCAGACATTCTGCGTCGCCCGCGCCAGCGCCTCGTAGCGCTTGTAAAGCGCCTGCGATTCCTCGGTCGGGATTGGATAGTAGGGTTCACCCTCGGCGCGAGGATGTTCATAGACCAAACTGGTCAGCGGATGCTTCTGCCCCGTGAGGTGTTTGAACTCCGTCACGCGTGTGTAGTCCTGCGTCTGCGGAAAGTTGACGGTGCCGGTTTCCTGGCTCCATTCGCGGTCGAGCGTGACATGCTCGAAGGCGAGCGAGCGATAGGGCAGCTGGCCAAAGCGGTAGCCGAAATACGAGTCGATCGGGCCGGTGAAGATCAAACGCTGGAAGGGAATGACATCGGCGATCTCGCTCCAGTCGGTGTTGAGCATCACCTTGATCTGCGGATGCCCCAGCATCCTCTCAAACATGCGCGTATAGCCATGTCGCGGCATGCACTGGAAGCTGTCGGTGAAATAGCGGTCGTCGTCGTTCGTGCGCACCGGAATGCGAGCCGTGACGGATTTGTCGAGCTGCGAGGGGTCGAGCCCCCACTGTTTGCGAGTGTACCCGCGGAAGAACTTTTCGTACAGGTCCCGCCCGACCTGCGAGACGACCACGTCTTCCGAAGTTCGCAGTTGCGGCACCGGCTCGGCGCGGCTCGCGAGGAACGCGGCTGCTCCGGCTTCGTCCAGGTCGAGATCATAAAGCCGATTGAGCGTCGTGCGGTTGATCGGAATAGGAACCCGCCGCCCCTCGACCTCCGCCAGCACGCGGTGTTCATAGGGCCTCCACTGCGTGAACAGGGAGAGGTAGTCCACGATCTGTTGAGCGTTAGTGTGGAAGATGTGCGGCCCGTAGCGATGCACCAGAAGCCCGGCCTCGTCATGATAGTCGAAAGCATTGCCGCCGATATGGGAACGCCGGTCGATCACCAGCACCTTCTCATTGCGCTGCGTCGCCAGCCGTTCCGCAAGCACGCTACCGGCGAACCCGGCGCCGACGATAAGCCAGTCAAACATGGGCGGCCTCCGCCGTGATGGGAGTGGTCTGGGCGGGCGCCGGCAGCTTTTGCTCAAGGAGGCGGAGCATCTGCGCCCAGGTCGCGTCCCATGACGTCGTGGCGATCCGCGCATTGGCGGCCCGCAGACGTTGCGGATCGTCGCGCTCACTCAGGGCTTTTTCTAGCCTTGCGATCATCTCGGTGGGGCCGTCTGCAATCTCGACGAGGCCGTCATCGCCATAGCCGCGCACAACATCACGCACCGGCGTCGAAACGACGGGCAGACCGGCAGCCAGGAATTCGGGCGTCTTGGTGGGGCTGATGAAGCGGGTGGAGTCGTTGAGGGCGAAGGGCATGAACCCCGCATCCCAGCCACCGAGATAATTGGGCAGCGCGTCATAGGCTTTAGCCCCGAGCCAATGAATATTGGACGGGCGCGGCAGCTCGGCCGGATCAATCTTCACCACGGGCCCGAGCATGACGAAATGCCAGTCCGGCCGTGCCCGGGCGATCGCCGTTAGTAGGCTCAGGTCCAGCCGCTCGTCGAGCACTCCGAAATAGCCGATGCGGGGTTGGGGGATGTCAGCCTGGTCGGACGGCTCCGGCCTGTCTGCAGCCCGGGCTCGCTGGAAATGCGCCGCGTCAATGCTGCTCGGAAAGCAATGGGCGTCGGGGCGGTGGCTGCTCTTCGATTCCTGCAGGCTTTCACCGCCAGTGAAGAGCAGGTCGCAATCGCGCAGTAACTCCTGCTCCCGCTCGCGCAGATGCGGCGGCGGGTCCTTGAACATCGATAGTTCGTCCATGCAGTCATAGACGACACAGTCCGGCTCCAGGCCAGTGCCCAGAGGCAGCGCCATCGGGGTGTAGTACCAGAGCACCAGCCGACGCGATCGGCACATCGCCGCCAGCTGCCGAACCCGCTCCGCGACGACCGACTCGACGTCGATCGTGCCGTCGGCAACGATCGGCGTGGCAATCAGGACCTCCCCGTCCCAACGCAGCCGGACATCGTCGCGGTCCCCTGGCAGGGGCTCCTCGACATACACCACCCGGAAGTCCCGCGCGGCTCGATTGAGGAGGTGGTGCGGGCGCTGGACCACCAAGTCCCACCGGAGATGCGAGAGGCAGATCAGCAGGTCTCGCGGAGAACCGCTCGACATCTCGGTGAGGCTCATGGGAAGATCCTTTATCAGAGCACGGCGGGCGATCAGCGGCGGGTCAGATCGGCCTCGGCCGCGACTTCGCCGCGGTTCATCGCCTGCATGAACGGGATGATCTGGTAGAGAGCCGACAGGCCAACCGCGATGTAGACGAGGCGGCTCAGCATCGAGCCCGCGCCGAAGATGGCGGCGACAAGATCGAAATTCGCGGCGCCGACCAGGCCCCAGTTCACGCCACCGATGATGATCAGCAGCAGGGTCAGGATGTTGAGAAACTTCATGGGCGAGAACTCCGTGAGAGGATGATCTCAAGCCAACCGGCGAGCGGCGCGATGGTTCTCTCTGCAATGCGGAGGCTAAGCATGATTGGGCGGAGCCAGAGAAAGCCGGCTAATGAAAGCGCGCGTCATTTCGTTAGCGGGGCTGGATATCGGGCCAATCTTCATCAGCTCCATTAGTCGTCCGATTTGCGCGACTCCTGTGGAGGAGGCGGGTCAGCTGGGCTCCTGATCTAGAGCCGAACTGTATGGCGCGAAGGCCAAAGCTCTAGTCTGCGCGGTGCGGACCGGCGGCGATGTCAGGGCAGTGGTGCCGGGACGGGTCCAGCTTCGTCGTCCACATCCAACGCCATACCGCCGCGACGGCTGCGCCATCGGTGGCGGCAGACGTTTTGTCTGGTGGTGCGTTTGTGGTGATTGGCCCGCCGAAAAGAACGTCGTTCCAACGAGCCGTCGGTCCTTGCCTTCTGAAGTAATCTAATGGGGCGTTAGGGCTTGTCGGCGCTGCGGGGGTCGATGATGGGATAGACGCCTGCGGGTTGTTGAGCAATTGATCGGGCTCAACGCGATGACGCGCAGCGAGTTAACGCACGTGGGCAGCCGAACCGAGATCGGCCGAACGGTTTATCCCATGTTAATGCGGCGATCTGTCGCCCTGCCAGTCTGGAACCTGCGGGGGAACAAGACTGCGAAAGGAGCCGGCTATGATTACCGGCGATGCGAAGACGGTGCTTTTGCCCTGCTACTCCCCGATCGATTTTGCCCCTGCGGGGGACGCGACAGCCGGCTTTAGCGGCTACAGTCGGTGGCGCACCGCTGCGCGGCGCGAGCTGACACGCCATCTTGCCGAGGGATACGTGGTCGAACTTGTCTTCGTGCGACGGCATGAGTTCGAGGCTTGGAGGGTCGCCCATGACATCAAGGACGGACTGCAGGCGCGCCTCAATTATGTCCGGACGGCGCGGGTGGCGCCGCGCCGGACGCTCCGGCTGGGGACAGCGGGTGGGATGAGCCTCCGGAGATACGTCTCGTGAGCCGCCTGGGCGATTGCACATCGTGCCATCTTCTAAATCTGGCACCATACTGGGTAACCCACTTCTCATGGCCTCTTCACGTTCCAAAAACCGCTCATGAGCATCCCGGCTGACCCTTGAAAAAGCGCCTCTTCCTTCTGGCTACCGCCGCGCTGACGCCCGGCGCCGCTTTGCTCGGCATCAACGAAGTCACTTACCGCGCCGAGCGGGAGCAGGAGGTGCACCGCATGGCGCAGCAGGCCAGCCGCCAGGCCGCCTCCGAACTTGAGCGCATCATCGAAGGTATCGATGGGCTGCTGATCGCGGTTGCAGCCAATGCCGAAGTTTCGGAAACTGATCCGAGCGCCTGCAGCCGGGCGCTCGCGGCTGTCGCAGCATCTGTGTCATCCGTCCGGGTGATCTTCTTGATGTCCGTCGAGGGCCGCATCGTCTGCGACAGCGTCGGCGCGTCGCTCGGGCATGACCTGTCGGACCGCGGCTATCTGCAGGAAGCTCTGGTGTCGGATCGGACGGCAGTTGGTGAGTATACGCACAGCCGGATTACCGACACCGCCGTCTTGCCGCTCGCACGGGCCGTTCGGGACGCCCGGGGTGAGGTGCGGGGCGTGCTTGCAACCGGAATCCGCCTCGACTGGCTCGGCGAACGGCTTCGAGAACGCGGTGTCACCCCCTCGGGCGCATTGACCGTCGCCGACCGCAAGGGCGTGATCTTGGCACGTTACCCTTTGCCCGAGCGCTTCGTGGGCACGCGGATACCGGCAGCCTTTCGGCACCTCCTGCGCGGGCCGAAGCCGGGCAGCATCGATCTGACGAGCCAGGACGGGGAGGCCCGGATCGTCGGCTACCAGCCTGTGGGCATGCCGTTGCAGGGGCTCTACGTAAGTGCCGGCCTGGCCAGGTCGGAGGCCTTCGCGGCGCTCAACCGGTCGAGCCTGATCGGAGGCATCATCGTCGGGTTTGGTGCGCTGCTGACCTTTGCCGCGGCGTGGTTCGTAGGCAACGCCTTCGTCCGCCGGCCGATCATGCAGATCAATCAGGTTCTCGCCTCCTGGCGCCACGGCGAGAGCCGTCACCGCACCGGCATGAGGGGCAGCCAAGGGGAGATCGAAAGCGTTGGCCACGCCGTCGATGACCTGCTCGACGAACTGGCTGTGCGCGAAGAGGCGGCGATCCGGGCCCGTGAGCAGCGTGATCTGGCGACGCGCGAACTTGCTCATCGCGTCAAGAACCTGCTGACCGTCCTCCAGGCGATCGCGCGGCAGACCTTCGGACCTTATGTCGATGCCGAGCGCTCGCAAATCTTCTCAGACCGTGTCGTGGCGCTCTCGGCCGCACTGGATGTCCTGCTGTCCGATGAGGATCGCCAGGGTGCCATCGGCGACATCATTGCAACCACCCTGCGTCCTCATGTCGATCGACTGAGCCGGATCAGCAGTTCGGGGCCGATCGTGAGGTTGGAGGGCAAGATGGGGCTCGCCCTCTCGATGATCGTTCATGAACTCGCGACGAACGCGCTGAAATACGGCGCGCTGAAGGACGAGGAGGGTAGGGTGGAGATCCATTGGGATCTGGATGCCGAGGGCCGCATCACCCTGCTCTGGCGCGAATGTGACGGGCCGCCGGTGCTTCCGCCGGATCGACAGGGCTTTGGGAGCCGCCTGATCCGGCGGGCTCTCCCGGCCGAGTGCGACCCGCAGGTCGAGCTGGATTTTCCGCCGACCGGGCTAGTGTTGCGCCTGTCCTTCAACACGGAGAGCCGTAGACCAACAGACGCCGCGGGCTGACGACATCACGTACTCAGACGCTCATTGGCCTCCGCGGCGTCGATCAGAAGCCTGACTTCTTCGCCCTCGACTGTCGCGATGGTGGCCACATCGAGATAGCGGTGCGGCCCGAGCTTGGGATCACCTGCCTCGAGCGCGAGGAGGCTGCCGGCGAGGCCGGTGACCCGCCCGATAGCCTTACCGTCCGCGCCGACGACGCGCTGCCCCTCGCGTATGCGCTCCGTGATCGTCTGGGTGCCTGCCATCTCGCTTCTCCTGCTCCGCCACCGCTCTCATCAAGGCGCAGCACCGCCGCACTGTTCCGGCGGCTCAGCCGCCCGCCTCGTCGATCCGCCGCATCACCTGCTCGGGCCGTACATCACGGCTCGCTTCGGCAAGGTCGGGTGGCGGTTCACCGAGCGCGTCGAGGCGGCGTGCGATCGCCGTGACAAGCTCGATCAATCGGGTGATCTCATGCTCGGCCAGGAGGTTGATCTGCAGGTCCAGGTCGGCTCTGCGGTCCGCTGCCGCCGACATTGCGTTCTGGCTGATCAGGATGAAGGTCGACAGGAAGATCGCCTCGACGGACGCCACCATGGCCAGCACAACGAAGCTCGGATCCCAGGGTGGCACGGGGAGCAGGTCGAGATTGGCGACGATCCAGACGCCGAACACCGTCACATGCAGGAAGACGAAGGTCATGCTGCCCGTGAAGCCGGTAATCGCGTCGGCTATCCGCTCAGACAGGCCTTTGGCCGCCTGGCGCCGCTCCGTTTCCTCCCGCAGAGCGGCGATGTTCCGCTCGACGATCGCCGCCATCTGGCCCTCTGGCCTGTCCTGGGCTTTTTTCATGAACACTCGCTACCACGGCTGCTCCGGCAGAGCGCCAACCAGCCAAGTGAGTCTGCAGGCCATGGCAACCGGCTCTGGGCCGGGCCTGAGAGGCGAAAGGGCTACTTTGCAGATCGGATGCTCGCCTCCTTTTTGGAGGCCGAAGCTTAGTTCGGGGAAGACGGACCCGCCTTGTCAACGCAGTGACGGCAGCTCGATGAGCCGCCGCCACGGCACGCGCCATCCGACGCGCGTCAGAAATTGCGCTCGATCGCACCCTCAATCGTTCCCAAGACGCCGGTGGCACCGGAGTTCGAGTTCTGCGCCGCCTGGGCGCCGCTGTCGGGCCGTGCTGGCGCCAGCACGGGCTTGCCGCCCAGGGGCTCCGAGGCGCGGGCGCTAAAGCGCCCCTTGCCATCGAGGCTCTCGCCCTCGCTCCAGCGACCCTTCGGGATCGAACCGTCGGTCATGTGGCCGAGATAGACATAGGAGAACTCCGTATTCTCCTGGTCCTGCGGGAAGCTGTCGGGGATCGGGAGGTTGGCGGTGCCGCCCATCTCCTCGATGGCCGCGAGCCATTGCTGCTGGTGCATCGTGTCGCGGGCGATCAGGAAGGACAGCATGTCCTTCATGCCGGCGTCGTCGGTCATGTTGTATAGCCGGGTCGCGAGCACGCGGCCGGACGCCTCTGCCGTGACGTTGGCATACATGTCGGCGGCGATGTTGCCCGACGCGTAGACATGCGAGGCGTCGAAAGGCACGCCGTTGGCGTCCGACGGCAAGGCGCCGAGGCCTGTCGAGAGCAGGTGCCGGAAATCCATCCCGTTCAGAACCGAGCCGGCAACCATATTCGCGGAAGCCTCCTCCTGCATCGACAGCGGAGCTCCCTCGAGATTCAGCGCAACCGCCGTCGCCAGCATTTCGATATGGCCTAGCTCCTCCGTCGCGGTGTTGAGCAGCATGTCGCGGTACTTCGAGGGGCCGCGCGCGCCGAAGGCCTGGAACATGTACTGCATGGCGACGCGAATCTCGCCCTCGACGCCGCCGATCGCCTGCTGAAGCGCGCGGGCGAACGTGGGGCTGGGCTTGTCGACCCGCACCGGGTATTGAAGCAGTCCATCGGTGTAAAACATCTCGTCCTCACATGTTCGGCGCGCCGGCGCCTTATGACAGCGGCTCCACGTGGAAGCGCGGCGGGGACGCGTCCCCGTCCTGTCGCAACAGAACGGGCGGGGCGCAGTTCCAGCTTGGCCGGGTGCCGCGGGGGTCAAGCTTTGACCTCTTTGCAGGGTCGAATTCGCGATGCAGGAGCAGCATCTGCGGAGGCAGCTCTCATCCGGCCCATTCAGAGGGTGCGCGGCATCTTGTTTCCCCCTACCTGGGCGGCCAGCTGCGAAAACGGTGCGCCCTCAGCGCCCGGCTGTGTTGCGCAAGCGAGATAGCGGGCTGGAAACAGGAGGGATTCCCGCTGGCTCGCCCTGAGCTGGGCCAGCCGCTGGCCATCTGCGGTGATCACGGCCTCGGCACGTTTCTACCCCTCTTCGAGTTGAAGTTGGCGCGTCGGGTCGCCGTCGGCGAAGAGGCGGGCTAGCTCGCTCAGGACGACGAGCAGCCCTTCGAGCTGAAGATTAGCGACGTTCATCGGGGGGCCGAACTGTTGGCGTTCCTGCTGGGCGCGGGCCGGCCTCGCCGAACGTCCGTCGCTGACGCAACGCGGCCAGCGCTGCGTCCATCTGGCGAGCGCAGCCCTGGCGCGGGCGGCGATGGCTTCGCCATCCCCGTGCGGTTGAAGAGTCGGGTGTTGTGCGTCCATCGCGATGCCTCCACTGCCAATGCAGGGAATGACGCGCGAGGGGACGCTGGGTTCAGCGGTGGTCAGTTCTTTCTGCAGAGGTAGAGATCGTCAGCGGCCTGCATCTCGATGGTGAACCCCGCGCTGCGGATCATCGCTTCGAGGCAGGCACGGTTCGGGACCCACCAGTTCGTTGGGTCGCCCGCCAGGCGATGTTCGATGAAGGTGAGCCGCGGGGCGCCTTCGTCGGCGAAGAAGGCCTGCTCGGTGAAGTCATGATCCTGCCGCGGCGGCGTGATCGCTTCCGATCCCCTGATCAGCGACTGACAGACCAGCCGGTCTGCCGCGACGTGCTCGGCAATTAGGTCGAGCGCCAGCAACGGATGCCGCAGATGGTAGAGCACGCCCATGAACAGCACGAGGTCGAAGCGCTCCTTCAGCGCGGCGATTTCGTAGACGGACATGAGCCTGTATTCGATGTCGAGTTCGTTGACTTCGGCCGCCAACCGCGCCTGGTCGAGGTAGCGCGGATCTGAATCGATCGCGACCACGCGCTCAGCGCCGCGCCGCTTCATCTCGAGCGCGTAGAAACCGCCATTGCAGCCGATGTCGAGGACGCTGCAGCCGCTGAGATCGGCAGGAATGGCATGGGCAAAGCTGTTCCATTTGAAGCGCGGGTAGTCGCCGAGAAAATGCTCGGGTGCCGTGGCGATACCGTCGAGGTCGAGGTTGTGGAACCAGGGCCCAAGCGCACTGATGCGCTCGCTCAGCGCGCTGTCCCGGTTGCGCCGGGCCGGCGCGGTCATGCCACCCCTCCTGCCGCCGCAGCGAGCGCGGAGTCCGACGGAGCCGTCTCGCGCCAGGGCCGCGCGATGCCCGCGTCGAACCAGGCGATCGTCGCGGCAAGTCCCTGGCGGACCGGGACGCGCGGGCGCCACCCGAGAACTTCGGCAGCGCGGGCGATGTCCGGGCGGCGGCATTGGGGATCGTCCTGCGGCAAGGGTTGGTAGACCACCTGCGAGCGGCTCTGGGTCAGATCGAGCACGAGCTCCGCCAAGGCGTTGATCGTGTACTCCTCGGGATTGCCGAGATTCACTGGTGCCTTAGGATTGGGGTCGACCCGCATGAGGCGGATCAGGCCGTCGACGAGGTCGTCGACATAGCAGAAGGACCGGGTCTGCTCGCCGCCGCCATAGATGGTCAGGGCGTCGCCTGCCAAAGCCTGGACGATCAGGTTCGAGACGATGCGGCCGTCATCGGGCCTCATGCGCGGTCCGTAGGTGTTGAAGATCCGGGCGACCCGCACGTCCACATCGAAGCTGCGCAGATAGTCGAAGCACAGCGCCTCACCGGCGCGCTTGCCCTCGTCATAGCAGGCCCGAATGCCAATCGGGTTGACGCTGCCGCGATAGCTCTCGCGCTGCGGATGCTCCTCGGGGTCGCCATAGACTTCGCTGGTGGAAGCCTGCACAAAGCGCCCGCCGCTGAGCTGCGCCACGTCGAGCAGATTGCGGGTGCCGACCACGCTGGTCATCATCGTGTGGACGGGGTCTGCCTGGTAGAGCGGCGGCGAGGCAGGGCAGGCGAGGTTGTAGACCCTGTCCGCCCGCAGGCTCGCCGGCAGCGGGTCGCAGACATCGGCCTCGATGAATTCGAAGCGGCTGTCGCGGGCGAAGCGGCGCAGATTGTCCAGCCCGCCTGTCTGCAGGTTGTCGAGGCAGATGACGCGCTCCCCTTCGGCCAGAAGCCGCTCGCAGAGATGATTGCCAAGAAAGCCGGCGCCTCCGGCAACGAGGGCGCGCAGCCCCGATTTGCGACTGGTCATGCTCATCTCCTCGGGTCGAAAGCGGTGGCGGAGGCCTTGGGTCGTTCGGGCGACGCAGCCGCCCTTCGGGCGGCGCGGCCGGATAGGAGCGCCAGCAGTTGCGCCGCGCGATTTGTTCCGGTGTGGTTTGCAAGAATGATCTCGCGGGCGCGGGCCGCGCGTTCTCGCGCCTCCCTTGGGGGCTCCTCAGCAAGGACGGCGACAACGCGCTCCGCCTCGTCGGCGATGACGATGGCCTCGTCCTCGGGCAGCAGTTCATCGAGGCCCCGCCAGCGGTCGCTGATGATCGGCACGCCGCACGCGGCTGCCTCGAACAATCGCACGCTGGGAGACCAGCCGGCGGCGATCATGTCCTGGCGGGTGACGTTCAGCGTATGGCGCTGGGCGGCGTAGAAGGCCGCATGGTCCTCGGGGCCGACATGCTCGATCCGCTCGACATTGGCGGGCCAAGCGATCCCAGCCGGATATTGTGGACCTGCTACGACGAAGCGCAGATGCGGCAGCCGGCGCGCCGGCTCCAACAGCAGCCGCTCCAGCGCGGGCTGGCGGTCGTCGCTATAGGTGCCGAGATAGCCGAGGTCCCAACGTTTGGTGATGTCCAGGGGTCGGTAGCGGTCCTCATCTACCGCGCAATAGAGAGCATGGGGCGCGACGGCGCCGAAGTGATCCGCCAGAACATCCAGAACCTCGCCTCCCGAAAAGGAGAGATAGGCGTCGAGGGCCGGTATTTGGTGGCGGGCGAGATAATCGCAGTCGCCGCGTTCGAGGCGAGCAAGCGTCACCGGCGTGTCAATATCGTAGAAGGCGCGCACGCCCTGCGCCCGCGCCAGCACCTCGTCGATTACGGCGATGCCCTCGGGAACGAAGGAGCCGACGATAACGGCATCCGCGCCCGCGATCCTCTCGCCATAATCGCGGATCAGCGCGGCGCGGTCGCTATAGAGTGCGAGGTTGCAGAAATCCGGCCGGGGCAGGTCGCGGTTCTCCGCATACCAAGAGACGTCGCGCTCCAGGAACAGGGCGCGGTGGCCGAGACGCGCCAACCCGCGCAGCAGCGCGCGATAGGTGGTGGCGTGGCCGTTTCCCCAGGAGGAGGTCAGCGACAGGCCGATGAAGACGATGTCGAGGGGCTTGGTCATGCCGCGAGCTCCCGGCGCTTGATAGCGAGCGCGGCGCGCAGCTTGGCGTCCAGTTCGTGGGCCCGGCGGTCATAGGTGTGTTCGGCCAGCACCCGCGCGAGGGCCGCCTGGCCGATCCGCCTCGCCTTCTCCGGCGTTAGCGCGCTCAGGATCTCGGCGACGTCGGTGCCATCTTGGGCGACCAGGACTTCCGTACCCGGCGTGAGGAAGAGCTCGATCCCCTCCCAGGCGTCCGTGATCAGGCAAGCACCGGCGCCCGCCGCCTCGAAAACGCGAGTCGCCGGCGAGAAGCCGGTGGCCGCCATGCTCTCGCGTGAAATGTTGAGCACCGCCAGCGGCGTCACGTTGAAGGCGTTGTGTGCGGCCGTCGGTACATGGTCGAGCTTGCGGATATTGGCTGGGCAGGGCTTGTCGCCCCAGCCCGAGCCGCCGAGCAGAAAGCGTCGCTCCGGCAGCGCCCGCGCAGCGTTCAGGAAGAAGCGCTCGACCCGCACTTCGCGGTCCGGCAGCCGATTGCCGAGGAAAGCGAGATCGGCGGCGAAACGCGGATCGGGCGCGACCGGGTGGTGGCTCTGTGGATCGAGTGCGTTGTAGACGGGCAGGCATATTGCCGCTCCCAGCGCCCGGTAAGCCGAGACGACAGGCTCACCGCCACCATAGGTCAGCACGAGGTCGAGCCGCGGCAGCGCCGCCCGCAGGTGATGTCCCGGTTGAGCTCCGATCTCCGCCAGCGTCGCGGGGGCATCGACGTCCCACCAGATCGTCAGCGCAGCGGGGCGCGCCTGCGCCAGCACGCCGGCGAGCAGGGCTTCGTCGCCATAGCCGACCCCGCTCGCCTTCACGACCGCGTCAGCCTCGCTCGCTTCGGCCAGCACGTAGGCAAGGCCCTCGTGCGTCGCCGGATAGACCACGACACGGCACCAGTCAGGCGGCTCCATGTCGAGATGCGACTGCCGGTCGAAGGCGTCAGGCTCATAGAAGACGATGTCGTGTCCGAGTCGTGCGAGCCCCTGCAGAATGCCGCGGTAATAGGTCGCCGCACCGTTCCAGTAGGAAGACAGCAGGCTCGATCCATAGAAGGCGATGCGCATCAGGCGAACTCCGGGTCGACGAGGGCTTGGCGGGCGCGCTGCGTGCCGTGGCGGGCGAGGATCGCGAGCAGCTCGTCGACTCGATGCGCGCAGCTATGGCGGGCGCGGACGGTCTCCAGCCCTTGGGCCGCGACCGCTGCCGCGAAATCGGCATCGTCGCGGATGAGGCGCATGGCGCGGGCCATCTCCCCGCCGTCGCGGACCCTGACGAAATCGGTCTCGCGAAAAAGGCCCTCGGCATCGTCCCAGGGCGCGCTGATCAGCGGGATGCCGCAGGCCAGCGCCTCGAAAACACGGATAGTCGGGATGCCCGGCAGGCTTTCCACATAGGGCCGCCGCGGCACATGGACAGTCATGCGATGGCGGGCGAAGGCCTCGGGCACCTCTGCATTCGCGATCGATCCACCATAGCGCAGGCCGGCCTGCGCCACGCGCTCCAGCGCCTCCGCGGGATAGCGCACGCCGCGCACGGCGCCGGTCAGCGTCAGGAGCTGCGCCGGCTCGATGAGGAATTCCGTCAGTTCCTGTGCCCGTTCCCCGTCGCCCCAGTTGCCGACGAAGATCAGATCGGCCTCCGGCAGCGTCGCCGGCCGCGGCCCAAACAGGCGCAGATCCGCGGCCTCGTGCCAGGTGTGGACATGGTCGCCCCAGCCGCGCGCCAGATAGCGCTGCCGCAACGTCTCGCCGAAAGCCAGCACGAGATCGTAATCCGCCAGCGCAAGCGAGGCGATGTCGGCTTCCGCCGAGACGGCGCGGTGATGCGTGTCGTGGAAGCAGAGGGTGAAACGCGCGCCGTCATGGCGCAGTCGCCCGATGCGCGCCACCAGCTCCGGCGGAGTCCATTCATGCACGACCACGACGTCGGCATCCGCCAGCGCCGCCTCGTGGTCGAAGGCTTCGTCATGAAAGTCGACGTTCAGTTCGGGGAAGGTCTGTCGGAACCCGTCCTCCGCAGCCGCGCCACGCTCGGCCAGAAGATGGCTGCGGCTCCAGCCGTCGCGCGGTTCGAGCGCCAGCGTGCTGTGACCGCGGGCCTCGAGTTCGCGCAGGACGCCCCGCAGGAAGTGGGCGTTGCCATGGTTCCAGTCGGAGATCAGCGAATGGGTGTAGAGGACGATGCGCATTTCATTCCGCCGCGGCCAGAGTAGAAACTGACGCGCCGAGGGCGGCGCCGTAGCAGCGCAGCACGCCTTCGATTTGGCGCTCCGGGGAAAAATCAGCCGCGCGCCGCAACGCTGCTCCGGCTAGGTGGGCCCGCTCGCCTTCGTCGCCCGCGAGCCGGGTGATCACTGCAGCCAGCGCCGCCGGGTCTCCTGGTGGGACGAAAAGCGCCGCACCCCTCCACAATTCTCGGAAGGTGGGGATATCAGAGAGCACCAGCGCGGCGCCGCGCTGGGCGGCTTCAAGCACGGCCAGACCGAAGGGTTCGTAGAGCGAGGGCGAGGTGAAGACGGCCGCGCGCTCCATCAGCGTGGTCAGCGTCGCCGGTGCGAGGTCGCCCAGCGCGAGGGCGTGGGCCGGCTGCGGGCAGAGGCTATCGGGACCATCCAGTCCGCCCGCCATCAGAACGGGCCAGGGAGAGAGCGCGGCCGCCGCATCCAGCGTCGCCGCTCCCTTTCCCTCGTCCCACCAGCGCCCAGCCGAAAGCACGACTGGCTTGCGCTGGCGGGTCGGCGGGCAGACGGCCAGGCTCGCATTGTGAACGACATCGATGGACGCGACGTCCCCATAGGCGGTCCGGGTCGCGGCGGCATGGCTCGCACTCGGAGCGAGCACCCGGGCCGCCTGCGCCAGCCCTTCGCCCGTGAGGCACCGCTGCCAAAGCCATTCGGCCGGCAACGGGGCCCCGCCGCATACCGCTTGCCACCACGTCGCAAGGCAGGAATGGGTCGCCGCGACGACGGGGCACGAGACCTGGAGGCCGACTGCCTGCGAGGGCAGGTTGAGATGAATGAGGTCGGGCCGCCAGTCCGCCGCCAGCCGCTGAAGCGCCGGGGCGACACCTGTCAAAGCGGTCGCGTCCGACACCATCCAATCGAGCGACTCGTCGACCCACACCAGTGATGCGCGCCCAAACCGCTCGATCTCGCGCAGGCGGTCGGGGCTGGGTTTGGGGCCGAACCCGACCAGCAGGACGTCGATCCCGGCTTCGCCCAGTCCTTCGGCGAGATCGAGTGCGTAGCGCCAGACGCCGCCTACCGCATCGAGCGTCATCAGGACCCGCCGCGGGCGGGGCATTAATGGGCCGGACAGCATGACGCCTCCAGCTTTTCGAGCGGAACCGGCAGCTTCTCCTGGATGTCGCTGAAGGCTGAAAACGCCTGGAGATAATAGGCGTGCGCGCGTTCCCATGCGGCATCGTCGGGCTCGCCCCAGAGGCTACGGTAGCTGGGCGAGCTAGGGTAGGGATAGAGCGGCACGGGCTCGTTGGCCCAGACCCCGGCCTTCAGCAGCACGTCGCGCCAATAGGTCACGAGTTCGGCGCTGTCCTCCTCCATCCCGATCAGGTTCGCCTGGACGAAGGGAACATGGCGGCGCGCCTCGATGAGCAGCGCGGCAAGATCCTCGGTCTCCAGCCGGCAGCGCTTGGCCAGTGCCGCGCGGCCCTCGACGGTCAGGCTCTCGATGCCCGCCTCGATCGAGACGCAGCCGGCCCGGCCGAGCAGTTCCAGGAGATCTGGTTTCCACAAGTCGATGCGGGTCTGGATGCCGAACTGCACGTCGCGCTCGACCAGAGCTTCCAACAACGGCTTCTGCGGCAGGAAGATCTCATCAACGAAATAAATGTAGCCCACGCCCTGCGCGATCAGCGCGTCGATTTCCGACAGCACGAGATCCAGGCGGCGGCGCCGATAGGCATCGCGAAATTCGATCTTGGCGCAAAAGGAGCAGGTGTAGGGACAGCCTCTCGAGGCTTCGACCTCGGCCCCCAAGCCGCGGCGGTTGTCGTCGAAACGGTGGTGGTGATGGTGGTGTCGGGCGATCCACTCCGCCGGCCAGGTCAGGGCCGGAGCCTCCACGAAGGGGCTGGCGGCGGGCCCGCCATTGACGATTAGCTCCTCGCCTTCGCGAAAGGCGATCCCGGCGATACTGTGCAGGGGCAGACCGTCGGCCAGCCGCGCCACGACCTCCTCGCACTCGCCGCGCACGATCACGTCGCAACCGAGTTTGCGCAGCGTGGCGCCCGGCGTGACCGAGCCATGAGGGCCGACGGCGACGGTCTTGCCGCCGCGGCCGGCGAGGCTGCGCAGGAAGTCGGCCGGGACCCGCAGCTCGGGCGGCGCGCAACGCCAGAAGAGATAGCTCGGCGCCGTCGTGACGACGGTCATGTCCGCGCCAAAGGCGGCGATCTCCGCAGCTAGGCTCTCGTGCTCGCGGTCCATGAGATGGCAATCGAGCATCAGCGTCTGGTGCCCGGCGCGCTCCAGCAATGCGCGGCAGTAGCCGAGTTCCAGCGGCAGATGCGGCTCCCGGCAGCCGAAATAGATGCTGCCCTCGAAGCTCCAGCGGGGGTTAACCAGTGCGACCCTCATGCCGAGACCCTCCGTCGTGCGCTCGCCGCGGCCGCGACGGGCGCAACCGGGCCATGGCCGAATTCGCGTGTGGCCCAGCCATGGAGATCGCGCAGGCCGTCGCGCCAGTCGAAGCTCGCCCGCCATCCCAAAGTCTTCTGGAGTGCGCGGGTATCGGCGACGAACCAAGGCTGGTCGCCAGCGCGCCAGTCCTGATGATGCAAGGTCGGAGGCCGGCCGATCAGCATGCCGATCTCGGCGATGACGGTCGCGAGGCTGACGGAGTTGGCGGGACCGCCGCCGAGGTTGAAGGCTCGGCCACTGACGCTGTCGATGGCGCCGAGGACACGGCAATACGCATCGACCGCGTCGGCCACGTGAAGGATGTCGCGAACCTGCTGTCCGTCTCCGAAGATGGTGATGGGCTCGCCCCTCAGCGCCTTCAGTAGAAAATGCGCAACCCAGCCTTGGTCTTCTGTGCCGAACTGGCGCGGCCCAAAGATGCAGCTCATTCGCAACACGGCGGTGCGCAGCCCGAAGCTGTGGGCATAGTCCAGCACATACTGGTCCGCGGTGCCCTTCGAGCAGCCATAGGGCGTGCAGAAGTCGAGCGGGCGCGTCTCGTTCACGCCGTGGCGTCGAAACAGCCCGTTTGCAGGCGCCCAACCGTTCTCGGTCTGCTCCATGTCGAGGCTCGCCAGCGAGCCATAGACCTTGTTGGTACTGGCGAAGACGAGCGGGGTCTCGGGCGCTTGGAGACGCAAAGCCTCGAGAATGGTGAGCGTCCCCTGGGCGTTGACGGCGAAGTCATGACGCGGGTCGACGAGACTGTCGGTGACCGCGACCTGGGCGGCGAGATGGAAGCAGGCCTTGGCGCCGGTGACGGCGGACCGGACCGCCGCCTCGTCCCGGATGTCCGAGAGCCGCGTTTCGAGCGCAGCCCCGTGCCGTTCCTGAAGCCAGCGCAGGTTCCGCTCAACCCCCGGCCGGCCGAGGCTGTCGAACAGCATCACGCGCTGGCCCTCGCCGAGCAACCGCTCGCAGAGATTGGTGCCGATGAAGCCGGCGCCGCCGAAGACGACGACGGGCGCCGGGCGTACCGCGCGCAAGGGCCGCGCCGGGGGAGCGTCGGGCATTATGGTATCGAAGCCCGCCGACCCCTCCGTCTCCAGCAGGCGCCGCAGCAGCTTGGGCCGCCCATCCTCGCGGGTGACGCCGAGATGATAGTGGCGCGGGTCGAAATAGAGCCCCTCCTGCACGGGCACGTCGCGCGGCACGTCCTGCCAGCCATACCAATAGAGGCGGTCTGCCGGGGCTTCGCGCGCCTCGGTGAAGCGCCGCACCTGCTCGGCCTCGTCCTCGCGCCAGGTCGAATAGCCGGCCTCGGTGATCCAGATCTCGCAGTCGGGGTTGTGTCGTGCCAGAATCGCCCGCGCCTCGGCGATATGCGCGTCATAGCCGCGCCAGGTCCCGACTTCGCTGTCCCATGTGCCGGGGAACCCGTGCAACCCCACTGCCGAGACGACGCCGAGAACGCCGCGCTCGCCCATCAGCTCCAGCCAGTGTGGATCGAAGGGGGACGGGCCGCCGAGCACGGCGCGCCAGCCGCGATGCTGCACCCAATAGGCAGCATTACCGATCATTTCGCAGAACAGGCTCCAGTCGGGGTCGACGCGCCAATCCCAGTCGAGCAGGTTGTTGGGCTCGTTCCAGACTTCCACGTCGCGGAAATGCTCGCCGTAGCGGGTCAGCACGCCATCGATGAAGTCGGCATAGTCCTTGAGGACCCGCGGCGCTCCGGAGGAGGCGCCCGTCCGAGACAGCGACGGCGGCGTGTAGTGGATGCAGGGCAGAAAATCGAAGCTCTGCCCGAGCCGCGGGATCAGCCAGTCATACCAGTCCCGGCCGCCGTCGCCGTGATACTCAGCCCATGAGAGATGGCTGCGCAGCCGGTTGACGCCTGCCGCCTGAAGCCCGGCGATCGCCGCTTCTACGCGCCGGTGTTCGCCGGGGCGAAACCATTCGACGAAGCCGACGGCCGGCTGTCCTGCGGTGGCGGACGCGATGCCGCTCATGCCACCAGCCCCCGTTCCTCGAGCTGCCGACGGGCGCGTTCGCCGCCATCCTCGGCCCGCGAGGCTGAGAGCCACTCGACGACCTCCTCCATCGAATCCTCGAGGCGATGAGCCGGCCAGTAGCCGAGCACCTCCTTCGCGCGGCTGATGTCGGCAAAGCAGTGCCGGATATCGCCCGCGCGCGCCTTACTCAGGATCTGCGGTGCGAACCCTGTCCGCCCCAGCGCATCGGCCAGCAGCCGGGCGACGGTCTCGATCGTGTAGTCCTGACCACTACCGATATTGATGATCTGCCCATCGACATGGGGAGCGTGCATCGCCAGCGCGAAGGCGGTAGAGACGTCGCGCACATGCACGAAGTCGCGCTTCTGCTTGCCGTCCTCGAAGATCATGGGGGGCTGGTTGTTCAGCAGGCGGGAGCCGAAATTGGCGAGCACGCCGGTGTAGGGATTGGAGAGCGCCTGACCTGGTCCAAAAACGTTGAACAGCCGCAGCGCGACCGTCTGGACGCCATAGGCGCCGCCAACGATGAGGCAGGCCCGTTCCTGGGCATATTTGGTCAGGGCATAAATGGAGGCGAGGTCAACGGGCTTGTCCTCGGCCGTCGCGACTGGCAGGAGCGTCTCGCCATCGGGGCCGTGCGGATCCCAGTCGCGCTGGCCCCCCTTCAAGACCCGACGCACGGCGTTGAAGCGGGTGCCATCAGAGCCCTCATAGAGGCCCTCGCCGTAGACGCTCATCGAGGAAGCGACGACCAGCCGCTGGATCGGACTGCGCGCAATCTGGTCGAGCAGGACGGCGGTGGCCAGGTCGTTGCCGCCGACATAACGCTCGATCTCGTACATGCTCTGGCCGACGCCGACCTCGGCGGCGAGGTGAAAGACGCCGTCGATGCCTTCCAGCGCGCGTTGGACGAGGTCCGCGTCGCGCAGATCGCCTGTCAGAACCTCGACATCGGCTGGAGCCTGCCTGCTATCGCCGTGAACCTGTGGCACGAAGCTGTCGAGGATCCGGACATCGTGCCCGGCACCGAGCAGTTCGGCACAGAGATGGCGCCCGATAAATCCGGCTCCGCCCGTGATCAGATATCGCGCTGTCATTCCGGCCTCCGGCTGTCGCTCAGTTGCAGGATCAACAGCAGCAGCAGGAGGCGGTTCCTGAAGATGAAGAAGTCAAAGAAGTAGATGAAGAAGATGGTCTTCTGAGCGGGCCGCGAATGCCGTCATGCACAGCATCTTGATGACGCCGGTCGAGTGACCCCGTCAGTCTGGCGCAGATCCCGTCCGTATCCGCATCCGCGGTGCGGGCAAATCTGGCTGCGTGATACATGCGCGTGCTGCCTGTGCCGAGCTACCGGAACCGGCCCCAAAGCTTTGGTGCGCGAGGGGATGGCGAGGCTCAGTCGTCATCCTTGCGTAGAGCGCTGATGAAGGAGGGCACACCACTCATGGGGAGGAACTCCTCGTTCTTCTCGGCCTTCGGCGGCTTCGTGCGCATCTCGGGCTCCGAGCCGGATTGCGATGGCATCCCCTTATTGGAAGGCTGGACGATCGTGCCAGCCTCGCTGTCGATTTCCATCGGAGCGTCGACGTCGTTGGTTCGCGCGGCGAAAATGTCGTCCCGCCTGTCACCGTTCTGTGGGCGCAGCAGCGCCTCCACCTCTCCGGAAGCCTCGCGCAGGAACGGCGGCAATTCGCCGTCCTCTTGGAGATACCGCTCGACATCCCCCCGAGGCCGTCGCGCCGCCATGGCAAGCGCCGCCATCCAGTCTCGGCCTGGATGGCGGCGCTGCAGCGCGAGGGCGAGCGCTGGCCCGGTCGTCGGCAGATCCTGCGCGGCTTCGGTCATGCTCTCCGTCCTCTTCGTCGGCGGGTGCGGGGGCGGGGCCGACGGCGCTGCCTAGATCCCCGCGGCATCTGCAGGTGCGGCGGGATCCCATGTCTGCGACCGCTTTAGCACTTCGATAGCCTTCGGCCGTCGCAGACTGTTTCCCCCTCAACGAGCGTCATTGTCCCACGTTCCATGGGGCACAGGGGCCGCGCCAAAGCTTTGAGCCGGAATGGCCAGCAACGCGGCACCGCGCCGCCGTGGGGCTCTGCTACAGGCCTCGAACTAGGGGGTAATCCATCCGTTGAGGCCGGGAGCGGCGAGCGGGACGATCATTCGGAACGATGACAGGAAACGACATGGCAGCGCAGAGTAGATCCGCGGCGGGCGCGATGACGGCGCTGACGAGTTCTGCTACTGGCGATTCAGCACCGATCGTGATCGTGGGGGGCGGCTTCGGCGGCCTCGCCTGCGCCCGCCAGCTCGGCGCCGCTGGTGTCCCCACCGTCCTGATCGACCGCCAGAACTATCACCTCTTCGTGCCGCTGCTCTACCAGGTCGCCACCGCCGCGCTGTCGCCGGCCGATATCGCCCAGCCCATCCGGCGCATCCTCAGCCGCTATCCCACCGTCTCCGTCGTGCTGGGCGAGGTGGTGGGTGTCGACGCCGCCACAAAAAGGGTTCTGCTGGCTGGCCAGGCGCCCCTCGCTTACGGGAGGCTCATCCTCGCCGCCGGCTCCGTCTGCAACTATTTCGGTCACGACTCTTGGGCCGAATACGCCCCCTGTCCGCGCGATCTGCCCGACGCGACGCTGCTGCGCTCCCGTATACTGCTCGCGCTGGAGGCGGCGGAGGCCAGCACCAACTCCCGCGAGCGCGCGGCTCTGCTCAGCTTCGTTGTCGTCGGGGGCGGGCCGACCGGCGTCGAGATGGCTGGCGCCATCGCCGAGCTGATCCGTCCTGCGCTGCGGCGCGACTTCCGCTCGATCGATCCCGGCATTGCGCGTATTGTGCTGGTTGAGGCCGGCCCGCGCCTGCTCTCTGCTTTCCCGGAGGATCTGGCGCAGGCCGCGGCCCGTGGCCTCCAGCGGCTGCGAGTTGAGATCCGCACCGGAATCAGCGTCCGTGAGATTTCCGCAAGCGGGGTCGATCTCGCCGACGGCGCGCGGATCGACGCCGCGACGGTGGTCTGGGGGGCAGGCACCCGCGCCGCGCCGGCCGCCGACTGGTTACCCGGCATCGAGACGGCGCCCGGCGGGCGCTTGCTGGTCGAGCCGGATCTTAGGCTCCGCAGCCATGACGATATCTATGTACTGGGCGACCTGGCGCTGTGCCTTGGGAAGGACGGGAAGCCACTTCCCGCCCTCGCACAGGTCGCCAAGCAGCAGGGCGAGTATCTCGGGCGCGTCCTGTCAAAGCCTTTGGCGCCAGAACAGGCGGCTGCGCCCTTCATCTTCCGCAATCGCGGCAATGCGGCCATCATCGGTCGGAATGCGGCGATCTTCGATTTCGGCAAGGGCCGCACCCTGACCGGCCGGATAGCGTGGCTGCTCTGGGCGTTGGTTCACATCTACCTTCTTAACGGGCTGGAGCGCCGCTTCCTCGTGGCTGCGCAGTGGCTCGTGCGCTACGTCACGCGCCAGCGCGGGGCCCGCCTGATCACGGCGCGACGGCTGCCGGAGGCGGGACCGCGCATAGATTGATGCGCCCAAGCGCCGCAAGGCCCAGCAGCAGGCTCGTCACATGAAGCGATTGGCCGAGGATGCCGGTCGCTAGCCCATCCAGGACAGTCTGCAGCGGAAGGGGCGCGAGCGTCAGCCCCTCTTCGCCTACGTCGAGCCGAGGGGGGCCGACGGCCACCACCTCGGTCGCGATGCAGACATGGACTTGGTTGTTCTGGATGGCGGGGTTGGGATGCAGGGATGAAACCAGCGCGATGGCGCCGGCCTCGTAGCCGGTCTCCTCCGCCAGCTCGCGCCGGGCCGCAGTCTCCACCGCCTCGTCGCCGTCGATGACGCCGCCCGGCAGTTCGAGAAAGCTCTCGCCCGCACCGTGCCGGTACTGCCGGACGAGCAGCACTTCGTCGCGTGCGTTCAGCGCGACCACATGCACCCAATCGGGATAGGTCAGCACATAATAGGGCGCGATCGACTGTCCCGACGGCGTCACGCAGTCATCCGCGCGCAGGTCGATCCAGCGGTCCCTGATCACACTGCGCGAGGACAAGACGGTCCATCCCATCGGTATCCGCTCCAGCATGGCCGCGCTGCGCGGAACGCCGCCTTCCTCCGCCCGTTGGCCTCCAAAGGACCATTCGTCGGGAGGTGACCATGAGGGCGTTGTGCTGGCACGGCAAGGGCGACATCCGTTGCGACACGGTGCCCGATCCCCAATTGCAGGACGACCGCGACGTCATCATCAAGGTCACCGCCTGCGCGATCTGCGGCTCGGATCTGCATCTCTATGACGGCTATATGCCGACCATGGAGAGCGGTGACATCCTCGGCCACGAGACCATGGGCGAGGTCGTCGAGGTCGGGCGTGCCGTGACCAATCTCAAGGTGGGCGAGCGCATCGTCGTGCCGTTCAACATCGCCTGCGGCGACTGCTTCTTCTGTCGCAAGCAGCTCTTCTCGCTCTGCGACCGCTCCAACCCCAACGCCAAGATGGCAGCCGCCGCGATGGGCCACTCGCCGTCAGGCCTGTTCGGCTATTCTCACATGCTGGGCGGGTTCGCCGGCGGGCAGGCGGAGTATCTGCGGGTGCCCTACGGCGACGTCGGCCACATCAAGGTGCCCGACGGGCTCGATGACGAGATGGCGCTGTTTCTCTCCGACATCTTCCCGACCGGCTACATGGCCGCGGAGAATGCCGAGATCGAGCCCGGCGACACTGTCGCGGTCTGGGGCTGCGGCCCCGTCGGCCAGTTCGCCATCCAGAGCGCCTGGATGTTGGGCGCCGGACGCGTCATCGCCATCGACAACGTGCCCGAGCGGCTGGCGATGGCCCATCAGCACGGCCGGGCCGAGACGATCGATTTTGACAAGGTCAAAGTCTACGACCAGCTGATGGAGATGACTGGCGGACGCGGCCCCGACCGCTGCATCGATGCCGTCGGGACGGAAGCCCATGCCGGCGGCGCCATCGACGCCGTCGTCGACAAGGTCAAGGCCTCGCTCTATCTCGGCACCGATCGGCCCCATGTGCTGCGCGAGGCGATCATGTGTTGTCGCAAGGGGGGCACGATTTCGGTGCCGGGCGTTTATATCGGCTTCCTCGACAAGATCCCCTTCGGTGCGCTGATGAACAAGGGCATCACCATCCGCACCGGCCAGACCCACACCCATCGCTATCTGGCGCCGCTGCTGGAGAAGGTCGTGTCCGGCGAGATCGATCCCTCCTTCGTGATCACCCATCGGGCTTCTCTGGAAGAAGGGCCAGACCTCTACCAGACGTTTCGCGATAAGCAGGACGGCTGCATCAAGGTTATGATGAAGCCCTGATCGCGCAGCTATAAAGTCGCTTTTGGCGCGAGGACGAGCGTCTGTGCCATCCTCTCCCGCCATCAACACGCATCAGCTTGAGCGGATGAAGCAAGCGAGCCCCGGGCGGATGCCGATTAATCAGCGGCAGCGGTGATTTGATCTTCGCCATGCATGTAAGCTGTCCAGGCAAAGGCGCAGCACGTGATCGCATAGGCGGCGCCGAGAGCGCTGATATCCATCGCGCATGTGCGGTGAGCGCCAAGCTTCAGGCAGGATTTTTTGAAGATTGGCCTTCGGGTGCCCTTCGACCTTTCGGGCGCGTGTTTCGACAAGTGGCAGGGTAAGGAAGTCCGTGCAGATAGGTTTGGCTGGGCGAGTTCAGTCGGCCAGCATTTCGGCGACGAGTTCGAGCGCGGACAGGATCGTCGCGCTGATCAGGATGTCGGGCGCGGCCTCCAGCCAGTGATTGCGGCGGTGCCGCGTTGTACCTGCACGGGCGCAGGCGATTTCGACCAGCCCGACGGGATTGCCATCCTCATCGCAGGAAGGGCCGAGCACGCCTGTCACGGCGACGGCGATCTCGGCGCCAGAGCGCTGACGTGCGTTCTCCGCCATCAGCCGTGCCACCGTTTCCGTCACGGCGCCGGTGCTGGACTGCAGCGTCTCGGGAGGAAGGCCCAGCATCCGGACCTTGGCGTCCTTGCTGTAGCAGACGAAGCCGCCCTGTAACGCAGCTCCGGCGCCGTTGCCGGCTGCAAGCGCTCCGGCCAATCGTCCCGCCGTGCAGGACTCCGCGGTGGCCAGCCGCCAATTCCTTACACGAAGCGCATCGAGCACGCGTTGGGAGGCGGCTTCGACGGCCTTGTCGCTCGTATCTTGAGACGGGTCACTCGTCATGCCGCGCTGTCCCAGCTTGTGCAGTGGATGGCACTGCCTCGGCCGCCACCCTCGCCGTCACCTTTCTGCGGGCGGCGCAACCAAGGACCTATGAGCGGATCGGCAGGCTCGGCCAGGGGCTTGCACCGCCCTGTGTTCATGAATCCAGCCCTTCTACCGAGGTGAGCGCCGCCTGTATCGTCTCGATCGCGACCTGTCGGGCCACGCTGCCCTGCAACTCGCCGAGTGCGGCGCCCAGAAGGCCAGTCGCAGCATAGCACCGCAGCAGTGGATCATCCTGCGCGTCGATCACGGAGACGCCTTCGCTCTCAGCGCGCTTCATGACCCGCTCTCCGATGATGGTGAGACGGCGCAGAGCCGCGAGATCGCTCATGCCCCAGCTCGCCGGATGAAGTTCCTGATCGCCTTGTGGTCAGTTAGCGTGTCGCTATTGCTCATGGCCTCCAATCCTCGAAAGCTGTGCGCCTCGGCAAGGTACACCGCCTGTTGGAGCAACGGCGGGCGGCGATCACGGTTTCAAGCCGTCCCACCCGCCGGATGTGGTCCTTGCGCACGCGACGAGTCGGTGCTCTGCCGCCGCGGCAGACAGATCGCGCCTGCGCGTTCGAGATGTCTATCATGCTCGTGACAAGGCCCTGCTGGAACTGCGGGTCTACGGTCGGGTTCGCGTGGGGGGAATCGCGTGGTCCCGATCCCGGATCCAGCGTCCCTTGGAGGGCCGATCAGGCGGCATTCTGAGCCGGTCCCGGCGCTCTATGCCCAAGGCCAAAGCTTTGGTCAGAGGGTCGAGAAGCCAGCGGGCGATGTCGGACCGGCAGGTGCCCGGCCAAGTTGAGCGTTCATCGTCCGTGTCGGAAGGGCCATTATGCCGCAGCTCGATTGTGTCATCATCGGCGGGGGACCTGCGGGCCTCACGGCGGCGCTCTATCTCGCCCGCTTCCGCCGGCGCGTCGCGATCTTCGACACCGGCGCCAGCCGATCGAAACTCATTCCCCGCTCCTATAATTGTGCCGGCTTCGCGGAAGGCGTTTCTGGGCATGATCTGTTGACCTCGCTGGCCCGGCAGCTGTCTCGCTACCATCTTGTCCCTCGGCACGAAGAGGTGCTGAGGCTCGTGCGCGAGGATGCGGGATGGCGTCTGGTTACAGCGAGGGCCGAGGTATCCGCCGCCAGCGTGCTCATCGCGACCGGTATCCGCGATCTGCACCCTCCGATCGACGATCATGACGAAGCGGTCCGGGCGGGACTGCTGCGCTATTGCCCGATCTGCGACGGGTACGACGTTCAGGGGCAGTCGCTGTGCGTCATCGGTCCGCTGCAGCATGCCGGCCCCAAGGCACGCTTCCTGCGAACGTTCTCTGAGCGGGTGACCGTGGCGACGACCGACGAATGGCTGGCGCCGGGGACCCAAGCGCTAGAAAGCGACCTTGCGAATCTCGGCGTGGCGGTCCGCGCGGCCGCATCGGGAGCTGCTCTGCAGCGGGAGCGCAATGGCCTGGCGGTGACCTTCGCCGACGGCGGCCGGGGCGTCTTCGACACGATCTACCCCGCCATGGGCGCTTCGAAAGGTTCAGCGCTCGCTAAACCGCTGGGCGCCGCGATCGACCCGGAAGGCTGCCTCGTGGTCGATGCCCATAACAGGGCGACCGTGCAGGGGCTCTACGCGGCGGGCGATGTCGTCTCGGACCTCCATCAGATTTCCGTCGCTCTCGGCCACGCCGCCGTCGCCGCGACGGCGATCCATAACGATTTACCCGCGCAACCTGCCTGAGGCAGGACGTGGCCGAGCGGGAACTGCGCTGCGAATGGGGCGTAGGTGAGGGACAGGTCAGGGCCGGCCGTTTGAGGCGCCCTTCTGAGGAAAGGGACCGACATGAACGGTCGCAGTACAGCATATGTGGCGACGACGAGCTTGGTGCTCGCGGCGCTGCTGGGCTTCGTGGCGTCGGTGGATGCGCAGGTCGTGCCGTCCGGCCCGCCGCCGGACGGGGGCCCGGCAACCAGCGAGCTTCGCGCCGGCTCCAACAGTTTCACGCAGGAACAGGCGCGCGATCGCCTCGAGCGCTCTGGTTATTCAGAGGTCACCGGCCTCACCAAGGACGAGAGCGGCATCTGGCGCGGCAAAGCCCGCTATGGCGAGGCCCTTGTCACCGTCGGTCTCGATTATCGCGGGGCGATCCTGCGAACCCAGCCCTGAGCGCGCGATGGCCGGCCGCCGAGGCCCCGCTATCGAACCACCTGTGAGGTGCCGCATGACGTTCATTAATGATCCTCTTCCGCTTCTGCCGCGTCGCGCCCTTCTGGCTCTTGCGATGGCCGCAGCAGCCACGGCCCCTGTCGACGCGCGCGCCCAGGCTACGGGGGGCCGGGACGACGAACTGCAGCATGCGGCAGCGACACTTTCTTACGGCGCTGCCTCCCTCGACATGAGCCGTCTGGCTTTGGAGAAGGCGCAGAACCCCGCGGTGAAGCGCTTCGCCGACGCCGAGGTTGCCGAGCAGGAAACGCTTGCCACCGTACTGGCCAGCCTGAGCGAAGGGCGCAACAGCGTCGCGCCTCAGATCCAGCCGAAGTTGGAGCAGCGCCAGGAACTTGACCGCATGCGCCAGCTCAGCGCGGGCTTCGACCAGGCCTATGTCAACCACCAGATCGGCACCCACCGCGAGCTTCTAACCCTTCAGGAGCGCTACCTCGCCAAGGCGCAGGAGCCGGTCTTCAAGGCGGTCGCGATGCTGGCGCGTGGTCACATCAAGGAGCATCTCGCCACGCTCGAGGTTCTGAAACAGGACGTTCAGTAGGAGCGACAACATGGACCGTAATGACAGGCATTATCCCAATGGCAGCGGCTCCGTTGTCGCCATTATGGGTCATCCGCTGCATCCGATGATCGTGCCCTTTCCGATGGTCTGCTTCATCGGCGTGCTGGCGGGAGACCTGGCTTATCTTTCGACCCTCGACACGTTCTGGTCGCGCTTATCCTTCACGCTCCTCGCGGTTGGGCTTTTGACCGGGCTGCTCGCGGCCCTGCTCGGGGCTCTGGAGGCCGCCTCGCTGCAGCGGGCCCGGTCGGCGGGGGCGCTCTGGGCTCATGCAGGCGCCAATGTGCTGGCGATGATCGCATCGCTCGCCAATCTCAAGCTCCGCTGGGAGGCAGAAGGCCTCTGGGTCGGAGCCGGACCCTATCTCTCGGGCGTCGTCGTCGTGCTGCTCCTGATCGGCGGCTGGCTCGGCGGCAGCCTCTCCTACAAGCACGGTATCGGGGTCTCTGGGCGCGTCGGCTCAATGGCGCCCGATCAGAATCCCGACCTCACACCTGGTGGCCGCGTCGATGTCGCGCGCGAAGGCTGATCGATTTCCGGCCCGTCAACGCCCTGCTCGCATCTGGAGACTGCCATGGACGTCGTGAACCGGACCTATGCGAATTTCGAGGACGCCCGCAATGTCGCCCTGCGGCTCGAGGCGGCCGGTATACCCGCCGACCATATCAGCTGATCGGCCGTCAGCAGACTGGTGACGATCAAGCCGCACGGGGAGCGGCCATTGGCGGTGTCGCAGGGGGTGCCTCCGGGCTCCTGGCTGGTCTCGGCATGGTGACGATTCCCGGTCTCGGTCCCGTCGTTGCCATCGGTTGGCTCGCTTCGACCATCATCGGCGCCGGGACGGCGGCCGCGGTTGGAGGCGCCATCGGTGCAGTGACTGGATCCGGCCCTCAGGCTGCAACACCAACGCAGCCATGCTGCCGAGCGTAACGTCCATCCTCGACGAGGGCATGCCAATCGAAGCGCCCGATGAGCGAGATCAAGGCTCGAGCCCCGAGCGGGCAAGCGACCTGTCACGTTCGCTGTCCTGAACGTCGGCCGAAGGCCGCCGCCGGGAAGTGCCCGCCGTTCTGCGCGCCGCAATCGCAACCTAGGAAGGGCGTCCATCCACCGCCGTCGCAGAGATGACTGATGGAGTAGGTGCGCGACGCGATGAGATGGGACAACAGCGGCGACGATACGGCGATGGCTGGCCGCATCGCGCACTCCCGAACTGCGGGAGAGGATCGAACTGCATCTTCATCAAACCGAACACGGGCCTCGATGATCGAGGCGTGCATCAGCGACAAGGCGACGCTCTGAGGATTGGTTGGGCGCGCGCATTCCCGGGAAGAGGTGCACCTGGCGCGGTGTCTCGCTGAGGACCTGCCGCGCCTGATGGCGCGTACCTGTCGCGCGGGGAAACACCTGGCCTGGACGCGCAACCCTTTCTTCCGAGGCTGACACCTGGCGGATCCCTTCCGCCCGCTGATCCCGTTGTCGATCTTGTCGGGGCTGCGAACTGGCCGCGCCGGTTCTCCCATGCGGTACAGCCGCTGCTGCTTATCTCTTTCTCAAGACCGCGACCGGTAACTGCGCCAAGGCCGCCGCCACCAGTAACCCACCGTCACCCGTCACGATCCTCCCGCCGGTCAGGACATCCTCCCATTCACCAGCCACATCAGCCGTAACGCCCGCCCAATGCGGCCCGAGCGGCAGCGCGTCGGCGGCCGCTTCGCTGCCCACGATCCGGGTGGCCAGCACCAGCAGCGTTCCAGAGCGGTCGCTGCGCGTAAAGCCGACGAGGTCCGCCGCACGATCGCCGTTGAGCGCGAGCGGCTGGTAGTCTCCCTCTGCATAGAGGCGCGGGGATTCCGCACGGTCCGCGAGCAGCGCCGCGACGATGCGCTGCTTGATCCGCCCGTCCGGCCAGGCGGCGAGCAGGGCAGCCGCATGAGCGTCGTCCGCCAGCGCACGCGCCCTCGCGCTGTAATCGACCGGGCGGCGGTTGTCGGGATCGACCAGCGAGAGATCCCAGAACTCGGTGCCCTGGTAGAAGTCCGGCACGCCCGGCAGTGTCAGCTTCAGAACCGTTCGGCTCAAACCGCGCACCATGCCGCGCTGCGCGATCTCGCGCGCCAGCGGCCGGTAGGTCGCGAGGAAGGGGCTGCCCTGCGCCAAAGCCGAGGCGATCAGATCCTTGGCTGCCCGTTCATAGGCCTCTTGAGGGTTGACCCAGCTCGTCCGGCGCTTGGCTTCGCGCAATGCCTTCTCGACCCAGGCCTGCATCCGCTCGCGAAAGGCGTCGAGCGCCGCCTCATCGTCGGCTTCCAGCAGCTCGACAGGCCATGACGCCAGCAATTGCTGGAGAATGAACTGCCGGTCGTTCGCATCCGGCCTGGCCCGGTCGGGCGCCAGTTCCAGGCTGAGCGCGCGCCAGCGCCGGCTCGCCTCCGCCCAGCGCTGCGGCATCTCCGTCAGGGACAGGAGGCGGGCACGCCCGTCTTCGCCGCGCTTGGTGTCGTGAGTGGCGGTGGCGATCATCGCATGCGGCCAGGAGCGGCGACGCGCCACGTTGGCCGCGTGGAAATCCTCCGCCGAGACGCCGTGATGGCTCGGTTCGCCGCCGACCTCGTTGAGAGCGAGCAGCGGGCCGAAGCGGTAGAACAGCGTATCCTCCAGGCTCTTGGCGGTAACCGGGCCGCTAAGCTGCTGGAAACGGCGGCGGAAACGCTCCAGATGCTCGGCCGGGGGCGGGGCGCTCATCGCCTCGCCGGCCTCGCCGAGCAGGAGTGCGGCGACGAACCGGTGCAGGGACGTATCCGGCATCGGCGTGCCGGCGATGGCGGCTGCCACCGTCTCCTCGATCAGCGTCCGGTCCTCGGGCGACGGTTCGCTCGCGATGTAGCTGCGATAGACCGGCAGGCGCTCGATGATCTCCGTCAGCACCTGGCGCATGGCGTGGATCGTGTAGTCGCGGCTGCGCCGGTCGCCATGGGCGAGCCGGGCGAGATCCGACACCAGCACTTCCAGCTCACTGGCGAAGCTGGCATGCAGCGTCTCGCGCTTCGCCCGTCGCAGCAACTCCTCGAAGTCGTCGTGCTGGCCGGTGATCTCGCGATAGCTCTCTTCGATCGCCGCCGCTCCGGCGCGGTCGAGCAGGATCCCGTCGATCAGGTTGAGGACTTCGTAGCCCGTGGTCCCCGACATCGGCCAGGGCCGCAGCGTCTCGCCATGGCCGAGGATCTTCTCGACGAGGATGTAGAAACCCGGGCCGACCTGGGCCTGCAGCGTCCGGACATAATCTTCCGGGTCTGCGAGGCCGTCGATATGGTCGATCCGCAGCCCCTGGATGCGGTCGGCTCGCACCAGTTCGAGGATGAGCGCATGGGTCCGTTCGAACACGGCCGGCTCCTCGACGCGCACTCCCGCCAGCGTGTTGATGTCGAAGAAGCGACGGTAGTTGATGTCGCTCGCCGCGACGCGCCAGTTCGCCAGCCGGTAGCTCTGCATCTCGAGGATGCGGTGGAGCGTGTCGAAGCTTTCCGGGATGCCCTTGGCGCCGTTGACGAGGTCGAGCGCCCGGTCCGCCGCTTCGGTCAATCCCGGCGATTCGGCAAAGACCCGCTCGAGCCGGCGCTTGAGCGCCTCGCACTCGGCGACGAGGCCATCGGGGCCGGCGGTGGCGGTGTTCTCCGACAGTGCCCGCAGCCGCGACGAGATCGCGAGCAACTCCCGGTATTCCGGCCGCGCCTGGTCGGCGGCGAGGATCAGGACCCGGTCGAGTAGGATCGGATAGCTCAGCGGGCTGATCGGGAAACGGTGCTCGAAATGCCATAGGCTGAAGCCGCCGCCGCTGTCGTCGCGTGTCAGCTTCAGCTCGCCTTCCTCGAGCGCATCGCCATAGCGCCTGCCGAGGAAGGGCAGCACCAGCTTGCCGTTGGCGCCGAGGCGTTCCCAGTCGATGTCGAAGGTGACGGCATGGGGCGAGAGCTGCCCCCATTCGATCACCGAGAGCCACCACGCATTGTCGGCGCCGCCGATGCCCATATGGTTGGGCACGATGTCGAGGATCAGGCCGAGGCCTTCCTGCTTCAGCGCCTCCGAGAGCCGCAGGAAGCCTTCCTCCCCGCCGAGCTCCGGATTGATCCGCATGTGGTCGACGATGTCGTAGCCATGGGTCGAGCCCGGCCGCGCGGTCTGGATCGGCGAGGCATAGACATGGCTGATGCCGAGCCGGGCCAGATAGGGCAGGATCGCAACCGCGTCGTCGAAGGTGAAGCCGGCATGGAACTGCAGCCGGTAGGTCGCCCGCGGCGGAGGAGCCGCCAGGGCCGTCGCCACATGCGCCTCGCCGCCACGCCCCTCATTGGCGAACAGCGCGCCGAGCCGCGCTAGGCTCCGCCCCGGCGCCGTCAGCTCCGCCAGATCGAGCGAAAGCTTGCGCTGCCAATTGGGATGATCGGTGCCGGGGCCGGGCAGGTTTGGCTGGTTGAGTTCGCCGGCCGCATCCTCGAGCTGGATGGCCGCAAGTGCCGCTGTCGAGCGCCCTAGATAGACGCAGGCGGCCTCTACCGGCGGCTCGGCCGACGCTGAATCGGGCGGCAGTAGATCCTCGGCCGTCAATGCCGCGGTCAGCCGGTTGCGATCGCGCGCGCGTTCCTCCTGCTCGTCCGAGGCCTCGGTGGAAGCTATGCGTCCTGCGGTCTGGCGCATGTCGATATCAAGACCGCGCCACCAGCCCCGGAAGGTCGGCAGGTCGTGCGTCGTGAGCACGGCGAGCGCGCGCCGCGGATAGGCGACTGGCGGCTTAAAGGCGCTGTCCGCCTCCCTTTCGAAAGGCAGCACCCGATAGCTGTAGAGGCCGGCGGCCATGATGGAATCGGAGAAGCCGTCCGGCCCGGTCCCGAGATCCTCGGCGATCACCATACAGCGGGCGCGGTGGCTCTCGATCCGCAGGACGCCCAGCAGCGCCTCGAAGGGCATCGCCACATAGGCGCCCTCGCTCGCCGGCGCGCCTTCCGGGATCAGGAAGAGCCGCTCGAGCTGGAATGCGTGGTCGATGCGGACGGCGCCAGCGTGGCGCATCGCCGCTGCCACCATCCGGCGGAAGGCGGAAAGCCCGTCCTCTTCCATGGCGAAGGGGTCGAATGGGGGAAGCCCCCAATTCTGGCCCTCCGGTCCCAGCGGGTCTGGCGGCGCGCCGATCGACAGCGTCGGCGCAAAACGACCGGGTGAGGCCCATAGTTCCGAGCCCGCCCGGTCGACGCCCACCGCGAGGTCGCAAAACAGCCCGACATCCATGCCGGCCCCGCACGCCGTCGTCTGCGCAGCCCCCAGCTGTCGGTCGGCCTCATATTGGAGCCAGGCATGGAAGGCGACGCGCTGCTCATGCTCCGCTGCGAACCGACTCACGCTCTCACTGCCGGGATCGCGGAAGGACTGCGGCCATTCGCCGACCCAATGCGCGCCCTGTGCCTTGAAGTGCGCGGCCAATGTCTCAAACAGCGCATGGGACTGAAGATCCGCGCCTCCCGCAGCTCGGAATGCCGCGAATCCCGCATCGCCGCCCGGGCCGTCGCGCCAAAGTGCTTCTAGCAGCGGGAGCTTCAGCGCCCATGAGGCCTGCCGGTCGACCAGCGGAGCGGCGCGCAGCGCCGCCAGGCGTTCCTGCGCGTCCGCCGTCTCCAGCAGCCGCTGCGCCGCGCTTCCTGCGAAGCCGGGGACAAGCGATGGGTTGATGAACTGCACGTCGAGAAACAGCCGAGAGGACGGCGAGTAGGGCGAGACCTTGGTGA
Source organism: Bosea sp. OAE506 (assembly GCF_040546595.1). Taxonomy (NCBI): domain Bacteria; kingdom Pseudomonadati; phylum Pseudomonadota; class Alphaproteobacteria; order Hyphomicrobiales; family Alloboseaceae; genus Allobosea; species Allobosea sp. OAE506. The sequence goes on along the minus strand of NZ_JBEPOB010000001.1, from coordinate 173,647 downwards.
AATCGGAGGCGAACAGAGCGTGGACCGGGCTTAGGCCTAGGAAGTCGGCGCCGAGGCCGGCGGCCCGTCCGGCCAACATGGCGAGGTCGCCATAATCCCCGATGCCGAAATTTTCAGCGGAGCGAAGCGAATAGACCTGCGCCGTCACGCCCCAGGAGCGTCCGCCCTGCCCGAGAGAGGCCGGCTCGTAGCAGCGCTCGGGCGCGCTGATGACGAGGCCCTCCGCCTTCCGGTCGCCCTGACCGACGCGCAACCGCCAATAGCCCTGCGACAGCGCGGGTAGCTCGATCTGCAGGCTGGCACCATCCGCTACAGCTAACGTTGTTCCTTCGCGAATGACGCCGGCCTCGTCGGTGAGGGTGAAGACGGTGCGTCCGGCCCTCGCGCCGGGGCCCAGTCGCAATTTCGCTTGATGCTGCGTGCGGGCGACTACGAGAGGCGCGACCAAGCTGTTGTGCCGCCGCATGAGCCGCTTGAGGCTCTCCTGCGCTTCGGCGGGCGTGTCGGTTGGCAAGCCCAGGCCGGCGAGCACGGCGCGGCGTGCATCCAGACTGGTTTCGACGAGGGCGCCGGTGGCATCGCGATAATCGGCGGCGACACCGGCAAGGTCGGCCAGGCGGGCGACCAGCGCATCAGGGGCGCTCATGAGCGGTTCACCAGAAAGGCGCCCGTCCAGGGCTGAAGGCGGATTTCGGCTCCGAGTTCGACGCCGGGGCTGGCCCAGATCAGGCTCGACGAGCCAGGACCCTCCACGACCGCTTCGCTGTCGCCGAAATGAGCCACGAAGCGCAGCGTCCCGCGTTCGAAATCCCAGCGGATGTCGAGCGTGTCCGGCGCGGGGCGTTGGCACGTCGCACCGCGAAACCGTGTCTTCGTCACCGGCACAACCTGCTCCTGCCTGAGCCGCAGCAGGGCCTGGGTTTCCGCGAGCACCGCGGCATGTGGAGGGCGCTCGATCTCCGCCCAGTCCAGGCGCGAGCGGGCGAAGGTCTGCGGGTCCGTCGGGTCGGGCACTTCTTCCGCCGCGAAGCCGCCGAAACCGCCGAATTCCCGCCGCCGCCCGTCCCTGACGGCACGCGACAGCTCCGGATCGGCGAAATCGACGAAATACTGGAACGGCGCCGAAGCCTGCCACTCCTCACCCATGAACAGCATCGGAATCTGCGGGGAGAGCAGCAGGCCGGCGCGTGCCAGCGCGAGTTTCGCCGGCTCGGTCAGCGCGCCGATCCGCTCGCCCTGAGCCCGGTTGCCGACCTGGTCGTGGTTCTGCAGGAAGTTGACGAAAGCCGAGGGCGGCAGATGGGCGGAAGGCTCGCCCCGGACGGCGCCCTCATGCGCCGAGAACTCGCCCTGATAGGCGAATCCCTCGGCGAGGCAGCGGCCGAGATGCCGGGCCGGATCGTCGTAATCGGCATAGTAGCCGTCGCTCTCGCCGGTGAGCAGCCGGTGCCAGGCGTGATGCGTGTCGTCGGTCCATTGCGCATTGTGCAGGCTCGGGCGGCCGGCTTCGTCGCGTTCAAGCCAGCGCGCCTCGTTGGCGGCGTTTTCCAGAACGAGGTGAATCTCGCGCCCGGGCAGCCCTTCGCGGACGCGCTCGGCCAGTTCGCCGATGACGTGCCGGCTGCTGTCGTCTGCGATGGCATGCACCGCGTCGAAGCGCAGGCCGTCGAAATGATATTCCTCCAGCCAGTAGAGCGCATTGTGGACGAAGTAGTCGCGCACCACGGCGGCGGCCTCGCCGTCGAAATTGATGCCGGCGCCCCAGGCCGTCTCGTGCCGTTCGGTGAAGAAGGAGGCGGCGTAGTTGGGCAGATAGTTTCCGGACGGGCCGAAGTGATTGTAGACCACGTCGAGGAAGACCATCATCCCACGGCGATGCGCCTCGTCGACCAGACGCTTCAGCTCCTCGGGCGTGCCATAGGCATGGTCGGGGGCGTAATGCAGCACCCCGTCATAGCCCCAGCCGCGGTCGCCCGGAAAATCCGCCACCGGCAGCAGCTCGAGCGCGGTGATGCCGAGATCGTGCAGATGGTCGAGTTTCGCCGTCAGCGCCGCGAAGGTCCCTTCCGGCGTCGCCGTGCCGACATGGGCCTCGTAGAGGACCGTCTCCTCCCAGGGGCGCCCGCGCCAGTCGCCGTCGCTCCAGGCGAAGGCGCCGGGATCGATCACCTGGCTCGGCCCCTCGATGTCTTCAGGTGGGAAGCGCGAGGCGGGATCGGGAATCGAAAGCCCGCCCTCGATGCGGAAGCGATAGAGCGATCCCGGGCGCGCCTGCGGGTCGTGGAGCTGGTGCCATCCCTCGGCATCACGCGTCATGGGCCGCTCGGTCCCGTCAATCATTAGGGTGACCTCGCGCACGGAGGGTGCCCATATCGAGAATCGGACGGCCCCGTCGGCGACCTCGGCACCGAATGGCATGGAGTGGACGCGGCGCATGCAAGAGATCCTGTCGGGATGGCGGGGATGGCTTGCTCCCGCCAACAGCAACACGAGCTCGCTGAGGCAGTTCCGTGGGACATGGTCCCTCTCGCCACAGCTTTGTCGCAATAGGGCGACCGGCGGGAACAGACATGGCCGCAGGCCGGTTGCTGCCGGATCGCGATTAACTCGGGCTATGCTCATGAATGCTTCGTTCGATTCGCCAGGCATTATCAGTGCCGCAGCGCCAAGCCGCCCGACGTGTCCGCGTTCTAGGCCAAAGCAAGTCCGGGCTGATGCCGGCTCTATCGTCCCGTTACCAGGCGCGGACCGCTTCGGCATTGAAGGCGAAGTAACTCGCACTTTCGAGCCGGTCGCACAGGCCTTCATCGACAACTTCGAGCGGGAAGGGGAGGTGGGTGCCGCTCTCTGTGTGATCTGCGGCGGCGTCACCGTGGTCGATGTCTGGGGTGGCATTGCCGACCCGCAGGCTGGCACGCCCTGGCGGCGCGAAACGCGGGCACCGCTGTTCTCTACGGGCAAGGGCGCGATCGCCGCCGCCTGCGTGATGGCCGTGTCGCGCGGTCTCTTCGCCTATGACGATCCTCTCTCGCATAGTTGGCCGGCTTTCGGCTGTCTCGGGAAGGAGCGGATTACATTCCGGCAGATCCTCGACCACAGCGCAGGGCTCGCGCTGTTCGGCCAACACATGGATGCCGCCACGCTTGACGATCCAGAGGCGACGGCGCGGATCATCGAGCAGATGGAGCCGGTATGGGCGCCCGGCGAGCGCTGGGGCTATCATCTCGCGACCTTCGGCACCGTGCTGTCTCAGGCCTTCAGGCAGGCCGATCCGACCGGCCGTAGCGTCGAGAGCTTCTTCGCCGAGGAAATCGCCGCTCCGCTTAGCCTCGACATCACCTTCGGCTTAGCTGAGGGTGACGACTGCGCCGCTCCTGCGCTGCCGGGGATGCGGCAGATGACCGATCTGATGATGCGCGGCCGCTTCGGCCTGCAGGCCCAAATGCTCAATCCTTTGTCGCTACTGCACCGGACGCTGCGCGAGGTCGGCCTTCGGCTTGAGGACCGCTCCTGGCTGCGGCACGCCCTGCCGTCAGGAAATGCGGTCGGGAGCGCCCGTGCGGTAGCTCGTCTTTACGCCGCTCTGCAGTCAGGAATCGGTTTGGGACTGGACCCAGTTATGACCGCGGGACTGGCGGGTCCGGTTTGCGAGCCGCCGCTGGGCTGCCGCGACGAGGTGATGGGCGTCGCCAACCGGTGGGGGTTGGGGTTCGTGCGACCCAGCATCGACTTCCCCTTCAGCCCGTCCCGTCAAGCGTTCGGTATGCCCGGACTCGGCGGCTCCTTTGGCTTCGCCGACCCGCAGCGCAGGCTCGCCTATGCCTATGTACCGAACCGCCTGGGAATCCTGCCCTTCGACGACCGGCGCGACGCCCGTATCCGGCAGGCGCTGGACGGAGTATTGGCCGAGTACGAGCCAGCAAAAGGCTCCTAGACCGTTCCCTTGCCCTTACCGTCGGCAACATGGCTATGGTGCCGATCGCGCTCCCCGCCACCGCCCGACACGTCGCTGCGCGACTTGGCCGGGTCGCGCGGTCCCGGCTTTCTGGGATCGGGTGCCTCCTGCGCGTTTTCGAAGGATGCACCCGGCCCGCCCTGGCGGATGCTGTCGTGCGTCTTCCGCGCGGTCAACATGGCGCTCACCTGTCCTGCTGATACCCCTGATGCGTGATGTTCTGTTTGATGTCGGCTTGCCGCCCGGTGCGATCACTGGGCTGTGTTTTACGGTCGCCGGCCGCAGTGACGTCCGTCCGGGAACCGCCACCTGTCCCCTTGAAGCTGCGGTTCGCGGGCGGAACGGGCGGTGTCTTGGTGGTATGGTTGTGCTCCTTCACTCAATGGTATCAGCCGGAGTCGAGCGCTGGCGGGCGCTTCCACTCCTCTCACAGCGCGCGATGCGATGAGGCCGCCAACCTCGTCAGCGGAGGCCTCATCGCGGGCTTTGCTCAGGAGCGCGACGCACGCTCCACATGCGCCGCATGCCTCTGAAGGGTCGGCAGGGTCTGGCGCGCAAAGGCGGCGAGGCGGGGATTCTCGCCGTTCGTCCCATAGGTGCGAAACAGCGTGACGGCCTCGTCATGCGCCTGCGACTGCAGCGCCAGATAAGCCGCGTCGAATTCCCTATTCGGAGTGCTGGCGAGCTGATCCAGCATTGTCTGATGTCGTGTGCTCAGCACGGCCGGGGGCGTCGCGATCCCGGAGGCTCGGGCCACCGAGGCCATCCGCTGCGACGCGCGGCGATGGTCGCGGATCATCTCGTTCGCCAGCTGACGCACATGCGAGTCGCGCGAACGGCTCAGCGCCAGTCGGCTGCTCTCGATCTCCAGAAGATTGGAAGATACTGCCATCGGCACAAACGCGTCCGTGGTTGTCGCGGTGGTTACGGCCAATGTAGCCATCGGCTGGCTTGGCGCCATGCAGCCCCCCAGGGCGAGGCCGACGGCAACTGCGTAGGAAATTGATCTGATCATGTCCGTGCCCTTTGAGCAGGTTGCTTCTCCAGGGCCAACAATGCGCGCCGGCAGCTGTTCCGCGCCGTTGCGATGGGCCGGTAGCCGCGGCGGATTTTTGGATGCCGCATGCGCGGGCAGAGCTGTTGGAAGGGCTTGGCACTGACTATGCCCGCGTCGGCGAGGCTCTGATTTGGACCGAAGCTGACACTTCATGCCCTAAAGCATGGAGGCGGTCAGTGGAATTGGGGAGGGGGCCCTTCTTGGACACCCGTTGCTGAGGGTCACCGGTTTCACATCCGGCTGCTGCTTCTGTCAGTCATCGGCCCCGCACGACCTGATCCGCCCACAGCTTTGATAGGGGCCCGTCGGCGCCATGAACGGGATCTGATGCAGGAAAACTGAGCACCGCGATCTGGTTCAGCATGGCGGGCGTGGCAGCCTTCAGGACAATGTCAGGCACCTGGCCGGGCGGATAGGCGCCGATCACGAGGAAGTCGTCCGAGTGCCGGACGCAGCGGTGGCCGGTGCCGACGGGCAAAAGCAGGACGTCGCCTGCACTCACCTCGATGCAGCGGCCGCCTTCTCCGCCGAGAACAAGCGTGGCCGATCCCGCAGCAATGCCCAGCACCTCGTGCCCTTGCGTGTGGTAATGATCGTAATCGTAGATTCCGTTGCGCCACTGCGGCGGCCAGCCATTTGCCGCGAACCGCTTCTCCATCTGCGCCGCCAGGTCGACTGTGTCGGACGGGAAGGCAGCGTCATACACCACCAGCGGCAGGCGCGGGTTGTTGGGGATGAAGCCTCTCATTTCCAGATGGATGGCTGTCGCCGTCGTCATGGTCGTAAAGCAATCCTCTAACGGTAAATGGGAGATGGTCTAGGGCTTTGGCCGTCACCTGCTTCGTCTGGCGTTCGCGAGGGGGGGCGGCCATCGCCGGGGCCCCGCCACATTTGCTGCTGCCAAAGGCTGGGCGGCCGGCGACCGCCTTGGCCTAGAGGATCGGTTTGCCGCCGGTGACAGCGATGGTCGCGCCCGAGACATAGCTCGACAGTGGTTCCGCCAGCATCACGTAGGCCGTCGCCAGCTCTGCCGGTTGACCGGGCCGCTGCATCGGAACCTGCTTGCCGAAGTTCTTTACGGCCTCCGCGGGCATGGTGGAGGGGATCAGCGGCGTCCAGACCGGGCCGGGTGCGACCGCATTCGCACGGATCCCCTTTTCGGCCAGCAGTTGCGCCAGCCCGGCGGTGAAGTTTTGGATCGCGCCCTTGGTCGTCGCATAGGCCAGCAGGTGAGGACTGGGTGTGTCGGCATTGATCGAAGCCGTGTTGATGATGGCGCTGCCGGCGGGCATATGCGGCACGGCGGCCTTCGTCAGATAGAACATCGCGTGGATATTGACCTTGAAGGTCAGCTCCCATTCTTCGTCGCTGATCTCGCCAATGTCGCCGAAGCTGGCTTGGTGGGCAGCGTTGTTAACGAGGATGTCGATGCCGCCGAGCTCCGAGACGGCGCGATCGATGACAGCCCGGCAATGCGAGGCCTCCTGCAGATCGCCCGCCACCAACACGGCCTTGCGGCCGGCCTCCTCGATCAGGCGCGCCGTTTCGCGCGCATCCTCGTCCTCGTTGAGATAGGACACCAGCACGTCGGCGCCCTCGCGGGCATAGGCCAGCGCGACGGCACGGCCGATTCCGCTGTCGCCGCCGGTGATCACCGCCTTCTTCCCGGCGAGACGGCCGGAACCACGGTAAGAGGTTTCACCATGGTCGGGCACGGGCTCCATCCGCTCGGTGAGGCCGGGCATTGGCTGCTGCTGATCTGCGAAGGGTGGGGTGGGGTGGGTGTCGGACATAGTCGGAGTTCCTCCTGTCCTCGGCCAACGTCGCCGCCGTCGCACCGGTTCCTGAACGCTGCCGAGGCCGGGCCAACATCGCTGCCGGCCGGTCATGGGCGGCCTTTACCGGCACAGGTTTTCAATATCAGGGCATCGACGTCACGGGCGGAACGGCCGACGGCATTAGCGGTTGCCGCGGAGACAGCTCTCTGCGCAGTGGCGGCAGGCCCCATGAACGAACAGCACGCAGCAGACTGCGATAAGATGCCGCCCACCGCGCCGCGACCCTCTGCAGCCCTTCCACGCGGCCAGGCGCGGGCGCGTCCCTGGAGTGATGATCCGCCAGCATGCGAAGGCGGGGCCACTCCGGGACCTTTAGCAGGAATCGGAGTCCGAATAACGGAGAAAGCCATCCTCATCGGTCCTGAATACGTCCATATTGCCGAGGTCGGCACAGGGGCTCCCGTGATCTTTTTACACGGACTAGGAAGCTTCAGCGGGGAGATCCTGAGTGCGTTTACGACGCAGCCGCCGGCTGGTCGCTACATCGCGGTCGATCGGCCTGGCTACGGCTTTTCCGATCCCTTGCCGGCGGCGGCGTCTGGGCCCGACGCCCAGGCCGGCTGGCTCGAACGCGTTCTGGACGCCATGGAGATCAGGACGGCTGTCATCGTCGCCCACTCCATCGGCGCCGCCACGGCTCTGCACTTCGCCTCCCAACGACCGGAACGGGTGGCCGGCTTGCTGCTGCTCGCGCCATACGGCCGGCCGACCCGCCCCGCATTCGTGCCGCTGCTGCGCGCTGCCATGCTGCCGCTGATCGGCGGGCCGCTGAGGCGTCTGATCCGGGCCGCACCAAGCCGGTTTGCCCGGGCAAAGCTGGCGACGGTCTTCTATCCCAACGCAGTTCCGGCTCGCTTTCGGCGATTTCCCTTCCGTCATGTTACGCGTTCGCGTGCGCTCCTTGCCATCGGATACGAACTGCGCGGCTACAATCAGGCGATGATGCGTCTCAGCCTGCGCTTGCGGCAGATCCAGGCGCCGACGGTGATCCTGGCCGGAAACAAGGATCGCATTGCGCAAAGCGAGCGCCATGCATTCTGGCTGGCCAGTCGTCTGCCGAAGGCTGACCTTATCCTGCTGCCGAGAGTCGGACACATGCCGCACCACGCGGCGCCGAAGGTGGCCGACCGAGCCTTGCGTCGCCTCATCGGCACAACTGGTATAACGTGTGGTATAACGTGCGGATCAAAGCAAGGGCTCGGCGGCTTTAGGCCGTGACGATTGTCAACCCTAGCGACGCGGAGTGGTATGCAGTTCCGCGCATTCGGTTTTGATTGTGCGAGCCGCAGGGGTTGCCGCGGGAGTGTAGCCCCGCGTCACGTCGGACCGCCAGTTCGCCTTACATCTTTGGCAGTCCTGGACCGAGGCCGCCGCCACGACTGTGATTGGTAAGGTCGGTTCTGTGAATTTCACGGGCTGTCTTGCTTTGGAACCTCGGTCAACCGGTTGAGGCCCTAAGGATTTGCCCCTCGACGGCTCCCCTCAGCACACAATCAGCAGCGGGAACAGTGCCGCAGTGCTGCTGTTCATGCTGCTCAAGAGGAGCACGAACATGCTAGACAGCCACCGCTTCGACAGGGAGCCTGCGGAGGGTTCGCGGGAGGTCGTAGAGCACGAACTGAAGGAGAGCGGCCCCACGCCTCCCTCCGGTACCTCCGCTAAGCGAGCCGAGGACGGTGATGTCTTCGACAAGGCGCGCGACGACATCGAGGGTCAGCGCGATGAACCGTCTTCGCTCTCGCGGGAAGCTGCCAAGCGTCCCGCCAGCGGGCCCCACGCCCGTCCGGAGCTCACAAACGAGGACGCAACCCCGGGCGCGGGCACCTTGCCCGACCCCGACGAGACGGAGGTCGAGGCGACCTCTAGCTGAGACCTCGCAGCAGGATTGAAGGCCTTAACTGACCTGCGCACCTCCGATGCGGGCGTGAAAGGCTGAAGGCAATAGTCGGCCGGCGGGCAGTCGTGAAGTCGCCGCTGCAAAACAGGCTCCGCGAGGAGCACGCCAAGGATGTGGGATTGCGCGGACGATTTGGACTGGTGGTCGACAGCTCTGCGCGCGAACCGGACGCTGATGCGGCTTGTCCGGAGAGTCTCCAACACGGGTCTTCGCGTGATGATTGCGACGAAAGCGGCCGGCCACCGGGCCGGCTCCGAGAGCGGCAAAACCCTCATCCGCGGTCTGGGTACCGTCAGCATTGCGTTGGGCCTTGCTGAGATCTCAGCCAGCGGCCGGATCACGCGAGAGCTGGGTCAGCGCGACGGCGGCGGTCTGGTACGGCTCTACGGGTGGCGGGAGATCGGCAGCGGATTATTGTGCCTGGCCCTCGGCCCCACCGGCGTGGCCAGCCGCCTTGCGGCGACGCGCTCGACCTCGCAACGCTCGCGCCCGGCTTCTACGAGCGCAATCCCAAGCGCACTAATGTCGGCCTGGCACTGGCGATGGCCGCAGGCATCGGCGTCGTCGACTTGATCGCCGCAGTGCGTGCCCTTCGAAGGCGGGGCGCCGTCTGATGTCCCATCAAGTGCAGGAGGCTGCGATGAATTAGCAGATGTCGGCGAGGTCGGGGATGCGCCCCGAAGAGGACGGACCCGGGAAGACCAGATCTGAGGGATCGCCTATGAGCTTTGGCAGGACGCCGCGCAAACCGATGGCCAGGCTGATCGCCATATTGCCGGGCCTCCATGACCAGAGCGATGGCAACGTCGCGCCGTCTAATGCTGTCGTTCGGCGTCCCAGCTCCCAACGAGTCAGCGTTTGGATGCGTGCTCGGGTTTGCCTTTGCGTTTGGTCGAGGCCAGTTCGTCGAGCTGCTTCTCGGTCATCGATTTTTCCATCGATTTGGACGCGCCCCTGAGGTCGGTGTCAGGAATGTCGCCGCGCTTGGCCGCGAGCGCTGCGCCGGCCGCCTTTTGCTGCGCACCCGATTTTGCAGGCATTGCACCTCTCCCTGGTCATCGTGCTGATCAATGCGGCAACGAAGAGCCCCGTCTGCGAGTTCCATGGCGGAGCCGCATGCGGCATCAATGATGGCGAGAGCTGAAAGTGGACATGGACATAGCGGTCTGGGACGAACTCGATCTCGTCCTGCGTCTGTTCGCGGGAATGGCGGCTGGCGTCGTCGTCGGATGGGAACGTGCGCTCAAGCAGAAGAGCGCCGGCATCCGGACGTTCGGCCTCGTCGGACTTGGCACGGCAACCGCTGCGGCCATCTTCACTGAGGTCGGTCAGGTGGATGCCGCGAGCCGCGTCATCCAGGGCGTCCTGACGGGGATCGGCTTTCTCGGCGCCGGCGTGATCACGCTGTCGCGGGGCGAGCGCACGCCGCGCGGTCTAACGACAGCAGCGGCTATCTGGGTCACAGCTGCGCTCGGATGTGCCGCCGGGCGACGGTATGTTCGGTCACGCCGATGGGTCGACGCACGGTTCCGCACGTACCTCAAGCTTGGCCTGATGGACCGTCCGCCGGTGCTCATCGACTACCGTCAGCACGATCGTCAGAGGGCCGCTTTGTCCATCTGCGGCCATCTCGCGGACTGCAATTTCAGCCGCCTCGCATGCTGCTTCGAGTTTAGGGTATTCGAGCCAATCATCCGCGTCGGGCTCACGGCCCGCGAGATCCTGCGTCTGGAAGAGATAGCGTGGCATGCCTCACAAACGCGAATTGACGCAAATGGGTTCCCGGGCTCGACGGCCTTCGTTTGTCCAGAGCCGCCGCCGGGTCCCCGGCTGTCGAGACGCTGTTCAATTCAACATGCGCCGCCGCAACGCGCCGCTGCCTGCCGTCGCGAACTGGGCACGGCCACCATCCCGCAATGGAACCTGTTTAAGGACGAGGTAAGCGGGATCGAATTCGGCGAACCGGCGCAAGCGCTCGATATCGGGCACATGGACGGAGCCATCGTGAAAGCTGGCCATCCCCATCTTGCGCAGCGCACTCAATGTTCGGTTCATGTGGACAGGCGATAGGCCTAGCGCGTCCCCGAATAGCATCTGCGACAGCGGGAACGGGAACGCGCGTTCGACAACCAGCCCGACCGCGTCCGCCCTGGCATGCAGTTCGCAAAGGAGGCGCCCAGTCCGTTGAAGGGCGTCCATGCGGCCCATGCCGCACAGCCACTCTTGCCGAATGGCCTGTTCGAGAAGACCGAGTGTCCAGAATGCTTGAGCGATGGGCGGATGCTCGTCGACAAGCCGGAGCAGGGCGCCTCTGGAACACATCGCGACCTCGCAGTTCGACGCCGCAATGATCTGCTGCCCAGCGGCGCGGACGAAGAGCGAGTCGATATCGCAGGCGTCACCCGCGAGGTGAAACGCCAGAATCTGACGTCCGCCGGCGCGTGTCATCCGGCAACGATAGGCGAGGCCGCTCAGGATAACGTGGATAAACTCGGACATATCCATGTCGTCCACGATCGAGCCCCCTGCCCGAACGGGAGGCAGCAGCCGCAGAGCGCGGTCCAGCTGGGCTGCTGCGCAGGTAGACAAGGCACACAGTGTCTGCATCTTTCGGCTGAAGGGGCTCCCCATGCCGCATCTCCTCTCTGAACAGAAGGCTCAGCGAGCGCCTCGGGCACAAAATCGCCAAAAGAGGCCCGAGTTCCCGTTTTGGAGGCATTTTTTCGGCAGTGTCTTTAGGTTGTTTGAGAATCCCGGATCGGACCGATGGACGAGTGCGAGCGCGAATTTAAGAATCTCTCGAACGGAAATGACTTAAGGGCGTTGGAGGCTGGGAGAAGCACAGGGATGACACTCGGAGACCCTTCAATAATCCATCATCTGTCCGTCGGTACGAACGACATCGTTAGCGCGCGAAGGTTCTATGACGCCGTTATGCCGGTTCTCGGCATGCGTTTGCTCAACGGCTCTGCAGGGTCGACCGACTACGGCGCTACCTCATTCCTCATCAGTGTCGAGACGCCCGTAGACGGCAGGTCCACGACGCCTGGCAACGGCGTCCACGTCGCCCTTGCCGCTGGTCGACGGGCGATGGTCGAACAAAATTCAATCAGGCGGCCTTGGCCCATGGAGGGCGGGACGCTGGCCCGCCCGGCCTGCGCCCCCAGTACGACGCCCATGATTATGGCGCTTTCGTCTTCGATCCCGATGGCAACAAAATCTAAGCAGATACCTATTCCAGCAAGTGAGACCTATTAGATTTTCGCCTGCTGCCCTTGGTCCGCGAGCGAGAGAAACCGCAGCGTTGTCGGTTCGATCTGGGTCTCCAGCCACTCCTGCATCGCAACTTCCTCATCCAGGTTCTGGCGGAGGGCATCGATCGCGGCATGATCGCCTACGCGTTCGGCCATGGTGATTAGCGACTTGTATGCGGCGATCTCGAAGCTTTCGAAGGCGTAATTAGCGAACGAGTTCTTAAGGATCTCATCGCCGGCCATCGAGTGTCCAATAGCCGCCATATTGCCCATGACGGCTTGGACAGCATCCTTGATCGCCGAGCTGTCAGTGCCGTGCGACTCTAGGATTTTGACAAGGCGCTGTTGCTGGCCTTTCGTTTCGTCGATGTGCTGCCGCAGGCGAGCTTCCAATTCGGGATAGCTCGTCAGCCTCTCAACCTGTCGCCCCATAATCTGCAGGGCTTCGCCCTCCAGCGCGTGAGCGTTCCTCAAGCCGGTGAGATAGAGGGACCCGGATTCGGTGTCGTTGATGGCCATGTTCGCCTCCAGCGCTGATTAAATGATGATCTCAAGCTCTAACGACGCGAGGAAGTAGCAGTTCCGTCCGAGGTGACGGTTACGGACGGCCCTTTTCGCGGAGACCAAGGAATGCTCACCTGCTCTCACTCTTTCAGATCGAGCCGATCGAGAGGCGGGTCGAGCGGCACAAGCGCACTCCTTTCGACCGCCGCACGGAGATCGAGCTGTAACCGTCTTCGAGATGGATGAGTTCGGCGATGAGCTAAGTCCGAGCTGCGCGAGCGGGAAGGTGCCTGTCAGCGTCCGCCAGGGTCTTGATGCCAATGGAGGTGCCAGCTTTGGCCGGAGAACCCAGCAGGATGTAAGGTTGCCCGACCCGCGCCACGACACGCTCCGGCGAGCACCCGTGCCTGTCCGTGGTCGGCGCCAGGGGCGATGATGGCGAACTCGTCGCCTACAACGCTGGCGATCGGGTCGCCCTCGCGAGTTACCGTCGCCATTCCATGGCGACCTGGAGAAGGAGGTCATCGCCTGCGGCGTGGCCCAGCCGGTCATTCACCGCCTTGACCTGTCGAGGTCTAGCAGGTCGAGCGAAGGTCGTTAGGCCGTCACTAGCGATCTCAACATGCCGGCAACACGGTTCGCACCAGACCTCAGCCAGCCGATAGCTCTGGCAAGTTTTGATGCCGCTTGAGTCCGCCTGAGTGCTGCACCGCTCGGCGTCATAGGTTCAGCGCCGATCACGAATGGAACATCCATTGGTAGCTGACGGGCTAGCCATATCTCAACCGCAAAGATGGTTGCGGCTAGCTCAGCCTCGTCTTGTGTTCCCTCTAGGGCGCCGGCCAGCTCGGCAATACGTTCCTCAGCTCGCGTCAGATCGGCGGCGGTGTTGATCCTGATTATCGTAGTCATGTGGGCCTCACCTATTGGCCTCACAACTCGACGAGGGGCCCGCTGTTTCCGCTACGTGTCAGGACAGTAGAATCATCCCAAGTGAGCGGCAGACTAAGGGCGGCGTCCGTTCCGCCTCCTGCCGGGCTGGGAAACTCATCTCCCAATTGCCGGTTTGCCCACTGCCGGCAACATGCCACATCATAGCGCGCGACGATGTGGCGAGCGGGCGCTGCACGAGATCGCGCTCAGCATCAAGGCCAAGACGCTGTGGCTGTCGGCTTTCGACGAGGACCGCAAGCTAGTTCACCGCACGCTGCTGGAGGTGATCTACGAAGAGGGCGGGAACTCGACCGCCAGCGTGCGCCATCTTCGGATAGCTTTACCGCGAATGTACTGCCGAGCTGAGTCGTCCGGCTGCCGACGACTTTCATGCAAGGCCGGACCGTGCCAACGGGTCGAACGTTTCTGGTCGCGTCGCGCCCTCATCGCTCACGCGCATCACGGGGGTGTCCAGGATGTCGTAGCGGCGCACCGCCATCATCCGGGCTGCCTCGTTGTCTGGAATGATCGAACGCGGAGACGTGTCGACGAAGGCTATCGACCGCCTCCTTGAAGGCCAACTCGACTGGGAGCATAGCAATTTGAGAAGCGCTGCCTCGTGCGGATGCTAGCACCGTCGGTGCGTGCGCCGCGGATTTAGCGTCGCTGCCCATGGTAAGGGCCCGCCGAGTGCCGCTCGGCAGCCTTCCGATTGGGGCCCGAAATCAGGCCGCCCTTGCAACGGCCGCCTCGTTAGTCGAAGCGCTGATCTGCGTCAGCAACTCGTCCGCCTTGGTCTCCTCGGTTAGCGTGGCTTCAAGTAGGGTGACCGCTTCCTTCTGGCCGAGCTGCTAGGCCCAAGCCTTTAGCGTGCCATAGCGAGTTATCTCATAGTGCTCGACCGCCTGTGCGGACGCGACCAGCCCGGCATCGAGGGCCGGGCTGTCGGCATAGTCCTCCATGACTGCCTTGCCCTCCTCCAGGATGCCGAGGATCGCGTCGCAGGTCTTGCCACGGGGTGCCTTGCCGATCGTCTCGAAGACGTCGCTTAAGCGGTCGACATGGCCCTCGGTCTCCGTTCGATGCGTCTCGAAAGCCTTCTTCAGTTCCGGCGACTTCGCCATCTTGGCCATCCTCGGCAGGGCCTTCAGGATCTGCTTCTCGGCGTAATAGACGTCCTGAGCATGTCGTGGAACATGTCGTCGAGGGCTTTGGGCGGGGTTGCCATCGTCATCTCCGGGTTGGAATGGATTGCCTGGATAACTGGAGCCGGTCGGGCCTTTTTCCAGGTGCCCCGGTACGAGGATTCTAAAAAGGAGCGAGGACATCGCAGGTTAATGTTCAGGCGACGAACCCGCTTCAGATTTCCCGTTGCAGCTGGAAAACAAGTGGCCGCACCAGCGGGCCAGTCGTGGTGAAGCTCTCATGATGACGGTTCGGGCTCTGGTCACCGAAGGACAGCGGGACGAGGCGATCCGACGACTGCGTACGGAGCAAATCTCGGAAGAAGAAAAGCGACTGCTTTGGCAGGTTGTCGAGGACTGGAACGCATCGGTTCGATTTCCTCGGTGGTGCGCCCCCGTCAACAATAATCGGCATGCGCGCGACAGCGGCGGTTGGGGAAGCGATTTTTTCGAGTGAGGAAGAGGCCAGGACGGAACCATGACCTTTTCGCCGAGGCTGACGTCGCGGGCGAACGGCAGGCACCGACCGGGGGATGCACAATGGATCGTCGGACACTCATTCAAGGCTCGCTGGCGGCGACGATATTGTCGACGAGCGCTTACGCACAGAGCAACGTGAACGCGCCGACGCCTGGAACGGGCCACGCGGCGGCGATGCGGGTGTCCTGGCTGATCCGCCATTTCGCGGGCAGGAGAGGTCCCAGCACCTTGGCCACGAAGTCTCGGCGCGTTGGCATCCGAGGAGGCCGGGGCGGTTCAAAAACGGTGCGATGAAGCGCCATTCCTCATCCGTCAAATCCGTCGGGTAGAGCTTGGCATGCTGCTCAAATCCAGCCCTCGCTGGCCGAACACGTCAAAGCCGGCGCCGGGGCACAAGATCTTCCCCTATCTCTTGCGCAAGCTGCCGGTGACGCGACCTAATCAGGTCTGAGCGATGGACATCACCTACATCCCGATGGCGCGGGGCTTCGTCTATCTGACTGCCGTCGTCGACTGGTTCAGCTGCAAGGTCCTGGCCTGGCGGGCTCTCGATCACGATGGACGTCGCCTTCTGCATCGAGGCCGTCGAGGAGGCGATGGCGCGCTTCGGCAAGCCGGAGATCTTTAACCCGCCGCAGCCAATCCCGGTTGCGGCATAACCAGGGCCGAAATCCACTTAACAACAGACAGCAACTGTTCAGACAAACCGAGCCAGCTCTAATTGGCGTCGCAGTCATGTAGGGGGCGAGCATGCCATTCCGATCGATAACCGCCGATCCCGCCGATCTCCAGAAGCTGGCCGATGCCTTCGACGCCGCTTGGATCGCCGTGAACCAGCCGACGCCGATCGAGGCATCCGCAAGGCCTGCCGAGCGTGAGCGACTTAGCCACATCATCATGAGCGTTTGGCAGCGCGATCCCCAAGCGGACCTGGCGGAGACTGCCGTACAGGCCTTCAACGACGGTTCGGCCCCCATCGTTCTTCCGAGGCGGCAATCAGCCGGATAGGATTCGGGTTGGCCGTCAGTTGGTCAGCCGCGGCATCGGTGACATACGCGTCGGGCCGCGATCGCTCCCTCGCTTCTCGATCGCGCTGGCTCGACAGGTCCTCAGCATCGCATCACGGAACGAGGTCGCGTAGGCGTTCGGCAGGACCAAGTTCCGCGCCGTCCAGAACGGAGTGGCAATCTCTTCAGCCAGGCAGAGGCAGGTCTGCATCCGTAGAAGGGGCGCTTGTTCGCATTCGGCCTCCACGCAGGGATGAACGACATCATTGAAGGTCGGCACCCGGGATGCGACGAGATACGCGGCTCCGGAGCCACTCGCCAGCAGCACCGCGCAGGCGACCGCGACGGTCCGGATCACGGCGCGGCCCTTTGCGGCAGTTCGGCAACATCGTGCACGACCCAGCGCTTGATCTCACCCGCCGCCTCGAAATTGAAATCGAGGTCGTTGGCCTTCGGGCGTGCCTCGGCCTCGTCCCCTGCTTCCACGACGACCGTTACGGATCGCTCGATATCCATCTGGACCGTAAAGCTCTTGACTGGCTTTTCCATTGGTTCTCCCTCTCGCGCGACTTAATGCAAGCGGGCGATGACGCATAGTCAGTCGATCGGACTAGTGGTTATTAGCCGCCCAGCCGATCAGCCAGTTGACCGTCATCGCGGCGGCCGCGATCCAGACGATCACGACGAAGGCCAATCCGCCCCGGCTGACCGGTCGCTCAGTTCTTTCCGAGGCGGCCGCCCGGAACTCGATCATAAGCGATGCGGGGATCAGCTTGACGGCAAGCATGATGCCGACCGGCACGATCAGCAGATCGTCGAGGTATCCCAGCACGGGGATGAAATCCGGGATCAGGTCGATCGGTGACAGCGCGTACGCCGCCACCGCCGCTGCAATGACCTTCGCCAGCACCGGCGTCCTGCCGTCCCTGGCCGCGATCCAGAGCGCGACGACGTCTCGCTTGATCGAGCGGGCCCATCTCTTGATGGTCTCGAATGCTTTCATGGATTCGCGCTGGACCGCCCTTTGCCTGGAGGGATAGCGCGCATAGGAAAGGCCCGCCACGTTTGAGCTGGCGGGCCTTTCTTGATTACCTGTTTGATTAGGCTGCCTTGGCGCCCTTCGGCACTGCGGCCGCGTTGGTCGACGAGCTGATCTTGGTCAGCAGTTCGTCCGTCTTGGTCTCCTCGGCGAGCGTCGCTTCGAGAAGTTTGACCGCCTCCTTATGCCCCAGCTGCTGCGCCCAGGCCTTCAGCGTGCCGTACCGCGTCATCTCGTAGTGCTCAACTGCCTGTGCAGAGGCGACGAGGCCAGCGTCGAGGGCCGGGCTATCTTCATAATCTTCCATGACGGCCTCACCTTCCTTCAGGATGCCGAGGATGGCGTCGCAAGTCTTGGCGCGCGGCGACTTGCCGATGAGCTCGAACACCTGGCTCAGGCGCTCGATCTGTTCGGCCGTCTCGGCCTTATGGGTTTCGAAGGCCTTCTTGAGCTCAGGCGACTTAGTAGCCTTTGCCATCTTGGGCAAAGCCTTCAGGACCTGCTTCTCGGCGTAATAGACGTCCTTGAGCATGTCATGAAACAGGTCGTCGAGGCCTTTGGGTGCGGTCGCCATGGTGCGTCTCCCGGTGGTTGATTGGAATGCCCGGTAAACGAACTGGAACCATTCCTGTTCCTCACGCATCCGTGATTTGGAACGGAACCAGAAGAGGCAAGTCGCCGTTTTTCCGAGCAGCGCGGCACGACCGCAAATTCTCGGGAGCCCACCATGAAAAAGCTGATCATCGCTTCGCTGATCGCCACGGCGACCTCCTTTGTCGCCATGGCACAGACGTCGACAACCGCACCGACGCCGACCTCTCCGGTCGATGCCAACGCCCCGTTGCCGGGCGCCAATAGCTTCACCGAAGGCCAGGCCAAGAGCCGGCTGGAAGCCAACGGCTACACCGATGTAACCGACCTTAAGAAGGACGAGAATGGCGTCTGGAAGGGCTCGGCCATGAATGCCGGCGCCAAAGTCGGCGTCTCAGTCGATTACCGCGGCAACATCGTCAAGAACTGACGAAATGCCCCTCTCACCGAGACCTATGGAGACCGACATGACCCGGACGATCACCCGTTCCTATGGCGACTACGAGACAGCCCGTTCAGCAGTCGAGCGGCTTGAAGAAGCCGGCATTTCCAGCAGTAACGTCAGCATCGTCGGTCGCAACGGCGGCGGCGAGACCAACGCCGAGGAAGGCGCAGGGATTGGCGCAAGCGTCGGCGGCGCGGCTGGCCTCCTCGCCGGCTTGGGCATGCTGGCCATTCCTGGCATCGGCCCCGTCGTCGCCGCCGGTTGGCTCGCAGCCACCGCAGCTGGCGCGGTTGCGGGTGCCGCCGCGGGCGGCCTAGTGGGCTCGTTCATCAGTTCGCGCCGAGCCCGACAAGGAGTTAATCGTGGAGGAAATCCTTGACGGCGCAACGCCGCTCGATCGGACCGCGCGCACGGCTGAGCATCGTCAGGAGGGCTGGTCGCGCTTCGACGAG
This sequence comes from Bosea sp. OAE506, assembly GCF_040546595.1. Taxonomy (NCBI): domain Bacteria; kingdom Pseudomonadati; phylum Pseudomonadota; class Alphaproteobacteria; order Hyphomicrobiales; family Alloboseaceae; genus Allobosea; species Allobosea sp. OAE506. The sequence continues at coordinate 155,011 of NZ_JBEPOB010000001.1, read as the reverse complement.
AATGCCGATCCTTATGATCGCAGTGCAACCGCCTCCAGCCGCATGACCCCGCCGGTCATCTGGCCTTTGCTCCCCGCCGTGCCGAGGCCTCCGGAGGGTTCCGGGGGCCTTTTCGTTTGGCGCCCTTCCTCAAGCAGCAATAAATCAGATCGCCACAATAGCTGGCTCTCCGGCGACACCCGCGCTGCCTCAGACCTTCGGAGCCTATATCATGAAGCTCAAACCCTGAGCCGGATCTGCGTGAGCTGCTGATCGGCATCAGGGCTGCTGCCCGCAATGGGCCAAAAGCCCGAGCCGCCTTTGCCCGCGAACGTCCGGTTCCGGGCCGGGCCTGCACGGCACCTTTTGGCGCATTCTGCTGCGGCGATGGTTAAACGATTTTTGCCCAAAGCCAACGCCCCGATAGTCCGCCTGCCGGAAATCTGCATTTTTAAGCTATGTGACATGCCGGCAGTGCGCTCGCCTTAAACCTGATCGCTCGCAGATTTTACGATCGGCTCCCTTGTTGAGTTAACCTCCGAACGATGTGCAGGTGTGAAGACTTCCTCGGACACTGAGATCTCACCTACCAATGGCGATCCGGGCGAACCCGGCAGCACGAGCCGAGAGGGAGTAGCAGGTCAGAAAGCGCCCGGCCGCCTTGAGGAGTTCCTGGTGCCTTGCCGCTGCCCCCAACTCAAATCAGAATGGCCGCGCCGGCCGGACTGGTACGGCGCCGGCAGTGAAGCCGGTCAATACAACAGGAAGATCAATCGAGGCCGGCGGTTCTACTGAAGCGTCCGGATATATAGCTGGCTGATAGCAGCCGTGACGAGACTGGCGTGCGGCACGCACGAGCCCCCGGAAATTGCTGCGTTCACAACGCCAGGGTCAGGCAAATTGTTCAATCGGCCTGATCCGCACAACTCACTCCTCAACCACGATGCACGCCGCTCTTTTTGAACTTGTCGATCGCGCGTTTGGCCAGATCATCCTCGTCCTCTGCCATGATGAGGAGCTCGACGATCATGGATGCAAGCCGAATGCGATCGCTTTCAGGGGCCACCAGAAGATTGTCTGCCTTCAGGCGCCGCCAGGCCAGGTCCAGAGCCCCTTCCGCTCGGGCCAGATCGAGAGGCTCTTTCAAGGTCGATAGAGGCATTACCGGTTCCGCGCCATAAAGTGCCGGACGCTAGCCGCAGACCCTTTGACGTCAATGTCTTTTGACCGGTTACCCATCGTCAAACGCCACAGCCCATATCCCAGCAGGGCAATCCACCCGCACTCCAGGACAATGAGCGAAACGGTCAGGAGGTAGGCAACGACATCGGCTGAGAGCCGCTCGCGCCGGTGAGGCTTCATGCTCAGGTCAGAGCTTGTGCCATTTCGAACCTCCAGGCGGCGCCTTGCAGCACACTGCAAGGCATGGGCCGGCAGGTTATGGGCGCGGTTGGGCAGCCTCTGCTTCCGTCCGGCGATAGAACTCCCGAAACGGGTCATGGATGGCGGTGAGTGTGGCGAGACTGGCCAGAATCGCAATGATGATTGTCCAAAGCCATACATTGGGAAATGACCGCATAACCCCAGCACACCCGTCACATTCGGCTGCCACGCCGCATTTTCTCTTTCTACGGCGCAGCGGTTTAGAAGGTTCAGTCCAGCGAAAGATTTGTAATGCCCATTGGATCGCGAAGGCCCGCTGCCGGCCTTTCGTACGATTCATTGCGAACGAAACCTCGCCTAAGGTGTTGGTGGCGGGGTGAGCTGCCGGAGTGGCCGATGCTTGAGTTCGTTTTAACCTTTTCCGCCGTTATCGGGGGCATGCTGATGTGCAGTGCGTTGGGGTGGCAGATCGGGCGGATCATGACGCCGCGCCCCTCCGACCTGCGCGAGCAGGCGCGGCTCCGCTTTCCAACATAGCCCAAGGACGGGAGCGGAAGTCAGCCCGCCTAAGGGCTGGCAACGTTCGAGGGCCACGGGCGCACCGGGTCCCGCGGGTGTGGAAAAAACCAGGAGCGTTGAGCCCTCAACGACCCGGTGGTGGTTACCGCCAATATGGCCCGGTCCAGGTCCTCCTGCTTTCCATGCACCGGCGGCAAATCCGCAAAGTCGGCCAAGGCTTTTGAGAGACATACATTGAGATCAGCGGCGGCACGGACCTGTTGCGACACAAACACCCATTCGACCCAGCCACGGAGCGACGCATCTTTGGCCGAAAGACATCGGCATGTGCTGGTTCTCACCCGATACGGGAGTTCATCGTGTTCCCTGATACAGGCAGAGGCAAAGCGGTTGGTCTCCGATGGAATGGCTTCGGCCAGTGAACCGGCCGTAACCGCCAGGGCCATCACGAGCGACAGGGGAGATCTCATGGCTACAACCGAGGGGCACAGGGCACGCGGAGGCCGGAAGCCCTATCGAAGGGTAAAAACTTGAACAAATGGTTGCGCGCTGCTCGCTTGCATCACGCTTTTGGCTCGGATGGGGCCGATGTCTGGACTTGCGCCCGTCAAAGACCCGAAATATCCCTGCTCGATGACGATCTATACCATCCGCCAAATGGCAGACGAGTTTGGGCTGACCCTGCGCGCCCTACGGTTCTACGAGCAGCGCGGGCTCATCAAGCCGTCCCGGATTTCGCCAGACCAACGCTCTCAGCGCGTTTACGACAAGGAAGACCGCGCCCGGATCGCCGAAATTGTGAATTTGACAAAGATGGGCTTCACGCTCTCTGAAATTGCCGAACACACGATCACCGACGAACAGTATCAGACTCAACTCAAATATTGCAGGGATACGATTAGAGAACTTGAGCAGGCTGTGCTTATGATCAAAGAGAGGCTCCGGTCCAAGCAATAGATCTTATGCTCGGTCCGCAGCCCGATAATATTGCTGATTAAAGGCCAAATTTGACCCTTGACGGTCCGGCTCAAGCCGCCTTCATGTCGGCGAAGAAGGTCCCGACCGCGCTACGCAGCGCATGGGCCTCCCGCGCCAGATTTTCGGCGGTGCTCAGCGCCCGGTTCGCCGACAGCATGGCCGACTGGGAGGTCGCGGTCACCTGCTCCATCTGATGGGCCACACCCGCCGTGCCATTGGCGGTGGCCTGCGCGCTGCTGGCGATCTCCGAGGTCGCGCCCATCTGCTGGGAGGTGGCGCCCGCGATGGCGACCGTGTGCTGCGCAACCTCGCCCATGACGCGCGCGATCGTCTCGATCGCTGCGACAGCACCCTTCGTTTCGCTCTCGAAGGCGATGATGCGCTCGGCGATCTCGTCGGTGGCCTGAGCGGTGCGCTCGGCCAGCAGCTTGACCTCGCCGGCGACGACCGCAAAGCCGCGCCCCGCCTCGCCGGCGCGAGCCGCCTCGATCGTCGCGTTGAGCGCCAGCAGATTGGTCTGCGCCGCGATCTCGCGGATCAGGTCGACGACCCGGGCGATGCTTTCCGAGGCACCCAGCAGGTTGCCGACATTGACGCGTGCCCGCGCCGCATCCTCGGCCGCCGACCGGACCACGCCATCCGTATGGCCGATGCGTTCGGCGATCTCGGTAATCGACTCCGACAGCTGCTCGGAGGCGGCCGCGATCGAGCGGACGTTGTCGGACGCGTCGAGGGCTGCGCCCCTTGCCTCGTTGGCCTGGGATGTGGCGCTGGTGGCGACGGCGTTGAGGCTGCGGGCCGTCTCCTCCATCTCGTCGACGCTGACCCGAACCGTGTTGAGAACCTGGTCGATGCGGATGTTGAACTCGGCGGTGAGTTCGTCGCGCTTGGCCTGGCGGCGCAGCCGCGCAACATCGCCCGCCTTTGCCTCTGCCTCAAGCCCTGCGCGTTCAGCGGCAGTCCGGTGGAACACCGCCACCGAGCGCGCCATGTCGCCTATCTCGTCGCGCTGCAAGATTGACGGAATCTCCGCGATCGGCTCAGCATCGGCGAGACGCTGCATTGTTGCCGCAAGCTGGTGCAAAGGCCGTGAAACCCTCAGATGAACCAGAGTCAGCGCCCCCGCGAACCCGGCCACCACCAGTAGTCCACACCCCAGCTGCCGCCAAAGACTGTGGCGTTGCAGGACGTCCCGCTCGGCATCCGTTACCGCGGCGCGGCTTTCATTAAGCATGGCGACGTTCCTCAGCGCCGCATTCAGCGCCTTTCTGTTGTCGCGGTTGCTCTCGTTGTTGCCAAATAAACGTGCAGCCGCGGGCCCCTCCGCCCGCGTACGCTCGACCAGCTCAGTCCTGAACCGCACGAAACTGTCGAGCTGCTCGGCCACCTCATCGAATGCGGCCTCGGCGTTGCTCCCAGGCAGCGCCCGCCAGTCCCGGACGAGGCGCTCGATCTCAGCGAGATTAGTGAGAAGCGGTGCCACGAAGCGCTCGGCATCGGCGATATCCGTCGCCAGATAGATCCCGCGCGACTCCATCACCACACCGTTGACCAGGCTGTCCATGCGTTCAGCCATTAGGATACGGCGCGTCTCTGCCTCCATCTCGCTTGTCATCGCCGCATAGCGCGACAGCGTCTGGACGCCAAGCCCCACCGCAAGCGTGGCAGCAAGCGCAAACGAGGCGAAAGCACCGAAGATTTGTGTCGAGATTTTGCGCGGGCCCATCATCTCGCAATTTTCCGACAGGGACACTGATGATTCCCTTTTCGTGGCATGATGGTGCGAAAGGATTAAGGGCGCCTAACTGAGGTTCTAAGGCCAGACAGGGGCCACCCGTTCGGGTCGCGGCAACTGATCTCCCATTCGTTATGCCAACTGGGTGCGCAATTTTGTGAGTGAACCGCTCCGGGTTTGTCGAAGGCTCCAACTCCTCAGAAGGTGGAGCCATGACGAGCAAGACAACGAACAAGTTCTCGCCTGAGGTGCGTGCCCGCGCGGTTCGGATGTTGCTGGAACACGAGGGCGAGCATCCGTCCCGCTGGGCGGCGATCATGTCGATTGCGGGGAAGATCGGCTGCACGGCGCAGACGCTGAACGAGTGGGTGAAGAAGGCCGAGGTCGACAGCGGCCGGAAGCCCGGTCTGACGACGGAGATAGCGGTGAAGCTCAAAGCTCTGGAGCGCGAGAACCGGGAGCTTCGACAGGCGAACGAGATCCTGCGCAAAGCATCGGCGTATTTTGCCCAGGCGGAGCTCGACCGCCCATTCAAGCGATGATGGCTTTCATCGACGATCACCGTCAGGTCCATGGGGTCGAGCCGATCTGCAGAGTGCTGCCGATCGCCCCCTCGACCTATCATGCCCATCTCGCCAGGCGCGCCGATCCCGAGAAGCTGTCAGTGAGGGCGAAGCGGGATATCGCCCTGCAGCCTGAGATCGCCCGCGTCTTCGCCGAGAACTTCGAAGTTTACGGCGTGAGGAAGGTCTGGCGCCAGATGGTGCGCGAACGCTTCGACGTGGCGCGCTGCACCGTGGCGCGACTGATGCGCGGCATGGGCCTGCAAGGCGTCATCCGTGGCAAGCCCGTGCGCACCACGGTGCCGGATAGGACGGCGCCGTGCCCGCTCGATCATGTGAATCGGGTCTTCCATGCTCCTGCGCCGAACAGGCTTTGGTTCTCCGACTTCACCTATGTCAGCACCTGGTCGGGCTTCGTCTACGTCGCCTTCGTCATCGACGCCTACGCCCGCCGTATCGTCGGCTGGCGCGTGTCGCGAACTGCGCACGCCGGCTTCGTGCTCGACGCGCTGGAGCAGGCCCTGCATGAGCGACGGCCTATCCATCGCGGCGGCCTCGTCCATCATTCCGACAGGGGATCGCAATACGTCAGCATTCGCTACACCGAGCGGCTGGCTGAGGCCGGCATCGAGCCCTCCGTCGGCAGCGTCGGTGACAGCTATGACAACGCACTCGCCGAGACGATCAATGGCCTCTACAAGGCCGAGGTCATCCATCGTCGGGGGCCTTGGCGATCCTTCGAGGCCGTCGAGTTTGCCACGCTGACCTGGGTCGACTGGTTCAACCATCGCCGGCTGCTGGAGCCTATCGGCAACATCCCGCCGGCCGAAGCCGAGGAGCGCTACTACGTCATGCTCGGTGAGCAGCAAATGGCGGCGTGACTTAAACCAAATGGCCTCCGGTGAAGCCGGGGCGGTTCAGTTCAGACTGGCCGGGTTTTCGGGGCGCACGTCAGTCGTAGGCGGCGCTGGCGCCATGCTTCTCGCCCTCTATTTTTTGCTGGCTTGAGCAGCGGCCGGATTTGAAGACGGCGAATTCCCTTAGCGTTGTACCGGTAGTACGGCATCTCGCAATAACGAAACAAGTTGGCTCTGTTGTTGTGTATCTGTCTTCTGGAAAATTCGTGAAAGATGAGTGCGCGCCGTCGAAACTCTGATGCTATGCAACTCAGCGGCCTCTGAAAGTGATAGCCCGGCGGCTAGTGAAGAGGCGATTTGAGCCTCAGAGCTGGTCAGATTGAAGAGTTCACGGCTGGTGACAGTAATGTCCTCCATCGTGCCCAGTGGCTTTATCGCTAAGAGATACAGTTCATTTGGATGGTGAGCTGCGGGCGAGGGCGGACACGGAACGATGCTGACTGATAGGGCCGCCAACGTCTTGATCTCGCTCCTCAAAAGCAAGCTGCGCCGATGAACTGTGCCGTGGCGGGCTGCTCCACACGCCCCCTCCAGAAATCGCCGGAAAGTCTTTTGGGTGTGGGGCTGTGAAGCGGTGATTCGCCCTTTGCTGAGATGGAGGAGGCCTGGTGCTGATAACAACCTACAGCCCGTTCGATTGATGTAGACGAAGCGACCGCTTCGCTCGACCAAGGCCATGGCGACTGCCACCGCATCGAGAGCCCCCAATGCGTAATCTCGCTGCATCTTGAGGTCGAAATTCTCTTGAATGAGCTCCGACACCAGGTGGGAAGGGTTGGTCACCCTTCGCTCTGACGCAGTTCGGCCAAAACCGATGAAGCATACTGGTAGGCGTATGACATATCTGCTTCTCGCTGACCCGCGATAGAGCCACACGCTAGCACCCACTGTCAGCAAGAAGAAGTCCAAAAGCACTCCAAACGGAAGGGCAAGTGATTCCAGCTGTCCAACTCGTGTCGTAAAGCGCAGGCAGCACGGCGGCCGTCATGCCAAGCTCGGCCGAGCGCACGACCATCTCTAAATGGAAAGGCCTCTCATAACGGTCGCGGGCTATTATCGTTGAGTGACGTACGAGCTGATCCCCATGATCGAGGGAAATTTAGCCATTGCCGCAATCGGACAAGCGAAGCAGCAGCCATGTCTGTGAAGAGGACGAAAAGGCCAGCATTGCTCAATCGATCAAATATGCGGTCGAGGCGCCTTGCAATTCAACCGCTCCAGGATAACGGTCTGCGCTCTCCGTCAATTGGATGACGCTGGCATAGGACCAGCCATCGATACTGCAGGGCAAATCACGAATGTGGCGGAGGCAGTATGCGGATGCGGTTTTGGTGCCTCGCGGCCTTCACTATGGTGGCGGCAATCAGCAGCTTGATGGCGTATGGGGGCGGTGCGGCTCTGGCCCAGGCCGCCGTCTCACCCAAGCGCCTTGCCTTCGTCATCGGCAACGGCACCTACAGCACCATCCCTCGACTGCAGAATGCATTGAATGATGCAACAGCGACGCGCACCGTGCTGCAGGAAGCTGGCTTCGAAGTGGTGCCTGCCAGCGATGCGACTTTGACGGACCTTCGTAACGCGCTCGATCGCTTTATTGATCGGGTGAGCGAAGCAGGCCGCGGCACCACCGCTCTAGTCTATTACGCCGGCCATGCGGTCCAGCTGGACGGGACGAACTACCTGCTTCCGATCGATGTCCGACCGCAGCGCTCCGCTGACATTCCAAACCAAGCGCTCTCGCTCAGCGAAATCCTTCGGCGCCTTGACAGCACGGATGCCGCCTCCAAGATTGTCGTGCTCGATGCCTGCCGCAACAACCCGTTTGCCACCGCGGAATTGTCACGTGGACTGGCACTGCAGCTCGTCGACGGAGCGCAGGAAGGCGTGCGATCCGAGGCAGGATTGGCACGTATCGATTCCGGCAGCGGCACCTTCGTTGCTTTTTCAACCTCACCGGGCGCTACCGCGGCCGATGGCACCGGCCCTAACAGCCCCTTCACCACGGCGTTCCTGCACGAGATCCGAGAACCCGGTTTGCCAGTCGAGCAACTTTTCCGGCGCATAAGGCTATCCGTTCACGACGTCACCGGTGGGCAGCAGATCCCATGGGAGACGTCCTCGCTGATCTCTGACTTCGCATTCTTCCAGCGGGCGGCAGCTTCCAGCGTACCGGGGCCCCAAACTCCTCAGCCGACCGTGCAAATGCCCTCCCTCACCGTGCGCCCCACAGCGGCTTCGCTTCGCTCGATGGCTCCCGCCGACGCCTATCGCGTGGCTATCGCTTGGGACCGTCGAGACATCTACCGGGCAACGCTTGATGCGCATCCCGACGACGAGAGGGCGCTGCGACTGCACCGAGGTCTCGCGCTGCGCACAGAGGAAACTGCGTGGGCCGAAACTGTGCGGGCTGGGGACGCAGAGTCCTTTCGGCTGTTCGCGCGGCTTTATCCTGGCTCTACCCATGTTGCTGAGGCACTGCGTCTTGCGCAGGCGGCCCCAAGTCGCAGTCGCGTTCAAACCGCTGCGATATGTCCTGTCTGCCCAGCTGCGGCACCACGCCCCCGCCGCGCGGACTACACACCGCGCTCAGTGGATCCGGCTCGCATAGTGCCTGTTCAGGCCGCACCGCCGCGTCTGCAGGTGCAAGTCCCAGCTCCTGCGGCACCCGAGGGCATCGAGCCACTGCCACCGGCCTTGGTTCCGGGAAAGCCGCGCTGGACGGGTTTCTATGTCGGCGGGGCGGTTGGAGGGGCCAGTCAGCGCTCGCCTACGCGCATCCAAGGCGTCGGGCCCGGAAATGAGGTGCAAACCTCAATCGACGCCGGCAATGTCGCGTCGCGGCTTTCGCCTTCCGGCAACAACGCCGTCTTCACTGGGCAAATAGGCTTCAACTACCAATTGGGACCGATGGTGCTGGGCGCCGAGACGGATTTTTCAGCCATGCATACTGGGGGCCGCAAAGCCTCGACGGTCAATCCGTTCGGCGTACAGGTCACAACTCAGGCACAGACCGAGTTATTTACGCTAGGAACAGTGAGGGCACGGGCCGGCGTTGCCTTCGGCGACCTGCTCGTGTTCGCCACCGGCGGTTACGCCTATGGCTATTTCGGCCAGCGCGGCGCAATAACTCCCGTGCCAACGAATAACCCAACATATGCTGGGTCCAATCCGCAGATGGCCTCTGGTTGGGCGCTCGGCGGCGGCCTTGAGTATGCTGTGGGCCCGATGGTCTCGATAAGGCTCGATTATCTGCACTACGATCTGGGAAGGCAGCGGCTTGTTATTGGCGAGACCGCCGGGTTCTTCACCGATGAATATGCAACCATGCGGGCGAAGACGAGCGGCGATACCGTACGTATGGGACTCAACATTGGGTTCTGAATACCGGGGGGAAGCGTGACAGGGGAACCTTTCGGCTCCCGCGGCTCGTACCGGGGGGATCAGCCGCTCGATGAGCCCCCCGCACATCGCCCGTCACGTCGGCCGAGGCCGCTCATTAATGGACACCGATTTTGGTGTCTCGGCAACTGTTATCCGCCGTCGACGATATGAACGCCTTCCCAAATTCGACAGGCTCCTAAGCGCGAACGTGATACAATGACACCCGAGGTCTGGAGTGGATGACGGAAGCGACCTACGAGGGCCGAACGGCAGCCGGCGCGGGAATGGCCAAGCCCGGCTCTGGGAAATACATCCAGACGATAACGGCCGTGAGGGCAACAATGCCCGAAACTCCTAGCCACAGCCAAACATCTATCGAGGGACGCATATAAGACTCTCGGGTCGCGGGAAGCATCCAGTTCGAAAGGTTTGTACGACGCCAGCGGCGCGCGGTTCACTATGAGGCCCAAAGATGGAGACGCTGACCTGGGCGCCCTATCGGAAGCCTTCCGCTCAAGCGGCCCCTTTTCATGGCGTCGCCGAGGCCGGAGTAAGCTTGACATCATAGCGACCAACTCTGAGGGAATTGAACGTCGGTCGAGCTCAGGTATCAGAGCGAGCGACATCCAGAACTTCGCGCCAGTCCGCGAGTTAAAGACGAGAGCGGGGGCAGCAACTGCGGAGCTGGCTGCATGCCGATCTACTTTTTTGATTCTGATGATGAGCTTCTCCAGGTCCTGGATGATGTCGGCATCGAGCTCCCGAACGACCAGACTGCCGAACGGCACGCACTCCTGGGCCTACGCGAGATGGCCTATTTTTCGAACGCGTCGGGGCCTAAGAACAAGTTTCACATCCGTGTTCGTCGCGCGGGCTGCGCTGTTGTCTTTGTCGCGTCTCTCACGTTAATCGCAGGCCCAGAACGATTGATCGACGCACTTTGGCCGCCGGATTAGCGGGTTTCACGTCGTCCGCAAGACGCCGATGGACGTTGATAAGCGATACGCTGCTGGAACCGGATCGCAATACGGCCATTGTTAGGTCGCCGCTGACCCCGATAGCGTCAGCCAGAACCTACTCCGTGCAGGTGCCAGAAAGGGGCACTTTAACATTTTCCGCCACGGGCTTGTGACGAGGATATGGTCATGGAGCGCCTGATACGAGCGCTGTCGCTACGAGACGAGCTGTCAGAGGAAAACCTGCAATTGCTGCGGTCCCTTTCATTCACACAAAAATCCGTCAGTCGAGGTAAGACGTTCGTCGAAGCCGGTAGTTGGCCGCAGGCGTGCTTTCTCATGCTGTCAGGCATCGCTTGCCATGAGCGCAAACTGGAAAACGGCAGGCGTCAGCTGACAGGTCTGCGTCTTCCCGGAGATCTAGTCGCTATTGGCGCATATCTCTCTAAGCAGATCGGAAGTAACCGTCCGGTGTCGGCCCTTTCAGCGTTCTGATAGGCGGCTTTTGGCGAAGGCGGCTTTTCCGATGGCGCGACGCCTGGTCAGCTTTGCGATGTTGGCCTTGATGGTGGGAAGGTCGATGTCCTCTGGGTCGAAGACGCGTCCGTACCATTCGATCAGGCGTTTGCGTTCGGGATGTCTGGGCTTGGCCATGGCCTCGACGAACTCTTCGAAGCCGGGGATTCCGCCGACGTCTTCCGGCGGAGCGCGGCGGGCGCCGTCGACAAAGCGCGGGTAGTCGAGGCCGGGATCGGCGTCACCGGTGGCCTCGATCGTGAGCGTGTGCTCCCAGTTGTCGCCGAAGTCGTAGGTGTAGGCGAAGCGCTTCAGACCGCGATTGGTCAGCGGCCCGAGCTTGGTGTTCTTGGCGTCGCTGAGCTTGATCCACCCATCCGGGTCGGGGATGCCGTAGCGCCTGCTTTGGCCGTCGATCTCGATCGTGAAGTCGAAGAGGTGATAGTTCTCGAACAGCATGACGGCCTGGATGACCTCGTGGAGGCCTCTCAGGCTCGTCGTCAAGGGAACCTCGACGCGCCGCCAGATGGCCGGCTCGACATGATCGAGCACGATTTTGATGCAGGCGATGCGATCGACATGGGAAGCGGCCGAGATCATGCCGCCAGCATAACGGCCTCTCGTGGCGTCTGCCAGTTCCAAGGCACGAGTTCGCCGATCCGGTTGATGGGATGTTCGCCGATGCGAGCCAGGACGTCCCGGAGATAGGCCTGCGGATCAAGGCCGTTGAGCTTGGCCGTCTCGATCAGGGTGTAGATGACGGCGGCGCGTTCGCCGCCGCTGTCGGAGCCGGCGAAGAGCCAGTTCTTGCGGCCGATGGCGAGCGGCCGGATCGCGCGTTCGGCGGCGTTGTTGTCGATCTCCAGACCGCCGTGATCGGCATAGCGGGTCAGAGCCGGCCAGCGCGACAGGCCGTAGCGGATCGCCTTGGCGAGTTCGCTCTTGCCCGACAGCTTGGACAGCGTCGCGTCGAGCCAGCTTCGCAGATCGGCGAGCCGTGGAAGGGCGTGCTCCTGACGCGATCGTCTTCGTTCGTCGGGCGGGCGACCGCGGACGGCGTCCTCGACCTGGTAGAGCTCTCCGATCCGGCGCAGGGCCTCGGCAGCGACCGGCGAGGCGTTGGACTGGTGGATATCGAAAAACTTGCGCCAGACATGGGCCCAGCAGGCGACCTCGGTGATCGCGGTGCGCTTACCGGGGCTGTCGGCATATAGCTTGTCGAAGCCCGCATATCCGTCGGCGTGGAGATATCCCGCAAAGCCCTGGAGATGGCCTTGCGGGCGGATGCCCTTGCGATCCGGGGTATAGCGATAGAGGACGGCGGGCGCTGCATCACCGGCATGAGGGCGCTCGTCGCGGACATACACCCAAAGCCGCCCAGTCGCGGTCTTGCCGAACCCGGGAGCGAGCACCGGCACGGGGGTATCGTCGGCGTAGAGCGCGGGCCCGGCCATGGCATGCTTGCCGATCGCCTCGGCCAGGGGCGTCAGCAGCGCCGCCGCCGATCCGACCCAATCGGCCAGGGTCGAGCGGTCGAGCTCGACGCCTTCGCGGGCATAGATCTCGGACTGGCGGTAGAGCGGCAGGTGGTCGGCATACTTGGCCACCAGCACATGAGCGAGCAATCCAGGGCCCGGCCGCCCGCGCTCGATCGGAAGGGAGGGCATCGGCGCCTGCACGATCGCTTCGCACTGGCGGCACACGATCTTGGGGCGGATATGGCGGATTACCTTGAACAGGGTGACGCGCTCCAGCACCTCGGTCTCGTCCTGGCCGAGCCGGCGCAACTGTCCGCCGCAAGCAAGGCAGCCACAGCCGAGATCGTCACTGGCGATACCCACTGGCCAGTGGATGACCTCCTCGCGCGGCAGGTGGTCGGGCAAGGGACGACGAACCGGATGCTGACGGGCGTCGGGAGCTGCCGGCATGACCGCGCGCTCCAGAACCGTACGCGCCGCCGTGCCCTCCTCGACATCCTCGAGCGCCAGCTCTAGCTGGAGGATGGCGGCGTCGAGCTTCTCCGACGACTGCCCGAACTGCATCCGGCGCAGCTTCGCCAGTTGCGCCTTCAGCTTCTCGATCATGAGCAGATGGGCGGCGCTCTGAGCCCGCGCCGCGATCAGCAGCGCCTGAAGCGTCGCGACGTCGTCGGGAAGGTCTGCGGAAGCGCTTGCCATGGTCTTTTCGAGATTATCGCGAGGCCGGCTGCCAAGCCATTGAATCATGGTCGATCTTGACCGCGGATCACAGTCCTGAATCGGCTCGAAGCCCTTCGCTTCACAGCGCGAGGCTGGGGCGATCGGTTCGGATCGGTGCGCGCCAGTCGATCCCCTCCAGCAGCATTGAGAGCTGCGCCGGCGTCAACCGCACCACGCCTTCGGTTGTGGCTGGCCAGATGAAGCGACCCCGTTCCAGCCGCTTGGCGAACAGGCAGAAGCCCTGTCCATCCCAGTACAGCACCTTCAGAAGATCGCCCCGGCGACCACGAAAGACGAACAGGTGACCGGAGAACGGATCCTGCTCCAGTGCCCCCTGCGCCAGCGCAGCCAGGCCGTCGAAGCCCTTGCGCATATCGGTGGGGCCCATGGCGAGATAGACCCGCATCCCGGCGGGGATCGCGATCATCGCCGGTCCAGTACGTCGAGCACCCGCCGAAGCGCGTCCGCGTCGACATCGCGATCGACCCGCAGCCTGCGGCCCGAGCCGAGCGCGATCTCGATCATGCCGGACGAACGACGGCTCCGGCGCGCGGGCTCCGCGACGGCGACCTCGGCAACCGGCGTGGGCGTGACGTCGGTCACGACAGGAGCCAGTTCGACAGGCAGCAGAAGCGGCGCCGGGCTGCCCCCTCCCAACTGACCCAGCTTCGCCTGTCGACGCCATGTGAAAACCAGGCTTGCCGCGACGCCGTTGCGCCGCGCGACATCCGTCACCGTCATGCCAGCCGCGAAACTCTCCTCGACGATCCGGACCTTGTCCTCATAATGCCAGCGCCGCCGCCGCTCGATCGCGCCCAGAACCTCCGCCCGAACCATCGCCATGACCTTAAAGCTAGACTTAAGGTCACACCGTCCGGGAAACACCGCCCACCGCGCAAGGCGGCCGAGACCGGACGGTTACGATCGGAACCGATATTGTAGCGCTTACCGACGTTGAGATCGGGGTCATTCCTCATTCCGAACTTCAGACCATTCTGGAAGCGTCCCCACACCTGGCAAGGTTGATATGGCTATCGCTCGCAGTCGACAACGCTACCCAGCGCGCTGCTCTGGCGGTAATGGGCCAGACTTCAGCAACAGCTCGGTTGGCCCATTTTTATTGCGAGCTGTACCTGCGTATGCGCTTTGCAGGCGTCGCTCAAGAAAACCGTTTTGATCTCGAACTAACACAAGAGGAACTGTCTGACGTCTTGGGTCTCTCGCTGGTGCATGTAAATCGCTCGATCAAGGGGCTCCGTGCAAAAGAGCTAGGTGTGCAGTCCCGAGGAGTGATGGTGCATCATCGATCCTGAATCGTCAGGAGGAGGATGCCCTATGGCAAGCGTTCTTCACGGCAGCGCCCGCACGACGCCGTGTCTTCGAGCCGAGTTCCAAGCGTCGAAAGAAAGCACCCGGTCCCTTGCCGCTCGCTACGGCTTGAACCCCAAGACGGTGGGCAAGTGGCGCAAACGGACCACGACGTCCGACGCACCGATGGGGCCGAAGTCGCCGAAGAGCACGGTGCTGACGCCAGCGGAGGAGGCCGTCATCGTGGCGTTCCGGCAGAAGACGCTACTGCCGCTGGACGATGTGCTCGGCTGCCTGAGGGACACCATCCCGAACCTCAGCCGTAGCGCGCTGCATCGCTGCCTCCAGCGCCATGGCATCTCCCGGCTGCCGATCGACGAGACCAAGGCGAACCGCAAACGGTTCAAGACCTACGTGATCGGCTACGTCCACATCGACAGCTGCGAGTTACGCCACGCTGATGGCAAGCTGATCATGTTCCTGGCCATCGATCGAGTCTCGAAGTTCACCCATGTCGAGTTCCACGACAAAGCCGGTAAGATGGCGGGCTCAGCCTTCCTTCGGACCGTAGTCGAGGTCTTCCCCTACAAGATCCACACCGTGCTCACCGACAATGGCATGGCCTTCGCCGACCTACCCAAGTATCGAGATGGCCCAACTGGCGGCTCTCCCGGCGGTCATATCTTCGACCGCGTCTGCGCCGACAACGACATCGAGCACCGGCTTACCAAGCCTTACCATCCTTGGACCAACGGCCAGGCCGAGCGAATGAACCGCACGATCAAGGACGCCACGGTCAAGGTCTACCACTACGACGACCTGCAAAGCCTGAAGGCCCATGTTCTGACCATTCGTCGCCACCTACAACTTCGCCAAGCACCTGAAGGCTCTGCGCTGGCGAACACCCTACCAGGTCATCTGTGAGGCCTGGACCAAAGACCGATCAATCTTCAAGATCGACCCGCACCACCTCATTCCGGGACCACACACCTAGTCAGACACGAGAGAAAAACGGTCGTTATCCTGAATTGGGAAGGGTTGCTTGCAGAAGCGGAATTTGAAGGCACCTATCTCAGTTTGATGAAATGCCCCCGATAAGGGGGGGCCGCGTGGTGCCCGCTACTGTCGGACGGGCGTTGGCACCGGCCCCAAAGCGGCAGCCACGCTTGCTTCCCGCAAGTGAGTGGAAAGCGTCTCCGCCATTGCGGCCGAAAGTGCGACTATGACTTGTGCTCCTTCCTCTGCCTCTGGACACCGCAGATTTAGCCTGACCGCAACGACCCCAGAGGCAAGACCCACCTGAAATCCTGACAACGCGTAATCCCATTGAACTTCGTCGTCAGCCATTGCTCCCGTACCTCATAATCTCGACAACCAACAACATTTGTTTGGATCATCGCCACTCCCACCACTGCGGCTCGCCGCGCAAAAGTGTGCTAGCAAGAATAGCGAGCCCCAGGATTGCTAGAGCCGCTCTCAATATTCGGATTAAATCTGGACCTTCGTTGAACATCTGCACGGCACTAACTTTTCAATAGGCCGGCAGCAACGGTGGTGAACGAATGCCTGCATAACAAAAAAGGCATGTTGACCCTGCGAGCGGTTTCTCGATCTGATTTCGCTGTTTCCCAGCATCGCAAATTGCGGACTACTACCAGGCACGTACATCTCAGCCTGCCGGCATGCGAGCATTCTAGCCCAGAGGCTCTACTCGAACTTGCTCCGGCATGGTCGGGCAGGTGGTAATTTCGACTATCGAGCCGCGACGAGCGCCGTGACAATCTCGCTCTTCATGCCCCTTTGGCAGTCCAACGACGGCAAGCGTCGCCACACAACCCGCAAACATCAGTGAAGCGAAAACCTGCGTCATTGAACGGCTCCTCATGATGGAAGCCAACGCCATACACGAGCGTCCCGTTCCACCGGCTGAGGTGGCACGTGATTGAAAGGTAACGATAGCTCGCTCCCATGCCGGCGCGTCGTGTGCCCCAAGTCAACTGAGCCTACGCCTTCGCGACGACTGACCCAGTGGGCGATGCCACAGCGGGTTGGCGACGCTAAGGCTGGCTAGGCCTGCGATTTAGCGAACCGCTTGCCTTGCTTGTAAGCTTGCTCGACTTTCGCTCCTGCCACACTGACATCGCCACGTCGGATCGCACTTTCGCATGTGCAGGCGCTACCATGGGATAGTCGGGAGGCAGATTCCATTTCGCGCGATACTGATCGGGCGTAAGGCCGTAGGCGGTGCGTAGATGTCGCTTCAGCGACTTGTACCGTTTTCCGTTCTCAAGGCAGATAATTGCCTCGGGCGTCACTGATTTACGGATTGGGACCGCCGGTACGAGGGTTGTCGCGGGCAGCATCTCCGGACCTGAGACCAGCTTTTTCAGCGCCGCATAGACGCTGTTGATGATGTCCGGGACGTCTGCAGGCGTAACGCTATTGTTGCCGACATAGGCCGCCACAACCTCGGCGGATATCTTGATCAGGTTATCGATGGGCTGAACCAAAACATACCTCCTGCCGCCTATAAAACCGCTTCGCTACTTAACTGGCCAATTATTGTCGCGCAGCACGGGTGTGCGATATCATCGAATGCCGCCAGATAGAAGCTTTATGGGCTGGCAATGTCGGCTGGTAGACGGCGCAGCGGGTCGCGCGGCCTGGGGATCAGCCAAGACGGCGAAAGCCTTAGCGACTCTTTAACATCCCCAGCCGCTCGACTGATTTCGATATCATCCTTGCGCTCCTGAACCGGCGGCAACGTCGCTGAATTGCTGAGCGCGGCTGACGTGCAGATATTGAGGTCGCTCGCTTGACGAATAACCCGCGCAACAAACATCCATTCTATCCAGCCACGGAGTGATTCAGCCTTTTCGGTTAGGCACCGACACATGCTGACCCTGATGCGATGGGGTAGCTCATCATGCGCGGAGACGCATGATGCCAACGGATCGCCAGCATACACGAACGTCGATGCCGTCACGAGTGAGGCGGTTGTCATAACAGCA
Organism: Bosea sp. OAE506; assembly: GCF_040546595.1. Lineage (NCBI taxonomy): Bacteria > Pseudomonadati > Pseudomonadota > Alphaproteobacteria > Hyphomicrobiales > Alloboseaceae > Allobosea > Allobosea sp. OAE506. The sequence goes on along the minus strand of NZ_JBEPOB010000001.1, from coordinate 137,567 downwards.
AGGACTATTGGCGCACGCATCATGGCAAAGCCTGAGTCCGATAGGTAGGGTGGGATGATTTACCAGACCAGACCTCAAAAGTTAAACAAACGGTTGCGTACCGTCGTTGTCAGGACCGTCACTCGCGAGCGCATCACCTCCCTATGGGAAGGCCGCGGGCATGCTTTACGGATGAGGGGCTGCAATTCAGGCTGACCTGCCACTGGTTTGTCATCCAGCGGCGATTAGAGCCTCAGCCGGTTTTACGCCGTGTGGCGTCGGGCTAGCAACGGGCGATCGGCGGAGCTGGTCGGGGTTGCGCAGCCGATCGTCCGTTGCGGTGAAGTTGGCGGCATAGGCCGCTGGCGTGAGGTATCCGAGCGCCGAGTGTGGGCGCGCGGTGTTGAAGTCAGCGATCCATGCCGCGATCTTGGCGCGGGCGTCATCAAGATCGAAAAACAGTGTCTCGTTGAGAAGCTCGTCGCGCATGCGGCCGTTGAAGCTCTCCACGAAGCCGTTCTGCATGGGCTTGCCCGGCGCGATGAAGTGCCAGTCCACGCCGTTGTCGCGGCACCAGGCGAGCATTGCGTTGCAGGTGAACTCCGTGCCGTGATCGCTGACGATCATGCCCGGCTTGCCGTGCCGTTCGATGATCGCCGTCAGCTCACGCGCCACGCGCCGGCCCGAGATCGAGGTGTCCGGGATCGCGCCCAGGAACTGCTTGGTGACGTCGTCGACGATGTTATTATCCGGAAGCGTCGGCCGTTGGCGAATTGGTCGTGGACGAAGTCGGTCGACCAGCGCGCATTCGGCTTCACCTCTACCAGGATCGGCGCCCGTGCTCCTACGGCCTTGCGGCGGGCTCTCCGCTTGCGCACGGATAGGCCCTCTTCGCGATAGAGCCGATGGATGCGGTTGATGCCCGACGGTTCGCCCTCCCGCCTGAGCAGGATGAATAGCCGTCGATAGCCAAACCGGCGTCGCTCATTGGCAAGCTCCCGCAACCGGGTGCGAAGCTCCGCATCCGGCGGGCGGCGGGATTGGTAGCGGACCATCTTCCGGTCCGCTCCGACGATACTGCAGGCCCGACGTTCCGACAGGCCCATTACGGCCTGCAGATGCGCGACGGCGTCGCGCTGCACGGCGGGCCCTACCATTTTTTTGAAAGGAGCTCCCGCATCGCTGCCGCATCCAGCATCTGCTCGGCCAGGAGCTTCTTCAGCTTGGCGTTCTCGTCTTCGAGTTGCTTCAGCCGCTTGGCCTCGGAGACATCCATGCCGCCGAACTTGGCCTTCCAATTGTAAATGGTCGCCTCCGAGACGCCGTGCTTGCGGGCGAGGTCGGCGGTCTTCGCCCCGGCCTCGTGCTCCTTCAGCACCGCAATGATCTGCTCTTCCGTGAATCTTGCTCGCTTCATCAGTCCGTCCTCATCAGGGCCGGACTCTAACTCCGCGTGGAGGAAAAACTCAGTGGCAGGTCATCGGCTACGAGCCCATTGTGGTGATCCTGCCGGTCGACCATCCTCTGGCAGGGCGTAGCGAGATCGATCCGCGCGAGATCGACCCACAGCAGTTCATCGGCTACACGGACACTCCGCATGTCCTGCGCGGCATTGTCGGGCGCTATCTAAGCGAGCGCAACATCGCGGTCTCACCCACCCGCTTCCTCGACAGCTTCGCAACCGGCATCTCGCTGGTCGCCTCAACTGGCGGCGTCACGCTGCTGCCGGCCTATGTCGAGCGGCTGCTGCCCGCTTCGCTTATCAGCCGACCTCTCATTGGCAACGCTCCCGTCATCGAGATCGCCGCTGGCTACCAGGCCGACAACCCGTCGCCGGTCCTGAAGATGTTTCTGGAGAATGTCGATCAACTGATCGCGGCGCGTTCTGATCGTACTCATTCGGTCGCAGCTCTCGGTCGCATTCAGTCACCCGCTTGATGTCGTCCTGTGGCTCAACATCGGTGTTGCCGTTCAGCTCGGGATCAGAAACTATCAAAACGAGATCCGTCAGGCAGTGTCTGGTCTCCGGCAGCCCTGCAGTGCAAGCGATGCAAAGCTTGGCTCGTTGCTTAATGACCTCGACAAGGAGGCGTCTCGCCGCCAGCCTGGCTCTATCCCCAGAGAAAGCTCACTGAGGAGCGCCTCCTTCACGTGTCAGCATTTGTACTAATTGATCGCGGCGTTGGTGACCACCGCCGCGATCGCCCGGACCAAGTCCTGCTGTGCGAACGGTTTAGACAGCCGGAATACGTCGCGCATCTCTAACCCTGACGGCAATTCGGCGTAGCCGGTTGCCAGGATGACTGGCAGCTCCGGTGAGCGAGCCTCGATCTCCGAAATCAATTGGGCACCGGTCATCTGCGGCATCGCATGGTCGGTGATGACGAGGTCGAACCGCCGCTGCGAGAGCTGATCAAGCGCTTCCCTTCCCGAGTGAGCGAGAACCACGTCATGACCGAGGTCTTCCAGGAGGTCGCCTGTGTTCATCAAGACCAGCGCATCATCATCCACGGCCAAGATCGTAAGCCGACGACCTTCAAGTCCGACTTGCTTATGCTCGTCCGTCGGCAAAACCGGGACAACATCGCTGCCGCTTTCTGAGATGGGCAGAATGATCTCCGCGGTCGTTCCCCGGCCTACCTCGCTTGTCAACGAGAAGCGACCACCGGATTGCTCCGCGAATCCGTAGACCATAGACAGTCCAAGACCGGTGCCTTTGCCGACGCCTTTGGTCGTGAAGAATGGTTCGGTCGCGCGTGCAAGCGTTCCTTCGTCCATCCCTTCGCCATCGTCGCTGACCGACAGGCAGACGCGTTGTTGACCGCTTTCTCGATCTTGGACTTGCTTCGCTTCGATAATGATTGTCCCGCCGTCCGGCATCGCATCGCGAGCATTCACCGCCAGATTCAGAAGAGCTGCCTCTAGTTGGTTGCCGTCCACCTCGATAGCCGGGAGGCTCTTTGGGAGGCGGACCCGAAGATTGACCATTGGCCCGAGAGAACGCTGGATTAAGTCCTGCATGCCCTGAACCAGTTTGACCGCATCCGTTCGCTCGGTCCTCAGCTCTTGCCGACGCGCGAAGGCGAGCATTCTCTGAGTTAATGAGCTGCCTCGCTTAGCCCCTTCCATCGCATTATCCAGAAGTCTCAGGAGAGCCTGATCCGCAGGCATCCGTTTGCGGAGCAGCTCCAGGCTACCGATCACCGCCATCAGAAGATTGTTGAAATCGTGGGCGATGCCCCCCGTGAGGTTCCCAACCGCCTCCATTTTCTGGACTTGCTGCAGTGCCTGCGTCCGCTCAGCGACCTTCGCCTCCAGCTCTTCCCTGAAACGCTTCTCTCCCTCACGAACGGACGCCTCGGAACGGACGCGCTCGATGTGAGCCCAGCAACGTTCCGTGACTTCGGTCAACAAGGCAAGATCGTCGTCGGTCCACCGCCGTGGCCTCGCATTGTGAATGGCCATCAAGGCGGTTAGCAGGCCGCGCTTGACCAGCGGCATGCAAATGGTGGCGGCAAGGCCAATGTTCAGGAATGTCGCCGCTTCGGCCGGCTCTAACTCTGCCCGAATGTCGTGCAGGACCAAAGGCTGCCCGGCGCCAAGGTTGGCGACGGCAAGTTTGCCAAAGTCTGCGAGCTTGTAATGGCCCACGATGCTGGGCGAGACTGCTGCACTCCAATCCCCGCGAATGGTAAAACCGTTTTGATCTTCGTCCATGTCCGCATAGGCGCAGACAGAGACATTGAGGTGCTCACCAAGGGCGCGTGTCGTCTCGGCCATGATTTCCTCGGCCTGCGTGCTCGCCGCAGTTGCCTTGCCAAGCGCGTCGAGAAATCGAAGTCTTGCTTCGTTGCAGCGCACGGCCTCCTCCGCACGCCGTCGCGCGACCGCGTTCCGGGTCAGGGCCGCGACTTCACCGATCAGTGCTAGTTCGTTTTTCGTCCAGTGCCGCGCTTCAAAATGATTCAAGTATAATAGCGCGACGAAACCACCCAGTTCCGTGACCGGCATATTGACGACGGACCGCGCTTGGATTGCCTCGAGAGCGTCTGCATTGTCGACCGTTCTGGGGTCACACTGCGCATCATCGAACACGACGGTCCGGCCCATCTTCAGGTCGTCGATGTAACTGCCATAGTCCCGGAAACGGAGCGTCCCTGCTAAACTAACGACTCCCGGCATCGTCCAGTCTCTTTCGATGTGGATCGTCTCCCGCGCCACGTCGATGGTGCCATAGCCGGCGCGGCCAACATGGAGCGCCTTGCCCAAAATCTCTGCCGCTGCGAAAGCCAGCTCATCCGCGTCTTCAACCTCGCGCATCTTTTCTCCCAGCGCGGCCAGGACTGCGCGTCGCAGCTCCGCGTGATGAGATGCAGTGACATCGAACCCCTGGCAGATGACGGCGGGAGGGCGATCGGGATCGTCATTCATCGGCCCGCATACGAAGCGTAGGTAGCGCACCGCCTGGGTGTCGTCCGCTTCAATAACCGTTTCGACATCTGTAGATTCGGTGACCACGCCGGAAGTCATCACAGCGTTGATCGTGTCCGTCACGGTGGATTGCGACGAAGGGGAAACGTCACGCAGCGGACTTCCGAGCCAATCGGTGCTGTTGAAGAGCTGTCTGTGTCGGGAATTGACGCACTCCACGACTTGATCAGGACCTCGGACGACGATGGTTGCAGACGGAGCAAATTCAGTGACGCCGAGGAACGAGCGGCCAAGAGGAAGAGGATCAAGCGGTTCTGAGTTTCCTGTTTTCGCTTCCCGCCCGAACATTGTCATTCGACTATTTTCCCTAGCCATCTTCGTCGAGCCTTCTGCAAGCGATGGTGCGCGGCGCGAAAACGAGAGCCTTGTTTGATCCTGAGTCGCATCATAGTGACCCCAACCAACGCGAGCTATGGCATTTGACCTACAGCCCGCACTGACGGGCGCTGCCGCTGGGCCTGAGCTGATTTTGCGGGCCCGGAAGGCCAAGTCTGTAGGAGAGCCGTCGCGGACAAAGGTAACGACGTTTGCACTGTCTGCTTTCACACATCAGGCGTGCGGCAGCGGTTGGCGCAAGATCACAATGCGCCGACAATAGGTCTTTGCCGGGGTCACGAGGGTCTTCGGCCGACGTTCTGAAGCTTGACCAAGGCGTCGGATAAGCGCGCCGCCTCATCGTAGCGGGTCTCGACGTGAGGAGCGGGGGCGTCGGCGTCAATGACGATTAACTCCGCCGAGGAAGCTAATCGGCGTAGCGGAGTGGTGACCCATTGCGCGCCCAGGATGAGCAATGCCAGGGCGACCAACGCGCCTGCCCCCAACATACTCCAGAAGGTCCGCACCAGCTCGCGCGTCGGCCCGAGCGCACTACCCGTCTCTTGCCGGATGAGCAGAGACCACCCGAAGCTTGGCAGATTGTCGTGACCCACCGCAGGAATGACCACGGTGATGTAGTCTTTGCCGTCCGGCCAGCGCTCGTCGAGCACGATCGATGTGGCCCGGTTCGCAGAGAGAGCCGAGCCCACCGCCAGAGGCTTGTTGATCAGGTCCGCTGGGCCATAGAGCACGGTGCGCTCGCGTGACAAGAGCAAAACGTCGATCCCCGGGGCCTGCATGCTGGCGAGGTTGGCCACCACCCAGCGCCAATCGAGGTGGGCTCCTAGTACGCCAAGAGTGGCACCGTCTGCCTGTCGAATGGGGGCGGCGAGATCGATGAACCGGGGGGGCTCAGATTGCTGAGGCAGGAGTTGCGCCAGCAGCTGAGCCTCGTGAACATCAACCGCCGTCGGCCCGGTCAGGCCTCGCCGGAACCAAGGCCGCTGGGCTACACTCGCGCCTTCCAGCATGCCGCGCGTTGACGCCAGGACCCTGCCGTCGACATTGGTGACACCGATCCAGGAGTAACGCTGGTCCAGATCACCAATGAAGTTGATCTGCCCACGCACCTTATCGAGTTGCGCCAGATCGGCCGACCGAGAAAAAGCGTCGACTTGCAGCCAGAGCTGGTGGAGGCGGCGTGCTAGCAGATTGGCACTCAGTTCGCCGCGCCCGGTGAGCTTGTCCACTAGCAGCTCCTCGGCTCGTTTCTGCAGGGCGGCCGGTGTAAAAGCTGCCGGCAGTGACAGCGGGGATCAGCATCAGTAGTGCGCCCCCGACGATCAACCAGGTCCGAAGACTGATGCGTTTTGCACGCTCGGCTGCCATGTTGCTGTCTCCTTAGCGAGTGAGGGCCCGCGCCAGCTCGCGGATCATCAGGCTGATGTCGCCTTTGTCCGTGCCTGGCGTTTGCGATGCGGTGTGGAGCTTGGCGATGATGAGGCTCCGCTGCTCTTCGCTGGGCGCAAGACTCAGCTGATATCCGTCGCGTGTTGGCTCCCGAACCGACGCTGCAATCGACCCGATGATTGGCAGCCGAAGCCATACGTTCTGTCCCGGCGCAAGTTTGGCCAAGCCACTGACCTGTGCATGGTCCGTCCCGAAATTGATGAGCCAGCCGCGAAGTTCCTCTCCTGACCTCTCGACCACGACACGCTGAAGCGACTGCCGTTGAGGCTGATTGAGGCGAGGTCGCTCAATACAAGCGGCGATCACGACCAAAAGGACGAACAGATTGTAGATCGTCCAGAACATGACAACGACCATGCCATCGCCGGCTGTGCCTGCGTTGTTAAAGACGAAGTCCGAATGCAGGTTGACCAGCAGCCCGCCGATCGTCAGCGCGAACAAAACCAGGAAGGGCCACATCAACGGCCATTGCACGACGATCTTGGTCCGGTCTCCGCCTTTGGCTGTGACAGAAAACTTGTGCGGACCTTTTGTTAGCAGGCCTGTCGCTGCAGCACGCGTGATCGGCCATGCGGCCACCAACTGCCCAACATCGTTCACAACCGGAATGAACAAGCCCTTTGAGAGCCAATTCAAGACCGCCATCACCGCAATATAATAGGGGCAGTAGTAGATGATGATGTCGACGAGAGACGCATTCACAACTGTCACGCCGCACCACCAATACAGCAGTGGACAAACGATACCGGCCAGACGAAATGAAAAGGTCGTGTTCCAGTACAGCAGCGAGTCGAAGATGCTCAGTCGGTGCAGAAACGACAGCCCGTGCTGGCCAAGCGGGCTGTAGACGTTCCGGACGATTTGCATCATGCCCAGACACCAGCGGCCGCGCTGGACGATGTATTCCTGCAATCCCTCTGGGGCGAGGCCCTCTGTCAGCGCCTCATTCAAATAGACGGTCTTCCAACCGTTCTCGGCCAGCCGCAGCGTCAGCAAAAAGTCTTCAGTGACACTCTCCGTCGGCAAACCTCCGATCGCCTCGACAGCCGCGGTTCTAACCATCGACGAGGTGCCACAGCAAATCGCGATACCCCAGGCGTCGCGTGACGGCTCGACATTATCGAAGAAGTGGCGCTGCTCATCGGGATATGCCGAACTGATGCCAAGGTTGTGCTGAATGGGGTCGGGATTGAAGAAGTGCTGTGGCGTCTGCACTAGGCCGACCGAGGCATCATGAAACAGGGCGAGCGTGCGGTCGATGAAATCGACATGAGGAACGAAGTCAGCGTCGAGGACAGCGACGAATTCCGGCGCATCGGGGTCGGCCGCGCGCGCGCGCAAGGCATAGTTGATGTTTCCGGCTTTGGCATGAGCATTGTCCGGCCGGGTGAAGTACCCGACACCAAAGCGCTGGCAGGCCTCGGCCAGCCAAGGCCTCCGGCCGTCGTCGAGAACGAAGACTTTAGCGGGGAAAGCTGAGGCTTTGGCGCCAATGATCGTCCGCTCCAGCACCTCCAGCTGCTCATTGTAAGTGGCGATGAATATGTCCACGCGGGGTGGCGCGCCGGGCTGCCACCAACGCTCGTTCCGCCGCGCCTCATCCTTTCGGTCCTTGACCCGAGCCAAGATGAAAAAGGCAACCGACGAGGAGACCACCGTCAGGGCCTCGAGGATCGCGAAGCCCCAGCTGAAGACGGCATCCCACGTCCATGCCAAGGGAGCCGTAGTCTCGGTCAGGCGCCAGATCATGTAGCGCCAGGCCAGCGCCATCGCGCCGCCTAACAGCAGGGCGCGCCAATACCATCGTCGCGGATCTAGCAACGGCAGCAGCAGCAGGCGCAGTCCGATTACGACAGCGGTCCCCGCGAAAGCCGACACAAAGGGCGAGAGCGCCAGCATCAAATCCCGTAGCGCGTAAGGAAGCGGCGCATGGCGGCGATCGGTCCTGCGCTGAAAATGACGCGCCCGGTGCGACCTATCGCGCAGCTCAGGTCACTTTGCCCGGCCAGTGCTGGCACGCTGACTGTCACATCGAACCGCTGTAGATGCTCGGCGCTCGGACCCACAGCTAGATTGGTATAGAGGCTTGATGCGCCGGAGCCTCCGAGCCGGGTGACCGTGCCGTCAAAGACGCGATCGTCGCCGAAGAGACGGAACTGGACGGGAAAGCCAATCGACAAGCTGTCATACAAGGCTTCCGTAACGCCGGCGGTGACGATCAACGTGCCACAGTCGACGAGGCGAACCAGATCCTGCCCCCGTCGGGCATACTCGCCATCGTCGATCAGAAAATCCCACGCCATACCGGAGACCCGCGTTGTCAGAGACGCCGATGTCAGCCGGTTGACCCTCACGCGTTCAGCCCCGATCTGCCGTTCCAGCTGAGCAATCCGCGCCTCGTGTTGTGTCTGCTCCGCGTCCAGCTCCGCCAGACGCAGATCAAGCTCGCGGACTCGCTGGGAGGAGAACGGAGCGTCGTTGTAGGAATCGCCGATAAAAACGCCGGTGCGCGCTGCAGCCAGCTCGGTCACCAGATAGTTCGTCCGCTGCCTAGCGCTCTCCAGCTCCTGTTGGGCAACATCCGAGGCTGCGCGCGACCTTTCGAGATTGGCGGCAGTCTGAACGCCGCGATCATTCAGCTCGTTGGCTCGACGCAACGTCCCTTCCGCTTCGCGCAGCCTTGCGGCTGAAGCATCTTGGGCGCCCGAGCCTCTGCCAGCCGGGCCTCGATCTGGCCAACACGCCCTTTCTGGTAGCTCGCTAGCTGCGACGCAAAGCCATCACGCGCCTGCGTGAGCGCAAGCTTCTGAGCAGAGGCCCGCTTGCCGTCCAACCGCTGGCCGTCGAGCTGACGCTCCAAGTCGATGAGGCGTGCCGTATCAAACCGGTCATCAACAACATCAGCGATGAGCTCACCCGCCTTGACGCGCGCTCCGATGCTGCGCACCGCGAGGGATACCACCCCTTCGATCGGCGCGCGGACTACCGTGATGCGTGCATTGACAGTGGCGTCAGCAGACGTTCCGGCGAAATGCTCCCCAACCAAAACGTAAAGCCCGCCGATCAAGAGCACCAAGCCGGCAACGAGACGGAAAATCTTCATACCCACCAATCCGATTAGCGTGCAGCGTCTCGCGAATTCGTAAACAAGCCGCTACAATAAAACCGTCCTTCATCGCCGCATGAAAAAGTTGCATTTGCGTGGTGGCGCGCCCGGCGCCCAAAATTGCTTCAGAACGGCCGAGCTAGCCAAGTATGGGTTGCCCGCTCGGTGGACAGCTGCTCGCGAAGAGGTTGGTACAAAAGAAACTGGCACGGTGCCGCTGCCTGTGCGCGGAGCGACAGACGGTTGCCAGCGGCATGAGCATGATAAGGGATGCAGGCACTGGTGATACAATGATGCCTCACCGGCGAGGCTGCCGCACTCGTAACGGCCCCGGCAGTCCTTGATCCAGCCGCCTCGAACCCCTGATTGGGATCAAGGCGCCTACCCGCAAGATCCCTGTCGCACTCCTTTACCTTCTCGCTGCACTGTCGGAACTGCAGGCTAGAACCGTCAGCAAGCCGGCCCTCCTGTCCTGGGCTTCCGTGAATTTGATGATGCAGGAACGCGAGCGATCGCGCTTCGACCCGCGAAGTCGATGGCGGAACTTGGCGTCACGTTCCGCCCCATCGAGGAGACGCTCTCGGACGAAATTGCCTGGTTCCAAGCAAACGGCATGTTGCTAGGTCAGCCATCACGGCCGGAGCGGGTTCTTTCGTTCGCAAAGAAGCAGCACACAGCCTGACGATCGGGCTTGGGCGGGGCTGTAAACGCTATCGGGGGGCCGTGAAACGTCTGGCTCTAGGCACGGCCTCGAAGTCGGCTCATGGCCGATGCCGTTGAAAAATTGGGCCATTGTAGCGCAGCCGCGGGGTGGCGGATTTGGCCGATTGATCCTCGCCCTCTCATGCAGGCCTGAACTGCGGTCGGTTCGGCGGGAGCCTGCCGAGTTTCCTGAGGTTCTGGGCTGCCGCGGCGAGGTGGAACTCGTCTCTGGCGCCGTTCGGTCCGCGTAGGCGCAGGCGATCGAGTTTCAGGATGCGCTTGAGATGGGCGAAGTGCATCTCGACCTTCTTCCGCTCTTGCCGCGAGAGGACATAGGCGTCGGTCTGCGCGATGTCCCTGGCCATGTCGAGCGCGCCCCGTGGATCGAGCGCAGGATTTTGCGGGCCGGCGCAGTACTGCGGCTTCAGCGAGCAGGCGTCGCAGGCAAATTTGCTGGCGTGGTAGCGCATCAGGCCGTTCTCATCAACGAGCGGGTGCTCGGTTCGATAGACCCTCTGGCGCTGCCTCAGCTCCTTCCCGCCCGGGCAGGTGTAGAGATCGTGGGCGTGGTCATAGGCGAAGTCGGAGCGGCTGAAGGTGCCGTCGCTGCGCTGGGATTTGTCGAAGACCGGGATATGCGGTTCGATCCCGCGCTCGTGCACGAGCCAAGCGAGGTTCTCGGCCGAGCCGTAGGCGCTATCGCCGGCGAGCCGGGCCGGCCAGAGGCCGAAGCGCTCCTGCGTCCGGTCAAGCATGGTTCGAGCCGAGCCGACCTCGGCCTGCCGGATGGCCCGGCTGGCCTCGACATCGACGATGACGGCGTGATCGAGGTCGATCAGATAGTTAGTGGCGTAAGCGAAGAAGGCATGGCCCTTCAGGGCTCCGGTCCAATGCCGCCGGATCAGACCGGGAGACGAACTTCGGCCTGGCCTCGCTGGCTGCGCCCCAGGTGGCCTCGTCGAGGGTGTCGAGATACTCGCGCACCAAGCGCCGGGCGAGATGGTCCCCATCGACCGGCTCGGAGGCTTCGGCCGAGCGTTGCTTGTTGGCGTAGGCCTTGATCAGGCTGGCATCGACCGCGAAGCCAAATCGAGGCAGCGTTAAGGTCGCGAAGGTTGCTCTCGCACGCCGGCTTGCCGTGATCATGCATCGCATGTGGACCGACGGTACCGAGTTCCGTTGGTCAACGACGCCCGGGTCGGCCGCCGCGTAGTGGTGAGATCCATGTAGCGATCGACCTTCACAGTTCGTCGCCGCGGCGGAGAAGAGCGCCTGGGAGGGTGCGAGGGTCGGACGAGCACGTATCGCTGGTTGCGATGGCACGGCATTCGCCGGTCTGATCGCGAGGCAGAGCTAGGCCGTTCAATCCTTCTCAACCCATCCTGTCCGCCGACGTAGCCAGCGTCGAGCACGCAAAGAAGCCTGAACTCGTCCGGGCGCTCCCGATCCCCGCATCCTCAAAAACGGAGTTGACACATGCCCGCCTAAAGAAACCAGCGATAGGCCAGGTTGAGATGCATTTCCTCGTAGAGGCGCCGCTCCGAGCGGTGCCGAAGCAATAGCCGATGAGCAGCATCCGGATCATCAGCTCCGGATCGATCGAGGGCCGCCCCATCTCGCTGTAGAACGGACGCAGATGCGCGCGGATCTTCGAGAGATCGACGAACCGATCGATGGCTCGCACCCAATGATCGGCCGGGACGTGCCGCTCCAGGCTGAACTCGTAAAACAGCGCCTCCTGCACCACTCGCCGTTCGCCCATCATCGTGCCGCCCTCCGACCAAGGACAACTGAATCAGGACTTCATGCCCCCAGCAACAGCGACTTTTTCAACGGTATCGACTCAACACCTCCGCAGCGCCCGAACGATGAAGACAAGCTGGAGGAAGAACAAGGCGGCCTTTAAATGGCCGGTTTGCAGTCTCTTGCATATGCTCATCTGCACGGAACCATGTCCTGCGTTGGCGATGTAGCTTGCGCTTTTGTCTGGTGAGACGAGATGGAGCATGTCCCCAAGCTTTCGCCGTGTGTCTTCGAAATTTCGGACCTGCGCGTTGCGCATTCGGTGAATGAGCTTGGCGAAGCGCTGCTCGATCGGGTTCAGGTCGGGGACCATCGGCCGGCCGCAAGAGCATGGGTGCACCGGGTTTGCGGATGCCCGGCGGGCGGCTTTTGCCCTCGTGGCTGCCCGGAATGTCGCGGACGAATGCCGCCCTCGCCAACCAGCCGACAATATAGACCGTTCCGAGCCTTGAAGGACACGGTGACCAGCGCCTAGATCATCGATCTCCGCTGTATTCTTACGGCGCGGATCCAGACCTATGTTGCTTCGAGGAGGAATGGTTATGGCAGTGCTGCCTTCCGACGAGTTCCAGCGACCCGTCGTGGTCCTGACCGCCTTCGGTCATCCCACCGCTATCTCCACAGCGATGGAGGCTTACATGTTCCTGGTGGACTTTCCGCCGTCTCGGCAGGACGCGATCCACAAAGTGACGGCCAACGCGTGCCTCGCCACCGTTAGTGGGGAGATTGCGACCGACACGGCTAGAGGACTATTTGCGTCCTGGGCGGAGAGGAACGGTATTCTGGCGCCCGACGTAGCAGCGTTCGTTCCGAACGGGCGGAATGGCTCCCACGGCGTCGCCTAACAAAAGGCCGCCGCGGCCCGTTACGGCGGCGCCAGCTTTATCGTCCGCTGCACAGACGAGATCAAGGATCGGTGTGCTCGGGCATGAGCTGATGACTCGTGCATGTGGTGACGGCATGTACGTCGTGGCACTCGTCACGCGTGTATCCGAGTCGCTGGCCGAAACGGTGACTGGCATTGCGCCGATGCTGAGGAAGCCACGCGAGCCTAGGAGTAGCACCGCCTCGTCATTTGCGATAAGGCGACCCGTCGCGATCTCACGTATCTGCGCCTCGTCGAGAGAAGGCTGGCCCCAAAGTCCAATCCGCTGAGGTCCCGCACGAATGGGAAACCGCCACACCCAAGGACATGTCTACGCGGCGCTGGTCGCGACGCGCGACCTCGCGCTGGAAAACAGCATCAGCGCGTCCCGGATCGTGAGTTTGCTGCGGCCGGCCGCGCCGATCCGGCTGTCGAGGTGATCGCCCAGCGCCGTCAACTGCAACCTTGTCGAGATCAAACTGTCCGCCCTGTCCGCACTGTCCGCCGAGGTGATAACGGCGGACGAGACGGACAGGGCAGACGAGGTATTCGGGGCAAGCGCGGTTAGGCTGCCCGTTTCGTAATGGCAATGGTGCGGGTCTGCCCTTCCCTTGCGGTCGAAATCGACATCGAGCCTGTTGGAGCGCAGCACGGGCGCGAGCCGGCGCAGGCGGCCGGCTAAGGCGGCCAAATAGCCGCTTGGACGGGATCATGCGCGGCTCGAGGGCCCTGGCGAGACCGGTGGCGGTTCCGTTCCACGGCTTCCATCAGGCCTGCGCCTTGAATGGCGTAGCCAGGGCCCACTCGCAGCGAGAGCAAACTGCTAAAGCCTAGGACAGCCTCACCATACCGCCCGCCATCAGATTCGTGCGCCTGATGTCGTCGCTATTGGCAGCTCTTTGGAAATCAACCGTCGCGTTCGCCGGCAGTTCGCGGCGCAGGCGTCGCTCAGCAATTGGCTCCGAACTCCCATCGACCAAAAACTTTTGTTTCACCGTGCTGCACGGGGCGCTAACGGCAAACTGAAATGCTTTTTCAGACAGGTTGGACGTCATTGGGGACCTCATTGTTGAGGCCCGACGATCAGATGCACCCGATAAAAATTCAGTGAAAAATGAGGCGCGAAACTACGTCCAATCCCGCTTTGTGGCTCTCCCAGCGTCGCTGCAGGCACGCAGGGAGTAAAGCCAGCCGAAGATCGACGGCCGCCAGCGGAATGGCCCCGCCCACCCGCTGACGGCCGGCCCGCGACCTTCATGAGATCAAGCGGGCCGTACCAATGTGCTGCAGCAATCACGCGCGTTCAAGCACCATGGCCGCAACCGTGAGATTATTCGGTTAACCATGTCGGCAAGAACCGCATAGCCGCCTTTTGTCATAGTTCAGGGGTGACTTTATCTCTGCACTATGCCTACGACCTCAAAACAACCTACGCCGGCGGCACAAGCTGAACGAGAGTTCGGACGCCGGAAGCCTCAGGTGATTAAGCCAGCATACAGCCCCAGCCAAGGCTCTCGAACGCTTATGGTTGTCGGCGGGACCATCGCGATGCTCCTCGCCGTGTATCTCGTACTCTCCTAACCAGCGCCACACTGAAAGAAGACCGAAGCCGCCAGCGGGCCGGATTGCTCCATTCCGCTGACGGCCGGCCCGCATATCGGGGGCGATGAAGCGGGCCTTCGCAAGGTGTAACAGCGCACTTGGATGTTCAACGCGGCAAACTGCCTAGCGCCATCCGCCAAGCAGTACGCGAGCCTCGGAAAAAAGGCCGCCGCATTCTTCTGTGCGGCGGCCCTAACGACGACTTGCGAGCCTGTAATCAGATCAAAAGCGAGGGCCATAACCCCGATCGTACCCACGACGGCCATAAGCCCGTGCATGCGGCGGCGGGCCACCATAGCGACGGCCATAGGCATAGCCGCGCGGCCCATAGGAGCGACCGTAACGGCGGCGCTCGTCTCGGACGCGATACTGCGCCTGTTCGACCCCGGCCGCCTCGGTCGAAGCTGCTGTCGTGGTGAGGGCATTGACGCCGACCAGTGACGGCGCCGCCATTGCAGGCGCCGTCACTGCAGCGCCGATGGCGACGAGTGTAGCTATCAGAAAGTGTCGCATGGACGTCTCCCGTTGGTTTTGAAGGCCTCAGCAATGCCGAGGCACGCACCAACTGCGGATGAACCGAATAGTTCGATCCCGTTCATGTTATGGCGCGATTGCGATTTAGCGACCGGCTTCGACCGCCGATGGATTCTCGCAACGGCAGTAATGTCGCCCTGGCAGCTTCTAACTGGGCTGGCAACGCTGCTTAACCGCTGGTCGAGGCACCCCGCTGCCAACTGCGATAGCAGCGGCGCCTGCCGCCTTTTAATCCCTATCTGTTTGGCACGCATAGGGTCACCCACCCATTAGCACTAGGATGCGTCATGGATAATAATAGAATTAATGCCATGTAGATTACGCTGAATATTGAATTTGATTCCGTCGCTTGAAAAAAATGGACATTAACGTTAGATGAGCGGAAATATCCGACAACGTTCATCGCTATTCGAGCTTGGTTGGATTATCCAATTGCCGTATGCTCGGAATTCTCCCAGCACGGTTTTGTGGAGGAGACGTCCATGATCAAAGCATTTGCTATTCTGACGGTCCTCGCAGCTCTTCCCGCAACCGCTTACGCCCAGCAAAACCCGCAGGGTGCTCAAGGCGGCGCTGCAAGTGGTGCGCTGACAGGCGCAGTCGGTGGCGCGGTCGTCGGCGGCCCCGTGGGAGCGGTGGTAGGGGGCGTCGGTGGCGCAATCGTCGGTGGTATCATCGGCGATAACACGCCAAAGTTTCGCGAGTACGTCGTCACTCAGCGCCGACCGTCGTACACCTATTCCGAGCCGGTCGTGGTCGGCGGTACCTTACCTCGACAGGGCGTGACGTATTACGAAGTGCCAAGCGAGTACGGCCGGACGGAATACCGTTACACCGTCGTCAACAATCGCACCGTGCTGGTTGACCCCGCTACCGGCCGCATTGTGCAGGTTCTCGATTGAGTTCGGGCTGCGCGTCGATCGACTTCTGAAATGACGCGCTGAACAGATTACCGCCAAGGCTGACGAGAATGTTAGTCAGCCTTGGCAAGCCGGATACCGATAGCCCACTTTTCCGTGAGTCAGTACTCATATCTGGTCACCATGCCCGTGCAAAAGGCTGGCTCATTTCGACGCATGCCGCCGGATAGAGAGCGACTGGCTGACTTAGGCTCCCATTAACAATCGCTTCGCATCATCTCCAAACCAATCCTTGGCGAGCGTCCAAATGGCACAGTCGAAACCGATCATTCGAGATGACATTGAATTCGACGCTGCATTGGACCGGATCACGGAGTTGATAGAGGCTGATCGGGAATCTGAAGAGTTTTCGGAGATGGTCGCCTTGATGCAAGCGACAAAGGATTACTCTCAGTTTTTGCGTGCTACCCGGCCCGCCGAGGGCCAAAGGCTTCAGTGAGTGACGAGGATGCGCTCGCGCTGATGCCTTGCCATAACATGGGCCGTAGTGCCTCTGACGGACAAACAGATGACGTGTGGTGGTAGATCCATCGTGAGCCGATGGCTCGCATTCGTGTCGATCGCAATGTTCATCATGCCGGCGACCGCTGCCGAGCGCCGCAAAGCAGATTTCCTCCAAGATTACATCACCTGCGAGATGTGGATGACGCACCATCGCACCTCTGCCATCGAGCTTCACACTGCTGTGGGACGCTGGATTGTCGATTGGCTTCGACAAAATTCTCCAAACCGGCTGGCTCACCTTGATGACGCTATCATCGTCCAAGGCGGTTGAGCGCCATTGTGGCGCGCTTCCTGACCAGTCCATCAGCACGGCGGTCTTTCTGTCGGGGCTCAGGTTGCCTGGACCCTGACTCCTCCGGTGTTGTGGTTGAGCCCGCGCAGGAGAGCTCGGCGCGATGCGCTAGAGCTTCTCGTACTTCTCGTTGATGAGCCGGACCTTGATGTCCGCGTGACGTGCTCCCCGATTTTGGGCCAGCGCGAGCTGGAATCGTCCGGGGTATGAGCCTGCCCCCGATGTTGGACCGGCCTGCTGGCCGCTTCCAGGGGGTAAACGGTCACCGCGGGCTGCATGCCGGTGGCCGATTGACGAGCGATATCGGGGTCTTGTTCCCGATCGCGCTATGAGGTCGTAGCTCGTTGTACTCCCTTCGCCAAGCTCCGCTTTCTACCGGGCATCGGGCATCGGGCAGGCTCATGAACCAGTGAGCGTTGAGGCATTCGGTCCGGAACTTCCCGTTGAACGACTCGATGAAGGCATTGTCCGTTGGCTTGCCCGGGCGGGAGAAGTCGAGGGTGACGCCGCGCTGATAGGCCCACAGGTCGATGTCGCGACTGACGAACTCGGTACCTTGGTCGACCCGCATAATGGCCGGGAAACCGTGGGCCGCACCGCCCTGCTCCAGCACCTCGACGACGTCGGCGCCGCGGAAGTTGAAGCGAACGTCCAGCCCCGGCGAGAGCCGGCTGAAGGTGTCGACGATGGTCAGAACCCGCAGCTTGCGGCCGGTGGCGAGTTGGTCGTGGACGAAGTCCATGGCCCAGATCTCATTAGTCCGCGTAGCCGGACGACGATCGTTGCGCAGCTTCGCCTTGACCCTGCGCTTGAGCGTCTTTTTCCAGAGCTGGAGGCCCAACTCCTCGTAAAGTCTGTAGATCCGCTTCGAATTGACATTCCAGCCCTCCCGCTTGAGCAGCACATGAATCCGGCGATAGCCGTAACGCATGCGCGTTTCGGCGATCTCCTTGATCCGTTTGATGAGGCCGGCCTGCCCTTTCCGTCGGGAGCGTTAGTGATAAGTCGAGCGCTCGACTGGCAGAGCGCGGCAAGCACGACGGATGCTCACCTGCCAGACTGCGCGCACATGATCGACCATCGACCGCTTGCGGGCAGGCCTTAGAGCTTTTGCTTGATGACGTCCTGCAGCATCTCCTTTTCGAGCGACAGGTCCGCCACGATCCGCTTCAGCCGGGCGTTCTCTTCCTCGAGCTGACGCAGCCGCTTCATCTCCGAGGGCATCAACCCGGCGTACTTCTTGCGCCAATTGTAGAAGGTCGCGTCGCTGATTCCTGCCTTTCGGCAGACCTCCGGAACCGGCGTCCCTTCCTCAGCCTGGCGCAGGATGAAGGCGATCTGCGCCTCCGTGAACTTCGACTTCTTCATGCCGAAAACTCCGTCCGCAGCCCGTGCTGCTAAACTGGAATTTTCCAGCTTTGAACGGTCCAGGAAACCGGAGGCAGGTCAGAAGTTGTCTACGTCGTCTTTAAAGCCCACACCGAGGCAAGCACAGAAGCGCTCGCTGACATCCTCGACCGCGGAGCGTTGCTCGCCCGATAGATGGCGATGCCGGAGCCTGGGCTGCAATCCCGTCCATGGGATCTTTTCGACGCGGGACACGTCAGCGATGCCTAGCTCTCCCGACCATTCCCTGATTTTCGACCCGCTGGACTTCCCGCCGTTGGGCGGGCGAATTCGTGACGTCTCTCGAACCTGCGGTCGAAACCGGCTTTGCGCGCGCGCAATCTTGATCGATGAATCAGCCACTACCTTAACGAGATTGCGGAACATGACACGCCAAGGCACAGAGATCGACCGGCTCCGGGTTCGCAGGACGAGATCCTGCTGGTTGATCAGAGCGCATGTCTATTATGTCATCCCGAGTGCCGCACGCCCGCTACCAAGGCTGCACTGTAGGACCTGGTGTGAGACATGAAGTCTATCCAAGAAGAATTGGGTGTCCGGTGCTCGACATCTTCAGTGAGTGACCGACTCGCGCGAGGGCGTGTAAGCCTTTGAGCGCCTTCGCTGCCGATACGCCGGGCCCGCCGACTTCGGCGGCCTGCCTGGGCTCTTTGGCGGCGGAATTGAGGCGGAGGGTTCTGGATCCAGTCTTTCTGGGGTAGTCCGTTTGAACCTAACAAGGCGGCGGCGGGAAATGCCGAGATGCCCACCATACGCATCCGCACGGAAACTCTCTTCAAACCATTCATGCGTCGGATCACGGTCGTAGCGCCGCGTTCTGAGGCAGTAATCGACCGTCCTCTCGATGTGTCGGCGCCTGCGCAAGATCCGCTTCATCCAGATGCGGACGTCACCCGGGCCATCGGTCCCATGAATCTGCCTGTTGAGCTCCCTGATGACGTCGTTGAATTCCGATTCGCGCGAGATGGGGAGCGCGAGGACGTGATCCCAATGCGGGTATCGCGAAGCATCGAGATGGAGAGACCTGACGTGGCCTGTCACGACCTTCGAAATCCGCCACCAAATGTAGCGACGTACATCCTGGAGGCGCCGGGCGTGATGCAATCGACAGCGGGTAGACCTGACGTTCAAGACGAGATGATAGTAACAGTGGCTGTCAGCCAATGCCCATAATCTGTCCACTGCGGCGCTTCCGCGCCTGCACAGCTCCATGCGGCGGTAAGACTGGATGTCCGGATAAAAGATGTCTCGCTGGTCTGGCTCACCGTGTCGGCGCGCAGGTCGATACGGGAAGTCGTTGCGCATGTTCGTGAAGGCGAGCTCGCGCGTCTTTCGCTCGAGATACTTCGCTTCTGCGTCTTTGAGATGCCATCCATGAACCTCCGGAAAGTTTGGCGTTGGCTTCTGGGGGCAAGCTTGCGCCAGGACAATCCGAGGGCGGCCTTTGCGAACGGCCTGTGGTGCAGCAGCGGTCATGCATTGCCTTTTAGCAGTGCGGAGTTAAGGACGTGTTCTTAGCTCTAAAAAGGCTTTAGCTGATGTTAGCCGACATCGAATTTACATTATTCGCCTGAAAACGTCGGTCTTTCAGGTGTTTATCATGCGTAATCGAGCGTTTTCCGCGGTGAAATGCGATTAATTTGTTTAAAAATTGGCGAATTTTCCTGCGCACCGCTGCGCGGTGCGTGCTCAGGATTCAGAAGAGAATTTCTTTTGCAAGAAATTGCAGAAAACCCCTGATGAATGAGGATCGCATGATGTACATCACACTCTCAAAGTCCGTGAACAACTGCTTCGGCCATGTCAGCTTCGACGACGCTCCCCGCGTCGCCGACGCGCTCAGCGATCTCATCGATCGCGCGCCTACCGGCGCCGTCGCGCGACAGCTCTACCTGCGCACCTTCGGCGCGAAGTCGAATGCCGGCCGCTATCTCGGCCGTGCATGGAAGCGCCTTGGGGCGCTCGCAGAGGCTCTGGAGGCACGCCGTGGCGCTCATCTCAGCCACGAGTTTGGGGAGGCGACCAAAGGGGCGACGATGCTGATCGGCGCAGACCTGGCCGCCGCGATGCTGGTCGACCCTTCCTGCGAGACCCGAGCCAAGGTCTTCGCTCTTCTCGGAATCGCCTTCCCTGAGGCCGGGATGCTCGATCACGTCCATGAGTTCGAGGTCGGCGTGGTCGGGAGCCGGCAAGATGCGGACGCGATCGTCGCGATCTCGAGCGAAGCCTTCGAGCGAGAGTTCCCGCGGGTCGCCGCCTGGTACCAACGCGTCATCGTGAGCCCGATGCCTGAGCGCGTGCAGGCCCCGGGGCTACTCCAAGATGCCGCCTTCGTCAGGCATCAGCTTCTGGCGCCACTGAAGGGTGCTGATCCTGACGCCCTCGGTGACCCGCCATCGGTCCGTGCGCTCCAAGCCAGCTTCATCGCGCTCGCCGTCGGCCTCCAGATGACGCAGCGAGATTTCACTCCCCACCGCGCGCCCGTCGCCGCCTGAGAGCGGCCAGCGGCGGGGCGAAAGCCCCGCCGTACTTTCACCTCGACGAGGGACCGACGATGACCATAAAGTCCATCACGCGCGCGCATACACCCGCCAATGAACGCGCCGCGAGGCCGCCGAAGCTGAAGGGCTTCCGTGTAACGCTATACGGCGAATACAGCAGGCCACTGTTCCAGTGGAACGGAAAAGCCGAGACGGCCGCCAAGGCTGAGATTCTCTGCTGTGATATCTACGAGCTCGCCGTCCAAGCACTCTGCCAGACGCAGGGCGTAACGGCGTCACTTTCAGCGCTCGACCTCAAGGTCAGCGCCTCGAACGTCCAGACGTCGTCGGCGGCGGAGGGCTGGCGCATCCGCTTCGATGTGCCTGACACGATCAAGGGGCAGAAAGGTGCCCGGTGTGCAGGCCTGCCTGACCAAGACCTGCTCGCGCTGGTGGCGAGCGCTGCGTTGACAGACCCGGCCTGTCGCGATGCTGCGCGCGATCTTTGCCCAATGCGCGTCGGCTTCTGGTACTGCCACGCCGGCAGTGACGGGTTAGAAGATGTGGGCGCATGCCTGCTCGTCAGCCGGAATGGCCGAGAGGTTCGGCATTCATTCGAGAATGCGGCGCTGTGCGACGCGCTACGGTTCGTCAGCCTGCGGACGAGCATCCCGTTCGGGCCTGGAACGGGGCTGCCTCGATTCCACCCTTTCCCCGGACCCACGTGCAAGGTGATGCTGCCTTCAAGCGCAACCATCAGAACCATCTGCCTAACGGAGCCTCCCCAGCCTCCTCAGCTCCTGCTTACCTGGCTGGACCGGGAAGGCTACGGCATCGTGGCGGATCGTCTCCGCGCGTCTGGTGGCTGGCGGGCGGCCGTCGGCTCGATGCCGAGCAATACGGCAGCACCCTAACTCCCAGGGTTCCGGCCGGCGCTGCAGCCGTAAGTCTCCCTCTTCAAAGGAGAGACGCTGCCAGCGGCGAATGCTCCGCCGCTAGGCCGAAACGGAGGCTCTCGTCTTGCCGAACGCCATCCCTTCAGCGCCCCCGACCCGGATGATCGGCGAAGACTGTTTCGCATCAGACGAAACGGACGAGCCCCGGCCCTTGCGGGCCTCCCGAGCAAAAGGCTCAACTCGGGCGGGGGTGATCTTCCCAAGCGGCGTATTCCAAGGAAGGGCACAGCTTCGCGATCGGCGGGGATCTGCCGTTCCACTCGGGTGGCGGGCCGGAACGGCCCGCAGCGGCACCAGGGCCCCGCCCTCAGAGGGAAGAGGTCCTTCGCCGGACCTCGGGAAGAACCCCCGGGGAAAGGACGAGACCGAAGCCCTCGCCCGCCATGGCGTAGCGCTCGCCAAGAGACGGCCTTCCGACAGGAGGCCGTCCCCCCGACAAGACGTCGGGGCTGGCCGGGAGGGCAGAGGTCCCATCGGACCCGCGGGCACAACCCCACGGGGAAGAGCCACCGCTCCCCATGGCGCAACGCGCGCCAGGAGACGATGCCCTCACGGGCACCGTCCCCTCGACAAGCCGTCGGGGCTGGGGAGGGCGGCGCGATGGGGCCCGTCGGCCTGGGCCAGCCGGCCCGGGTCGTCCGTGGGTCGCCCCGTGGCGCGCGAGGCCGGAGACCCGGCCGCCGGCGCGGATGCGGGGGCCGCACCATGCGGGCGCAGGCCAACGAAGAAGCCGGCCCCTCCGGGTGCCGGCTTCTTCCATGGCAAGCCAAGGCGCCATGGAGTTCCCGTCCGAACGCCGTTCGACCAGGGCACCGGCCAAGCCCGCTGCCTTCCTCGCGCCTCCCCTCATGGGACGCCGACCACGGGAAGACAGCGACGACTGTTTCGCGTCAGCCGAAACGGAGGAGCTCCGGCCCCCAGGCCCGCAGCAGTCGCAATGCTCCCGCCATTCCAAGCGGACCAAGGGGCGTCGTCCCATGAGGGCCGACAGGGACGAGAAGCCCCTCCCACCATAGAGGCTGACGCCAGGGAGGGACCCGTCCCAGAGAGGCAAGCCACTCCCCCAAGGGTCCCCGAACGCAAGGCGCCGGCCCGAGGGCCGGCGCGCGGGGAGCGATCCGAAGGAGGATCCCGGCCTCAGGCCGAGACGAAGCGCCCGGTCCAGGCCGGGACGTCCCGGAGGACACGGCCGCCCGGGACGTAGTCGGCGCCGTACTTGGCCAGCTCCTCCTCCGTCGGAGGCCGTGACGGGTAGGCCAAGCCGGACCGGGAGAGGTCGAGCCAGGCCTCCGGCCGCTCCCGGATCGCGCCCGCCGCCCAGACCGGGCCGGGCCGATCGGCCAGCTCCCGGTAGCAGCGGGCGAGGCCCTCGCCGCAGCTCGGCCACTCGACGTCGTCGGGGCCGATGATCGTCGAGCCGAAGATGCTCGCGAAGAAGGCCGCGAAAGGCCCCTCCCGGCACACGACCTTGCCCGGGCAGTCCGGGTCGTCGTCGCACGCATGCGACAGCACGACGTCCCGCACCAGCATCGTCCGCCAGGCCAGGGTGTAAACGCCCGCCCCCCGGAAGCAGCGGGCCGGGACGTCATAGGCGTTGAAGGCGTCGTCCCAGGCCCCGAAGATCAGCCCGTCGCACGCGAACGGGACGAGGCCGGCGAGGCGCCGGCGATGCCACATCTGGTAGGTCGCCAGCCTCAAGCCATCGGGCAGCAGGTCGAAGCGGACCTCGGCCACGCGGTCCGCGAGGAACTCGCGCGAGCCCGGGGGCAGGTCGACCACGCCGGCCGCGTTGGCCTCAGGCCCGACGACGTCCGCCATCGCGAGGCGCTCGCGATCGGGAAACCAGCCCTCCGGGACCTCGACGTACGTCCTCGCGACGTGCAGCGCAATCGCGCGATCGGCCTTCGCCCTAGCGGCCCAGGCCTTCGGGAACTCCTTCCTCAAACGCTCCGCCGTCCCATCGGGACGGGCCCGCACGATCGGCATGCCGAGCCGGCCGAGCGCCACGTCGACGGGGAGCATCCGGGGGATGGGTTGCTCCTTCCCCTTCGGGTCGAAGACTCCAAGCAGCTCGATCACCTCATGAGGCTCGAACCTCGCCATCGCGAGGACCTGCTCCGGAACGGGCTTCGCACCAGGAAGGGCCGGAAGACCAAGCTTCGCCCGAAGCACCCGCCGGCGCAGGCTTTCCTTCGAGAGCTCATGCGCGGACACGGCGTCAGAGGCCCTGCTGCGCGAGATCGTACTTGACGGCCGCCAGGATCATGGCGCGCTGCTTGCCCGTCGCCTTCAGGGGAAGCGGAGCCGTCAAGCTCGGCTCCGTCTGCTCCGCATAGGCCAGATGCAGACGCTCGAGGAAGCGGTTGAAGCCGATGTAGGCGCACTGCTGGTTCATGATCGCGCCCATCAGCTTCGCCGACGACGTGATCTGACGCTCCAGCACCGCGCCCGAAACCGCGGACTTCGGCTTCGCTGCCTCGGCCTCGCCGTCCTCATCGTCCAACTCGGCCCCGGACTCGGCATCGGACCCATCCTTGCCGTCGCCCGCGCCCCAGTGGGCGACCCGCTTTCGCAACGTCTCCTCGACCTGCCTCTGGAAGACGTCGGTCCGGCCGACGAGGAGGAAGACCTCCCAGATCGCGTCGGCCACCTGGTCCGCGATCACGTCGACTTCCGCACCCTTCGGGACGAGCCCCGTCTCACGCGCCTTGCGCCGATCGGCGTGATCGCCCATGAGGGACGCCGCATAGTCGAAGACGTCGGGCCTGATCTTGCCCGTCTTCTGCTCAAGCGCGACGAGACACGCCGCACGCCGGCGATCGCGCGCATCCTTCACAAGCTTGAATTCGGCGATCATCGATGCCTCCGGTTTGATTCTCGTCCCGGAGTATAGCAGCCCTACACGGGCCCGTAGACCGGCGACAAAAGAAATTGTCGTCTTCCGATAAAAGCGCCTCTCCTGAGTCTGTGCAGCCTTCGGGAGCGCTTGTAGGCCGCAAACAATATCAGGGCAGACCTACAAAGGGGACCACTGTCGAATTCGCCAGGATTCCGGCATACAGGGATCAACGAGCTACCTACCACAGGCTGTATGCCGACTACAGGCCATTGAAGGCCTACGATCAGCGGTTTCACGCTGTCCGGGGGCTCTACCACGAGCCTGAGGAAGAGGGCCCTCCAGACGTCCTGAAAAGGATAGGATCAGGGCTCTACAACGAGCATTTTCAAGGACTTACAAGACAGGCTAGAAGGGTGGAGAGCTACAACGCTTATAGCCTGTCAGAGGAGGGGAGTTAGGGCACGACATACAAAAGTTACGGTGGCCCGTATCTTTTGTCGGAAGCCGCGCTCCCGCTTGTCTTCCCCGTGCTCTCCGAGGGGTCCTGCAGACGGCGGATCGGGGCGCTTCGCGGCCGCCGATCGGTGCTCTCGAGACGGTCTGGCGACCTCAATCCCGCGCGTCTCGTTCCGAGCCGCACCACCCTGACAGGGCGGTGGCAGGTTGTCGAGAGCCAAGTGGATCGACGGGGCAGGTCGGAGGCGAAACCTCCTCGGAGCCCCGTCATTCCAGGGCCCGGTGGGCCCGTAAACGCCGTATCCGGCGGACTTTGCGGCGATCCCGACAGGATTCGCCGCCGCCCGCCGTGACGGGCAAAATGCGCTTGACATGCTGATTCGCGCCATGCGCGCCGCTCCCGGAGGACCGACCATGGCCAAAGAGCCCGACGACAAGACGCCGCCCAAGAAGCCGCGCCTGACGCTCGTCCCCAAGGTGCCCAAGGAGCGAGCGGCCAAGGAGCCGACGAAGATCGTCATCAAGGGTCATGAGACCTTCGAGCACGCCGGCATGACGGCAACGATGATCGACGGCCAGATCCATTTCCTCGACCGGTCCTACGCCGACTCAATCGGCAGGATCGGCTATAACATCCACTATACGATCGAGGAAAATTCCCTTGAATTGCAGGCCTTTGGAACACTCAAGTTAGTAAATGGAGTGTTCGCCATCGGCGGCAACGGCGCCGAGATACCGATCAAGGCCTACTGGCTCAACGCCGACCAGCTGATGATCCTGACCATGCAGTCGCGCACGCCCAAGGGGGTCGCGTTCCGGAAGGTGCTGGTCGACCTGATCAGGGCGCTCAGGGAGGGTCGGCTGGTCTACGCCGACGGCGCGATGATCGAGGCCCAACCAAAGCCGGCCGACGTCAGGGCGATCCCAGCTGAAAAGCGGCCTGCCATCCGCCAAAGGGAGCTCGGCCCGCGCGATCAGGTCTCGCCGTACCTGCGCAGCATCGACAAGCGCGACGACGCCCGCACCGCCGACAGCATGGCCCATGACGCCCGAATGGCGAAGATCGCCCCGCCTCCGGAAGCGTTCATAACGGACGAGACGGGCCAGCTGCGCATGCGCTACTCGACGCTCGCGACGGTCATCGAGAAGGACCTCTATGACGTCTACTACAGGTGCCTGGAGAGACATGGGACCGCCTTCAAAGTCGCACCCAAATGGACGAGGGAGGAGCTCTACGGTCACTACTCCTACGCGCCCAACGACGACGGCCGCCATGAGGCTCCCTACGTGACCCTCGCGCAGGCCGTCGCGGTCGCCTTCGACATGCGCGCGAGCGACCGCGAAGACGACATCGTCGAGGCCTTCCGACGCTTCATGCGCGTGCTCTCGGGGTATGCCGAAGAGACCGCGAGGCATGCCGCCCAAAGAGCAGAATGGGAGGCGAGGCTCGAGAACGCGCCGACCGTGCTCGGGCTGCTGAAGCGCAACGCCGACGGCCTCGAGCGGCTGGCTGAGAAAATCGACCGGCAAACAGACGCGTTCAGAGAGATGCAAGTCCGGCTCGCTGGACTCGAGACCGCGATCACGGCCAAGCAGAGCCGTCCTATATGGCAATTCTGGCGAAGGGGCTGATTTCGGCACGCGAGCTTCTTGCCCGTCAGGTCAATCCCAGCTCCCATGCCCGCCCGGACGCCTCAAGGGCAGGCGCCCCCTTCTCCTCGCGCTACCCAGAAAACGGGTCGACGCAGGACGAGGGACAACCGACGGTGGCCGCCATGACCGACGCAAACATCGATATCCAGCCCGCCGTATCAGACGCCACCCGCAACGTCATGCGCGCGAACAAGCGCCGCGACACGGGCCCAGAGATGAAGGTCCGCCGATGGCTGCACGGCGGGAAGGACGCGGTCGCCGGGCTAATCCAGGCCGGCCGCAAGGCCGACGCGAGCTTCAAGGCGACGGCTCGTCAGACTTTCGTGCCGGCCGCGAGTCGGACCGACCGAACCGCCATCATGTTTGACGTGCCCTACTACACCGAGACGAGCCGCGGCCTGATCCCGGCTTGGCGCAACGAAGTCGATCCAGGATTCTGGGAGAGCTGGCTGACCTTCGACCCAATGAAGTACGCGCCGAAGCTTTCGCAGCCTTTCCTGATGGTCAAGAGCGAGGCGGCGGCGCTGCCAGCCGGGGCGCGGCAGTTCGTCACGAAGGTGCCTGGCGACAAGCACGAGCTCTGGCTCGACGGCGTGAGCCAATTCGACTTCTACGATCAGCCTGCTGTTGTCTCTGTCTCGGTGGATACCATCGACCACTACCTTCAAAACATGCGGCGCGCTTAGCGCCACCTACCGACATTAGCTCGTTGCTGGGAAGCAGACCTTGCTGCGGGGCACGAGGCAACACAATCCACCCGGAACTTATCCGGCGGTCGGGACGGCGGAAACTGGCTCGACTGGGGCTGAAATGCCAGCGCCGGACCGGACCGCGCGAAATGACAAGGTCGCTTGCGCGTGTCGGGATGGCGCGGCCGGCGCGGCCCGGGCATTGTGCGCCGGGCCCGCCGGGTAGTGTCTCAGTTTGAAATTCAGGGCGATTGACGCCCGCCACACGATGGCCGAATCCCATGCTATGCTAACCGGCAAGCATGGGGAGATAAGGCCTTGGATGTCGCGACCAAACTAGCCCGCCAGATTTTCGAGAAAGCCCACCCTGGCCGGCGCTGGGATTTCGCCTTTGCCGAGCCTGGCACCGACGAGAGCGCCAATCTGGATCACGCGACCGATGCAGAGCGTGACCACTATTTGTCGCTCGCACACAAGCAAATCCTCGAAGAAGCCTTCAAGGAAGATGACAATGCCTAAAGGCCCCAATGGCGAAAAGCGCCCCGCCGACGTGATCGGTAACGCGGTTCGCATCATGCAGATCGCGACAGGCGAAGTTGACGACACCACGCCCGACGACGGCAAGGACAAGGCTGCTCAGGCGTTAGGCGCGAAGGGCGGGCGCAAGCGCGCCGAGAGCATGAGCCCGGAACGACGCGCCGAGATTGCCAAGGCGGCGGCGGCGAAACGGTGGGCGAAGTAGCAAGCAGAACTGCACGAGCTGGACCGCCCCTGCTTGCAGCAGGTTAGCAAGCATGCCATTGTCGGCCCATCAGCAAGCAGATGGGTGATTCTCCATGAATGACACTCCACAGAGCCTTGGCGGGAAAGCGCGGGCGCAGCGGCTTTCGCCTGTTGCCAGAAGTGAGATCGCACGCAACGCGGCGTTGGCGCGCCACCAGAAGGCTGAGCCGGATGGCATGCCAAAAGCTGTTAGCCAAGGGTCTCTGTCGATCGGCGAGGTCGTCATTGACGTTTATGTACTCTCCGACCGGCGCAGGTTGATCCACAAGCGCGGGATGGCGCGGGCCCTGGGGCTGAAATCTGAGGGCGGCAACGCCTTTATGAAGACGATCACAAGTAAAGGCTTGGGATCCGTAATTAGCGATGAACTCAAGCAAAAAATCGCAAACCCTATTGAATTCAAGCCCTTAATCGGGGATCCCGCCCACGGGTTCGCCGCCGAGGTGTTTATAGAAGTATGCGATGCTATTATTGATGCATACAAGCAAAAGAAGCTAACTCCCTCTCAGAATTTCCTAGGAATACAAGCGGAATTCATTGTAAGATCAGCTGCCAAGATTGGTATTATTGGATTAATCGATGAGGCTACCGGCTTCATCGCAGATAAGAGGCGAGAGGAGTACCGCGAGCTATGGGCGCAGTTTATCCGCGAGGAATGTCGCGCTTATGAAGCTGAGTTCCCCGAGCGTTTTTTTGACTCCCTCTACCGCCTCTATGGCTTGAAGCGGAAAGACCCAAAGTCGTTCAAGCATCCCCGGTTCTTTAGCAAATTTATCCGCAAGTATGTGTACGCGCCCTTGGCCAATAGCCAGGGCGCGATCTTGGAGGATCTCGACGCCAAGAACCCTGTTGTCTACGCCAATGGCGGCCGGCGCTATAAAATGTTCCAGTTTCTATCTGATGAGATTGGGATGCCTGCGTTGAAGGGACACCTTTGGCAGGTGGTCGGTATCGCTGCCGGCGCTACCGACAAAAGCGCGTTCGAGCGCGCATTCTATCGCGCTTTCCCTGAATCTATCCCGCTCGGGATTACAGGCGACCTGTTCGACCAGATTGACCATGATGCTTGACGCTAAGCATGAAAGTTCATATCATACTCGGCATGAACAAGCTCTCCGTTGCCCAGCGCGCCCAGATCCTCGCCATGCTCTGCGAGGGTTCGTCCATGCGGTCGATCTCGCGCCTTGCGGATGTGTCGATCAATACGGTGTCGAAGCTGCTGGTGGATGCGGGACGCTTCTGCGCTGGCTTCCATGACGCCAAGGTTCGCGGCGTAAAGGCTAAGCGGGTCCAGGTTGACGAGATCTGGTCCTTCGTCGGCGCGAAGCAGAAGAACGTCGGCGCGATGAAGGCCCCGATGGACGGCGCTGGCGACGCTTGGACTTGGACCGCGATCGACGCCGACACGAAGCTGATCGTTTCGCACTTCGTCGGCGGTCGCGATGGCGAGTGCGCAAGCTGGTTCATGGACGATGTGGCGTCGCGCCTCGCCAACCGCGTGCAGCTCACGTCAGACGGCCACAAGGCCTATCTGGAGGCTGTTGAGGGCGCGTTCGGTGCCGATGTCGATTACGCGATGCTGATCAAGGTCTATGGGGCGGCCCCAGAGAGCGCCAAGGGCCGCTACAGCCCGGCCGACTGCACCGGCATCATCAAGAAGCCGATCGAGGGCAAGCCCGACCCCAAGCACAACAGCACGTCCTATGCCGAGCGCCAGAACCTCACGATGCGCATGAGCATGCGACGGTTCACTCGCCTGACGAATGCGTTCTCAAAGAAATTCGAGAACCACGCGCACATGGTCGCGATCTACGCCGTGCATTACAATTTCCTGCGCATCCACAAGACGCTTCGCGTCACGCCTGCGATGGCCGCAAACCTCTCGCACACGCTGTTGAGCTGGACCGACATTGTTGAGCTGATGGATGCAGACACGCCGACCAAAAAGCGCGGGCCTTACAAGAAGGGCGCTCTTGTATGAGCGCAACTTATTGTTACAAAAAAGCGAAACCCCGCGAGGACCTTGCGGCTGTCGCGGGGTTCTTTCTGTCCGAAACCGTGTGCAAGCAGTGACGAATTTCGGCTCACCAGAATGAGATGCATCTTGCCGTTCAAATTGTCAACGGGCGATTAATCGAATGCCTCAGCCCGTTATCGACACAATGTCACAGCGCCGCTTTGAGACCTATTTGCAAGCTGCCGGCCACAACCGGACGCGTGCAGTAGCGCTGTATATATGGAACGCGAAAATCGGTGCTTCGTTCCATATTCCAATTCAAGCGGCCGAAGTCGCTTTAAGAAATCGAGTAAATCATGCGCTTGTGTCGGAATTTGGCGCGGAGTGGTGGCGCGAAACTCGGTATCTGAATCTAGCAGATCGAGAGCGAGAGCGCGACCTCGAAACGGTGAAGTCCCGGCTCGTCCGAAAAGGCATCCGGTTAGAGACGGACCAAATTGTCGCTGGCCTCTCGTTTGGCTTTTGGGTCGGCATGCTGCACCGACGATATAACCCCCCGATATGGGGCGCCAGGCTGCGCGCAACGTTTCCGCATCTGCCTACGGCAGAAAACAGAGAATCGTTGTTTAGGCGGTGCGGCGAAATCGCCGGGTTGCGCAACCGCATATCGCATCATGAGCCACTCATTAAGCTCGACGCGATGAAACAGCATAGCGACCTGCTCAAGCTTTTGAGCTGGATTTGCCCGGCGACGGCTCAATGGGTGCGACCACATTGTGATCTGCCAACGCTCGTGCGCGCGAAGCCCTGAATTTCAAACTGAGACACTACCCGCTGTGGCACTGTGCCGTTCATCGAGCCGCTCGCGCCATCGGTAGATTTGCTGCGCTTGAATGCCATGCCGCTTCGCCGTCGCGATGACGTTCCCGCTCGACAGCGCCTCGGTCACGACCGCGCACTTCTCCTCCGCGCTCCAGCGGCGGCGCCGGACATAGGTCTCATCGTCCATGAAAAGCTCTCCAGCACCGCTGCCGGCACTGGTGCCGGATTACGAACGCGAAAAGCTGGACGTCGAAATCCTTCTCAACAAGGCGGCCTACGGCGTAGGCTTACGGCCAGTATGAGTTACCTCTCGCTATAAAGCCTACATCGCGCTGAACTATCAGAGTTTACATTTCAGCGCGCACAACCCCGCTGCCGCGCCACATAAAAGGCTGGCACTTGTCCGTTGTCTTGGGTAGAAATCACCAATCACAAGCTGCAATGAAAACCGTTGATCATAAAGAAATTAGCTACGGTATTCTTGCCTTAAGCCAAATAGCGGCTGGTTGGTCCGTTGCCTCTTAGAAAGCAACGATCCAACCAGCGACTGTTTTTGCAGACTTAATTCGAAACGCCACCTGTCTCTCCAAGGGGGGCATCGGCGTCCTCAGCGATCATCTCGATGCTGGCGTTGACCTTGGCGGCGTCGTCGCCGTCTGGATGATCCGTCTGGATCGACGACAGATGCACAACCTGTTTTGCGAAGCTGGCGGCCAGTTCTGCAATCGGATCCGGCTTGCTGTTTCGACCATGTCCCGCGCCCCGTGCACCATCGATCGGGTCTTCAACGGCCGTGGTAATCCCGCCCGTGCCAGTCGTGCGACCAGCTGTGCATTCTCATGGGCGAGGCGGCAGATCATCCGCTCCGCGCTCGTCGTTTTTACGTCGAGGTCTAGGGCCTCCTGGCGCTCATCCAGTTGCTGAGCTGCTGAGCTTTGAACGACCTCGTCCGATAGTCTGGACCGCAACATCCGCTGGGCACACATGACGCAACTCCAATCTCGACTGGAGTCGCGAACGGCCGGCGGGGCTAATCGTTCCTATGGAGCAGAGACGCCAGTACGACGACGCGACCGCTCGTCACTAAACGTCGTGTCGCTGCATCCCGCGCGCCACCTCGCTTAGGGCCCGCGCATCGGCCAACCTTGAAGAGCAGGACAGCCTCTTCCTAGATGTCCTGAAGGCGCAGCAGCGGCAATTGGCCCGCACGTCCTGGAGGACCTGGAAATGGCACCAGCATCTGATCAATTCGAGCGTCCCGTGACCGTGTTTGCCGTATCGGGAGTGCCGACCGCTATCTCGTCAGCATCGGAAGCTTACATGTATCTGTCCGACTGCCCCATCCGGCACCGCGACGCCGCGCATGAGATAGCGATCAAAGCGTGTCTCGCTGTGATGCAAGGTGACATCGAAGCTGAAACGGCCAGAGGGCTCGTGGCTTCATGGGCAGAGCGTAACGGAGTACTCGCGCTGGATGCAGCAGCCTTTGTAAGCAGTACCCCTGTTAGCGGCCGGCGAACCCCTTAAGACGCGACTCAATGGCCGCAGAACGAGCCGCTAAAAGATGCCACCGACAACAAAATTACTGAGAGGGCCGAAATCTACGGCTGCAGATCCTGGGATTTAATCTATTATTGAGAGATGTGATCGACTGTCTCGCACTTAACACCAGAAAGGTGAGGACTGTGGGATGGGCGTCATCGTCGTCACCAAGCTGCTCGGGCCATGGCGACTGCCGGGTCTATACCGAGATCAACGCGGATCGGCGTTGGTGCTCTTTTGCGTCGCCCTACCTGTTTTGGTGATGGGCGTCGGCATCGTCATCGATTACGGAACTTTGTCCAATCAGCGCTTCGCTTTTCAGACGGTAGCAGATGCCGCCGCCCTTGCTGCTGCGCGAGAATTCCGCCTTGCAAACGCAACTCCGACGACCGTGCAATCGGCGGCCGAAAAATTTGCGAAGGTCCAACTTGCCGCGGTCAACCAGACGGCGACGGTTGCGACCTCCGTTGATCTCAAGAAGTTCGCGGTGACAGTCGACGTTTCGACGGTGGCACGCACCAACATCATGCACATGTTCGGGCATGACATGGTGACGGTCGCCGCGAGCGCGACCGCGCGTGTCATGGGCACGGCCTCGATCTGCGTCATCGGCCTCGAGACCTCGAAGAACGAGACGATCTATCTCGAGAAGGAAGCGAAGCTCGAGGCGCCCGAATGCGCCGTCTACTCCAACTCGAACAAGAAGGATGGCCTCAAGGCCAAGGAGAACTCCCAGCTTCGCGCCCGGTTCATCTGCTCGGCCGGCGGTAGCTACAAGGACAAATATGACAGCTTTGTCCCCAGCCCGACCCTGGACTGCCCGATCCTCAACGACCCGTTGGCCTCGCGGCCGCCGCCCTCGACCGGCGCCTGCGCGGCGACTGACCTGAAGGTGACCGCCAGCACCACGCTCAGCCCCGGCACCTATTGCGGCGGCGTGCGCATCAGCAAGGGCGCCGTGGTCACGCTGAACCCGGGCATCTACGCCTTCAAGGATGGCCCTCTCGATGTCTCGGGCGGCGCCGCGCTCAAAGGCGCCAATGTCGGGCTCTACTTCAATGGTAAGAGCGCTGTGCTGCGCTTCGATATCGACACGAAGATCGACCTCACCGCTCCCAAGGACGGTACCATGGCCGGCATCCTGATCTATGAGGATCGCGGATCGCCGCTCAACCAGAAGCACGAGATCCTCAGCAACGACGCGAAGGTGCTGCTGGGCACGCTCTATCTGCCGCAGGGCGAGCTCAACATCGGCGCCAACAAGCCGGTTGCAGCGGATTCTGCCTATACCATCGTGGTGGCACGGCGGTTCACGCTCTCGGCGGGGCCGACCATGGTGATGAACGCGAAGTATTCCTCGACCAACATCCCCGTGCCCGAGGGGGTCGGCCCGGGTTCGACGGCGGCGCAGCTGGCCCGGTGAGGCTCTAGCGTCAGCGCGCTTGCCGAGGGGTGGAACGCGCCGCTCCAGGGTGTTCAGCCGGGGGATGCACTCACTGGCAGGCCTCAGGCCTTCGATTTTACCCGGAAGCAGAAGCTGCGCAAATCTTATGCTGGCACCAAGGACGGATGGATTTGAGCTTTATTTGGCGCACGGCGTTAATGGACCCGGTGATATCGATGGCTTCATGCCGGATGGAACCGTCAACATAAAGTGCAGCCAATGCACTGTTGTCCCGCTCTGAGTCCAGTCGGCGGAGGATACACATATTCCGTCAGCAAATTTGAATTAGATCGATGTCCTGTCATTCGCGAGAGGTCACTACCCCAAGGCCAGATCGTCAACGATTTTGACTGTGATAATCTTCTCGATACCGTGGTCAGCGAATACAGGCGCCTGTTGCGACAATAAAATCTCGCAAGCCGGGTGAAAGGCGTATCACAACCACCATCTTAATAGCGCATTCAATAGATATGCTCACGATATGGTCAATGATCGGGAGGGGCATCAACCTTTACTCTCTCCCGCGATATCAGCGACATGATCGCGATATTGTTTAAGCTCGAATTCCTAGCCAACCTTCAAAAGAAGCGATCTCGGGTTGCTGCTGTATCTCCAGAAACCCTACGCGATAAAGTTTACTGACCGACCTTGGTCAGCGTTTATTGAGGCGCTCCTCGATGAGCAAGACTGCTTTTTCCAGCTCATCGATCTTGTCGGTGCAATACGTTAGCTGCGCTTTGTACTGCTGATCTGTAATTCGCCCTTTCGAGATTTCAGATATTGTGAAACCCATCTTTGTCAGGTTCACTATTTCTCCTAAACTGGACCGATCGTCCTCATTGAAGACCCGCGGAGCGCCAGATTCTTGGCAAATACGGGACGGACTCAACAGCCCCCTTTCCTCATAGAAGCGGATCGCCCGCAGCGTGAGCCCAAATTCATCAGCAAGTTGGCGAATCGAATACCATTTCATGCTCTATCAATAGGATCGGCCGTTGCTTTTGCAACATGCCGGCGTCGTTCAAGCAGGCCCATCCTGACGATCCGCGAATAGAAGAGGTTCCCGTCTCGATTGCGCACGATCAAGTGCTTCGAGTCGTCCAGATTGAGCCCCGCGTCCCCTCCGTGTCGACTGTTGTAAACCACCAGTCTGGCATCGATGGGTCTCCGCATCCCCGAAGGCGATCGTGCGCTTTCGACCGCAAGTTCTGATGCAGAAAGGCGGCGGAGCCGGGGCTCCGCCGCCTTCTTGTCTTCGGCCCACATCCTGTGGGCTGCCCGCTTTCTGCGGACGAAGGATCAGAACAGACGCGGGACGGCCTGGTCGGACTGCGAGGAGAGCGACAGAGCCGTCTGGGACAGCTGCTGGCGGGTCTGCAGCGAGAGCAGGTTCGCGGCTTCCTCGTTGGCGTCGGCGTTCACCAGGTTCGAAGCGCCGGTCGAGAGGACGTCGGCCAGGTCCTTGGTGAAGTCCTGGCGGGTCTGGGCGACCGACAGGTTGGCACCGAAGGTCGAGGAGAGCGACTTCAGCGAGGTGAGGGCGCTCGTCAGGGCCGTGGTGGCTTTTTCCAGATCGGAGTCGTCTGAAAGTTGATCGTTCCCGCCACCTGGGCGTTGCCGGCCTGGGCGATGCCGATGTTGTCGGCGCTCAGGCTGGTGCCCTGGATGTCGAGCTTGGTCTGGTTCTTGCCGCCCTTTTCGTTGAAGGCGATCGAGACCTTGTCGCCCTGCAGCAGGTTGACGCCGTTGAAGCCCGCATCCTTGGCCAGCGAGTCGATCTGCGTGCGCAGCGTGTTGTACTGCTCGATCAGGTTCGAACGCCTCGCCGAGGTCACGCCGGAGGAGGCGATACCCGTGGTGCGGTCGGCGGCGTTCAGGCCGAAGGCCGCACTCTGTGCGCCGGTCGACGACGCTGTGACAGCCGCCGCGGCGGCGGCGCCCGTGCCGATACCGACGCCGAGCGTCTCGGAGCCGTTGCCCTTGACGTTGAGCAGGCCCTTCTCGTCGACGAAGGCGGTGGCGACACCCGAGCCGTTGATCGCGTTGACGACGTCACGGACTGAGGTGTTGGCCGTCAGCGTGATGCCGATATGGTGGTGGAGGTCGGCGCACCGGCCGGGCCCGTGGTGATCTGGATGTTCAGTTCGGGCGTGGCGGTGATGTCGACGCCAAGGTCACCCGCGGTGCTGGCGGTGGCGGTGGCGGCGGTGGTGTCACCGGCGCTGCCGATACGCTTGTCGAGCGCGATGTCGTTCAGGCTCTTGCTGGTCAGCGCGGCTTCGCCGGCAGTGGCCCTGGCCAAAACCTTGTCAATTTTCGCGTACGGGCCGCCGAGGGGCGGCTTGTCTCACTAAGGCCCGGAGCGCCTGACAGGCGTGGAGGGATGCAGAAGACACGTGCCGGTCGTTTTTGCCAAATCGTAATGACTAGACACTCAAAGTTGACCCATGAAACTGATACTGCCAGCCGCGATAGCCGACGCCGCTGCGCTGCGAGAGCAAGCGCGGCTTAATGCGCTCGCCTCATATGATGTCTTGGACACAACCCCCGAAGAGACGTTCGATAGGCTTACACGGTTGGCGAAGCGGGTCTTCGGCGTTTCTATGTCTACCATCACATTTGTCGATGGCCACCGACAGTGGTTCAAGTCGAAGCAAGGGATCGAAGCCTGCGAAACGGACCGCGAGCCAGCCTTCTGCAACATCGCCATTCAATTGCCTGACGCGCTGATCGTGCCAGACGCAGCCGCCGACGAGCGTTTCGCGAAGAATCCATTTGTGCTGCGCGAACCGAAGCTGCGATTCTACGCGGGGATGCAGCTACGCTCGCCTGATGGCCAGGCCATCGGGACATTTTGCACCATGGATACCCACCCACGCAGCTTCAGCGACGCGGATCGCGCAGCTCTGGATGATTTAGCTGGCATAACCATCGACCTACTTGAACTGCGTCGAAAGGCCAGTCTCATGGCTCCCGGCAGTCAAACAACAGGCGCTCATCGTGTGATGAAAGCCGGCCGACTGGTTTTTAACGGCGGCAAAACAACAATGAGATGCACGGTTAAATCGCTGTCACCGAAGGGAGCGTCCGTTGATGTGCTATCGAGCGCTGGCATCCCAGACCGTGTTGCGCTTCTGATCGACGCCGATTCCACATCGAGGCTATGCGATATTGCGTCTAAAGCTGACAGGCAAATTGAGCTTTCGTTTGAAAGTTAGCCTGCAGGCATGGCCAGCGCCTCGCCGGTTTCCGCCTGCCCTGCGAACCGACGGTTCGGTTTCTCGAGAGGGCGGCTGTCAGACGATCCCTCAAGGGTCCGGCAACTTAAGTCCCGAGAGAAAAGCCGCTGAGCTAATGTTGTTGTCCGGAAGCGCGTTACAATGACGTTCGACTAATGAATCCCGGCTTGCAGACTGGCCTTGCTCTGGACCCTGAACCGTTGTTCCTTGACGTGCGGCCTCGGCCGCCGTGACGGGCGATGGGCGGGGGGCTCATCGAGCGGCCGCATCCCCCGGTCCGGGCCGCTGGAGCCGAAAGGCTTCCCTGTCACGGTCGAACAGTGCATTACCTCCTTGCTACGAGGCCTGCCGTGCCGTTTAGCAACTGGACACCCGATGGCCTGCGCCGCGCCATCCAGGCGGCCGGCGTTGCCCTTTGGTCATGGAACGTTGAGGCTGACACGTTCGTTGTGGACGAGCAGGGCTTCACCATGTGGGCCGTTGATCATACCGGCGATCTCAAGTTCGAGGACCTTTCGGCGCGCATTCATCCCGCCGATCGCGATAGAGTCCGGGCTGCCTTTAACTCCACGCGCGGTGTGGACGGCGCCTACGAGATGGACTTCCGCATCATGATCGGCGACGACATCCGCTGGATCTCCGCGCGTGGCCTGGGCAACGACGTCGGCATGCACAAGGGCTACATGTACGGGATCTTCCTGGACGTGACAGGGCGAAAACAGGCCGAGGAAGGTCATGAACTCCTCGCTGGCGAGATGAGCCACCGGGTTAAGAACCTGCTCGCGATTGCCGCTGGGCTGACCCAGATCGCATCGCGCTCCTCAACGACCGCCGCCGAGATGGCCAAGGACCTGACGGATCGGTTGACGTCGCTCGGCAGGGCACACGACCTGGTGCGCCCGCTTCCCGGCCACCAAGGCACCGCAGCGCTTTGAGGCGACCTGCTGTCGATCCTACTTTCACCATATGACGACATGGGCGCTTTCAGCAGGCGCATCCGTGTCTCCGTCCCCCGCATGGGCGTTGGTGAGGCCGCAGCGACAACGCTGGCCCTTGTCATGCATGAATTGGCGACAAACTCGATGAAGTACGGCGCGCTGTCGTCCGATGTGGGGACGCTCGACGTGTCGGGTTCGCTGGAGGGCGACGACATCAAGATTGTCTGGATGGAGCGGGGCGGTCCCATAGTCGGCACGTCAAAACCGGATGGCTACGGCAGCCGCTTGGTCGACCGGAGCGTGAAAGGACAACTGGGCGGCACGATCGACTACGAATGGGAGCCGTCCGGCCTTATTGTGAAGCTATCGTTGAAGGCCTCGAAGCTCGCCAATTAGCCGACGGCCTCCAGAACCTTGATCACGTCCTTCTCGAAGTAAGGTTTTCGCAAAAACACGGTGTCTTTCGGCATCGTGGCGACGGGGGGCGAAACACGCCCCGACGTTAGAATGAGAACGGTTGGGGGCCACCGCTCTCGGACCACCTGGATGAACCTCAGGCCGTCCATAGACCCCGGCATCTCGATGTCCGAGAAGACTACGCGGATCTCGGAGTGGGTCTCCAGCAGCAGTATCGCGTCGTCAGCGTTGGCAGCCTCCAAGACGCCGTATCCCGCGTCCTCAATCATAGCAGCAGCGTTCATCCGTATGACGGGCTCGTCTTCGACGATCAGGACGACGAGCTCCATTTGCAGCCTTCACCGGTTTTGCGGGGGGAAACTGTCGTAGGACGATGTGTTTCAGAAGGGCGGAAAAAAGGCCAGTTACGGTTCGGTGCATTCAGGCTGGGGCCCAAACTGCGTTTCGCCCACCTTACATAGGGTAGTAGGCTCATTGCGCTGTCTGCGAAGAGCGCATCCGCCTTGTGTGATGGGTTCCGCGTGTCCGCTAACGACCCGTGGCGGACGCGGTGCGCCAACGGCGCTTATCAGCCAGCCTGCCAGCATATACGGCTTGCCCGAAAGCAGGCGTTCCCGGCGTTAGGTAAGGGCCAAATTCGTCAGCCGGCCCCCCGGCAAAGAGGCGCCACAGGACTAAGCCGCTCTCGCGGCAGGGTGCTGCGGCGCGGTCATCAGTGAGATTTCGCCTGTGAGGCGCTGCATCCGAGGATTTGGGGGTCGTTTCCCCTGATCCTCGGAGGTTTCCATGACCGGTTCCGTCACCGTCAGCCCGCTGCGCCAGCGGATGATCGAGGACATGACCATCCGCCGGTTTGGCGAGCACACGCAGCGCGATTATGTCCGGCAGGTCCGTGAGTTCACGGCCTTCCTCGGCTTGCCGCCGGACCGGGCCGAGCCCGAGGATCTACGGCGCTATCAGCTTCACCTGGCTTCGCTCGGCGCCAGCTACGCGCGGATGAACCTGGCCTGCACGGCCCTGCGCTTCTTCTTCCACGTCACGCTGGGCCGGATCGGCTTCGGTGACCGCATGGCGCGGATCCCGACGCCGGAGCGGCTGCCGGTGGTACTGAGTACCGAGGAGGTCGCGCTGCTCCTGGCACATGCGCGGAGCCTGAAGGACCGCGCCGCGCTCAGCATCGCCTATGGCTGCGGCCTGCGGGTCTCAGAGATCGCCAACCTCAAGGTCGCCGACATCGACAGCGCGCGCATGCTGATCCGGGTCGAGCAGGGCAAGGGCCGCAAGGACCACTACGTCATGCTCGCGCCCGACCAGCTCGATCTGCTGCGGCAATGGTGGCGGGTGAAGCGCCCGCGTGGCTGGCTCTTCCCCGGCCAGCAGCCGGGCCAGCCGATCACGACGCGCCAGCTCAACCGGGCCTGCCATGCCGCAGCTGAGGCCGCCAAGCTCGACAAGCGGGTCTCGATGCACACGCTCAGGCACAGCTTCGCCACCCATCTGCTGGAGCGGAAGACCGATATCCGCGTCATCCAGGTCCTGCTCGGCCACAGGAAGCTCGACACCACCGCCGTCTACACCCGCGTCGCACTGAAGACCCTGCGCGAGGTGACGAGCCCGCTCGCGCTGCTGGCGTCGCCGCCTCCACCATAGCGGCCCCGCGCCGATCATGGCGCGGCCTTCGCTGGAGGTCGCAGACATCCTGAACCGGCATGGCGAGGCCTATCTCGCGCGTCATCGGCTCAGCCGCGGCCAGCTCAAGGTGATGGGTGCGATCCGGGCCTGCCGCACGGCTGCGCTCGGCGGCCATGTCATGGCCTGCGGCGACTGCGATCACGCGACGATCGCCTATAACTCCTGCCGCAACCGGCACTGTCCACGCTGCCAGGGCGCGGCTGCGAAGGACTGGCTCGCGGACCGGCAGGCCGATCTGCTGCCCGTGCC
Source organism: Bosea sp. OAE506 (assembly GCF_040546595.1). Classification (NCBI taxonomy): domain Bacteria; kingdom Pseudomonadati; phylum Pseudomonadota; class Alphaproteobacteria; order Hyphomicrobiales; family Alloboseaceae; genus Allobosea; species Allobosea sp. OAE506. The sequence continues at coordinate 97,421 of NZ_JBEPOB010000001.1, read as the reverse complement.
TTACTACCATCTCGTCTTCACCCTGCCGGCGCCGATCGCGGCGATCGCCTACCAGAACAAGGCCGAGCTCTACGGCCTTCTGTTCAAGGCCGCGGCCGAGACGCTCGCCACCATCGCCATCGATCCCCGGCATCTCGGCGCCCGTATCGGCTTCACCTGCGTGCTGCACACATGGGGGTCGGCGATGACGCACCATCCCCATCTCCACATCATCGCGCCCGGCGGCGGCTTGTCGCCGGATGGCTCGCGCTGGCTCTCGTGCAGGCCCGGCTTCTTCCTGCCCGTGCGCGTGCTCTCGCGGCTGTTCCGCAGGCTCTTCCTCGCAGGCCTCTCCGCCCTGCACGCGGCCGGGCGGCTCGCCTTCCATGGCGATCTCGCCGATCTGACTGAGGCCGATGCCTTCGCCGCCATGCTGGCGCCGCTGCGACGAGCCCACTGGGTCGTCTACGCCAAGCGCCCCTTCGGTGGTCCCGACGCCGTGCTGGCCTATCTCGCCCGCTACACCCATCGCGTCGCCATCGCCAACAGCCGCCTCGTCGCCATGAAGCGGCACGGGGTCACGTTCCACTGGAAGGATTATCGCGCCCGCTCATCCGGCAAAGCCTGGCGCAAGACCATGACGCTGACGGCCCCCGAGTTCATCCGCCGCTTCCTGCTCCCCGTCCTGCCCGACGGCTTCCACCGCATCCGACACTACGGCCTGCACGCCACAGGCCGGCGCGCCGCCACCATCGCTCGCGTTAGGCAGATCATCGCGGCGGCGACGCCGGCCACCACGACGGCAGATCGTGGAGCAGAGATCTCGGCCGAACAATCCGATCCGGTCGATGAGCGGAGGCCTCCTTGCCCCTGCTGCGGTGGCCGCATGATCCTCGTAGAGCGCTTCGCCCCGGGCACAGCGCCGCGCACCATCCTCGCCGTCAGGATCGACACCTCATGACTATGGCGCCGGGACGACACCCCGAGGAAGCACTGCCGATCTCGGCCAGAGAGCGGGCGATCCCGATCGCCCCGATGGCGGAAATGGACCTTTCGGCGATCGCAGATCCCGCCCAGACGCATCAAACTTCAGGCTTCCGGGCATCTCGGTCGGAGCATCGCGCCACCGCCGCGCGCCTCGCACGATCCCGCCGACCAGGCCGCGCGGCGAAATCCCCATAGCCCACGGCACCGGTCCGCGGCTTCCTCCCCTGGAGGCTTTCGGACGCCGGCCCTCAGCCCAGTCCGAACCCCATCGCACGGGCCGGCATCCGAAACCCTTGACAGAGGCCGACATTCAGTAGCTGCGCGAAAGCGGACGCACGGGCCGGCGAGCATCCCGATGCCGGTCCACACCGTCTTCGCTTCGACGGGTTACAGGAATCCGAAGGTTCACAGCTTCTGGATTTGTCCCGAGAGGCCTTCAGGGACGGCGCGACAACTCGGAATGAGTGAGGCGACTGAGCGCCATTGGCACGCGTCGCAGTTCACCGGCCGGGGATCCGAGCCGATCTTGCGGGGTTTGATTCCGCCGATTCAACGCACTCCCTCGGGGCCCTCCTGGAACCGCACAATTTTCTATCGAGTTTCGTTTCCGGCACCGCTAGCGTTGGGGCTCGGCGCTTTTTCGCCAAGCCATACGGAGCCGGCCCATGACCGAGACGCTTCCTGCTTCAAAGGTAAAATCGAACGGCCGTTCGTCCAAGAGATATGAGACGCCTGAGGCGGTCGGCGCGGGCTTGGCGACCTTGACAGCCACGGATGGATCCGTGCTCGACCTGAACGAACTTCTGGATGCGTTGCAGTCGATGCGTCAAGGCGAGTTCAACGTCAGGCTGCCCGGCAACCAGACCGGCCTGGCTGGCAAGATCGCCGACACATTCAACGACATCGTCGCCGCGAACGAGCGCATGGCTCACCAGCTCGAGCATGTTGGTCAGGTCGTTGGTCGCGACGGCAAGACGCGCACCCGGGTTCGCTTTGGCCTCTCGGGCGGCGCCTGGTCTGACATGGAGGGATCGGTCAATACATTGATCGACGATCTTTTGTGGCCCACGACGGCGGTGACCCGCACCATCACTGCCGTGGCCAAGGGCGATCTCATCCAGAACATGCCGCTCGATGTCGACGGCCGTCCGCTGAAGGGCGAGTTCCTGCGCTCGGCCACGATCGTCAACACCATGATCAAGCAGCTCAGCGTCTTTACCTCCGAGGTGACGCGCGTGGCGCGCGAGGTCGGCACCGACGGCAAGCTTGGCGGGCAGGCGCAGGTCAGCGAAGTGACGGGCGTCTGGAAGGATCTGACTGAGAGCGTCAACTCCATGGCCTCGAACCTCACGGGGCAGGTCCGCAATCTGGCCGAGGTAACGATCGCAGTCGCCAACGGCGACTTGTCCAAAAAGATCACCGTTGACGTGCGCGGTGAGATCCTGCAGCTGAAGGAGGCCATCAATACTATGGTCGATCAGCTTCGCTCCTTCGCCTCGGAAGTCACGCGAGTTGCCCGAGAGGTCGGCACCGAAGGGAAGCTCGGCGGCCAGGCGCTGGTACCCGGCGTCGCGGGGACATGGAAGGACCTCACCGACTCGGTCAACGCCATGTGCGGCAACCTCACCGCGCAGGTTCGCAATATCGCTCAGGTCACCACCGCCGTCGCGCGCGGCGACCTGTCACGCAAGATCACCGTCAACGTTTCGGGCGAAATTCTTGAGCTGAAGGAAACCATCAATACGATGGTCGACCAGCTCAACGGCTTCGCCGGCGAGGTCACCCGCGTCGCGCGCGAGGTCGGCACCGAGGGTCGCCTTGGCGGCCAGGCGCAGGTGCCCGGCGTCGCCGGCACCTGGAAGGACCTCACCGACAACGTCAATTCGATGGCCTCAAACCTCACAGCGCAGGTCCGCAACATCGCCGAGGTCTCGACAGCAATCGCCAATGGCGACCTGTCGAAGAAGATCACGGTGACAGTGTCGGGCGAGATCCTCGAGCTCAAGGAGACCATCAACACCATGGTCGACCAGCTCAACGCCTTTGCTTCGGAGGTGACGCGCGTGGCGCGCGAGGTCGGAACGGAGGGCAGACTCGGCGGGCAGGCCAATGTCCGCGGCGTCGCCGGCACCTGGAAGGACCTGACCGAGAACGTCAACTCGATGGCCGGCAACCTGACCGCGCAGGTCCGCAACATCGCCGAGGTTTCGACCGCGATCGCCAATGGCGACCTGTCGAAGAAGATCACCGTCGACGTGAAGGGCGAGATCCTGCAACTCAAGCAGACCATCAACACCACCGTCGACCAGCTCAACGCCTTCGCCTCGGAGGTGACGCGCGTGGCGCGCGAGGTCGGCACCGAGGGCAAGCTCGGCGGTCAGGCGCAGCTCAAGGGCGTCGCCGGCACCTGGAAGGACCTGACCGACTCGGTCAATTCGATGGCGTCCAACCTGACCGGCCAGGTCCGCAACATCGCCGAAGTCGCCACCGCGGTCGCCCAGGGCGACCTCTCGAAGAAGATCACCGTGACAGTGTCAGGCGAAATCCTCGAGCTGAAGGAAACCATCAATACGATGGTCGACCAGCTCAACGGCTTCGCCGGCGAGGTCACGCGCGTCGCCCGCGAGGTCGGCACCGAGGGGCGTCTCGGCGGCCAGGCCAACGTGCTCGGCGTCGCAGGCACCTGGAAAGACCTGACCGACTCGGTGAACTCGATGGCCGGCAACCTGACGGCCCAGGTCCGCAACATCGCCGAGGTCTCGACGGCCATCGCCAATGGCGACCTCTCGCGCAAGATCACCGTCGACGTGAAAGGCGAAATCCTTCAGCTGAAGGAGACGCTGAACACCATGGTGGACCAGCTCAACCGCTTCGCCTCGGAGGTGACACGCGTGGCGCGCGAGGTCGGCACCGAGGGCAAGCTTGGAGGGCAGGCGCAGGTGCCAGGTGTCGCCGGTACATGGAAAGACCTCACCGAGAACGTCAACTCGATGGCCTCGAACCTGACGGGCCAGGTCCGCAACATCGCCGAAGTAACGACGGCTGTCGCGCGCGGCGACCTCTCGCGCAAAATCACCGTCGACGTAAAGGGCGAGATCCTCGAGCTCAAGAACACTATCAACACGATGGTCGATCAGCTCAACGCCTTCGCCGGCGAGGTCACGCGCGTCGCCCGCGAGGTCGGCACCGAAGGCAAGCTCGGCGGACAGGCGCAGGTGTCGGGCGTCGCCGGGACGTGGAAGGATCTCACCGACTCGGTGAACTCGATGGCCGGCAATCTCACGGCCCAGGTCCGCAACATCGCCGAGGTGGCAACCGCCATCGCCAATGGCGACCTCTCGCGCAAGATCACGGTCGACGTGCGCGGCGAGATTCTGCTGCTCAAAGATACCCTTAACACGATGGTCGACCAGCTCCGCTCGTTCGCCGGCGAGGTCACCCGCGTCGCGCGCGAGGTCGGCACGGACGGGCGGCTCGGCGGCCAGGCCGTCGTGCCGGGCGTGGCCGGCACCTGGAAAGACCTGACCGACAACGTCAATCTGCTGGCCGCTAATCTCACCACGCAAGTCCGCAACATCGCCGAGGTGACGACCGCCGTCGCGCGCGGCGACTTGTCGCGCAAGATCACGGTCGATGTGAAGGGCGAGATCCTTGAGCTGAAGAACACCATCAACACCATGGTGGACCAGCTCAACGCCTTCGCCGGCGAGGTTACGCGCGTCGCCCGCGAGGTCGGCACCGAAGGCAAGCTCGGCGGGCAGGCGCAGGTGCCGGGCGTCGCCGGCACCTGGAAGGACCTCACCGACACGGTGAACGTGATGGCGGCGAACCTGACGGAGCAGGTCCGCGGCATCGTCAAGGTGGTGACCGCGGTCGCCAATGGCGACCTCGAACAGAACCTCACCGTCGCCTCCAAGGGCGAGGTCGCTGCACTGGCCGAGACGATCAACAACATGACCAAGACGCTGGCGACCTTCGCCGACCAGGTCACAAGCGTCGCCCGCGAAGTCGGCGTCGAGGGCCGACTGGGCGGTCAGGCTAACGTTCCTGGAACGGAAGGCACCTGGAAGGACCTGACCGGCAACGTCAACCTGCTGGCCGCCAACCTGACCACGCAGGTCCGGGCCATCGCGGAGGTCGCCACCGCCGTGACCAAGGGCGATCTGACGCGCTCGATTCAGGTCGAGGCCCGCGGCGAGGTCGCGGAGCTGAAAGACAACATCAACACGATGATCGGCAATCTGCGCCTGACGACCGAGCGCAACACCGACCAGGACTGGCTGAAGACGAACCTCGCGCGCTTCACCAACATGCTGCAGGGGCAGCGCGACCTCTCGACCGTGGGTCGCATACTGCTGTCTGACCTTGCGCCGCTCGTCGATGCCCAGCACGGCGTGATCTACCAGGTCGAGGGCGATGCCGAGGCGTCGAGCCTGCGTCTCCTGGCCACTTATGCCGACGATCCGGTGCAAGGCCATCCCGAACGCGTAAAAATGGGCCATGGGCTGATCGGCCAGTGCGCGCGTGATGCACGGCGCATCCTGATCACCGACATGCCAAAGAACATCGTGCCGATCGGCTCCGGTATATTCAAGGCCAAGCCACGCAGCGCCATCGTGCTGCCTGTGCTGTCGGAAGGCCAGGTCAAGGCGGTGATCGAGCTCGCCGCGGTCGGCAATTTCACCGACCTCCAGTTGTCGTTCCTTGACCAGCTGACGACCTCGATCGGCATTGTGCTGAATTCGATCGAGGCGACGATGCAGACCGAGGGCCTGCTGAAGCAGTCGCAGCAGCTCGCAGGCGAACTGCAGACGCAACAGCGAGAGCTTCAGCAGACCAACGAGCAGCTCGAGCAGAAGGCCCAGCAGCTCGCTGAGCGCAATGTCGAGGTCGAAGCGAAGAACCAGGAGATCGAGCAGGCGCGCCGGGCGCTCGAGGAAAAAGCGACGGAGCTCGCGCTTACCTCGAAGTATAAATCCGAGTTCCTCGCCAACATGTCGCACGAATTGCGCACGCCGCTAAATTCGATCCTGATCCTAGGCCAGCAGCTAGGCGAAAACCCGGACGGCAACCTCTCGGGCAAGCAGGTGGAATTCGCCCGCACGATCCACGGCGCCGGCACCGACCTGCTCAACCTGATCAGCGACATTCTCGACCTGTCGAAGATCGAGTCCGGCACGGTCTCTGTCGATGCTGAGGAAATCTTCTTCAACAGCCTGCTGGACGTCATGACTCGTCCGTTCCGCCACGAGGCGGAGAACCGCAAGCTGTCCTTCGAAGTGGTGTTGGCGCCTGATCTGGAGCGCAGCATCATTACCGACTCAAAGCGGTTGCAGCAGGTGCTCAAGAACCTGCTGTCCAACGCCTTTAAGTTTACCGACGAAGGCGGCGTCAGGCTCAGCGTGTCCCCGGTGAAGAGCGGCTGGAGCGCCGACAACGTCTCGCTGACGAATGCCCCATCTGTCGTCGCCTTCGAGGTTACGGACACCGGCATCGGCATCCCGGCGGAAAAGCAAAGGATCATCTTCGAGGCGTTCCAGCAAGCCGACGCGTCGACCAGCCGGAAATACGGTGGCACGGGCCTTGGCCTCGCCATCAGCCGCGAGCTGGCCAACCTGCTTGGCGGCGAAATCCAGCTTCGCAGCATTCCCAACGTGGGCAGCACCTTCACGTTGTACTTGCCGCTGACGTTCGTCGGGAATGCGCCGGCGGCCGTGCGTCCAAGCGAAATGGAGGCGTTGAATGCGGCTGCGGTGTCGATTGCGGCGCTGACCGCGGGTCGGCTCGGCGACAAGGTCGTGGAGCAGATCCATGACGATCGGCATCTGATCGCGCCGGGCGACGCCGTGCTGTTGATCGTCGAGGACGATCCGCACTACGCGAGCGTGTTGGTCGATCTCGCGCGCGACAATGGATTCAAGGTCCTCGTCGCCATGCGCGGCGCCGACGCGTTGGCATTGGCGCGGGAGTACCGCCCAACCGCCGTTTCACTGGACGTCTTCCTGCCCGACATGCTCGGCTGGACGGTCCTCAGCCAGCTTAAGCAGGATCCCGCGACGCGGCACATACCGGTTCAGATCGTCACCCTCGACGAGGACCGTCAGCATGGTCTTGCCCGCGGCGCATTCGCCTTCATGAACAAACCGACGACCAGCGACGGGCTCGACAAGGCTTTCGCCAAGCTGAAGGGCTATGCCAAGCCGCGCCGCCGGCAGTTACTGCTGGTAGAAGACAATGAGGGTGAGCGCTTGGGCGTGACTGAGCTCCTCGGCCATGACGACATCGACATCACCAGCGTCGAAACCGGCGCGAGAGCGCTCGAAATCCTGAGCGAGGGCGCAACCGACTGCGTGGTGCTCGATCTCAAGCTGCCCGATATGTCGGGGTTCGAGGTACTGGAACGGATCCGCGACGATGCGACGATCGCCGATGTGCCCGTGATCGTTTTCACCGGCCGCGAGTTGTCGCCGGAGGAGGATGCGCAGCTTCACACCATGGCACGTAGCGTCGTGGTGAAGGGGGTTGAGTCGCCCGAACGTCTCCTCGACGAGACCGCCTTGTTCCTGCATCGGGTTGTCTCTGACCTGCCGCCCGCCAAACAGGCTATGCTCGAGCGTCTGCACAGCTCCGACGAGGATCTCGTCGGCGAGACGGTGCTCCTGGTCGATGACGACGCGCGGAACATTTTTGCACTCAGCAGCGTTTTGGAGCGCCGCGGCATGAACGTGCTGACGGCGACGACCGGCAATGAGGCCATCGCGATCATCAATGCCCAGCCCGAGGTCGCGATCGTCCTGATGGATATCATGATGCCGGGAATGGATGGTTACGAGACGATGCAGGTGATCCGGTCCAATCCTGCGTTTCGCAGGCTTCCGATCGTCGCCCTTACGGCGAAGGCGATGAAGGGGGATCGCGAGAAATGCCTGGAAGCTGGCGCCTCTGACTATCTCGCGAAACCTGTCAACACAGAACAGTTGCTATCGTCGCTTCGCATGTGGCTACATCGCTGAAATTAAGGGCGGATTCGCGATGGAACCGGTCAATATCCTGCTCGTCGATGATCAGCCTGCAAAGTTGCTGAGCTATGAGGTTATCCTTCAGGAGCTCGGCGAGAACCTTATCAAGGCGAAGTCTGGGCGCGAGGCACTGGAACACCTCCTGAAGACCGAGGTCGCCGTCATTCTGGTCGATGTCTGCATGCCCGACCAGGACGGCTTCGAACTCGTCGCTATGATCCGCGAACATCCGCGCTATCAGAAGACGGCCATCATCTTTGTCTCCGCGATCATGATGGCAGAGCCCGATCGGCTGCGCGGCTATCAGGCGGGCGCGGTCGATTACGTATCGGTTCCTGTCGTGCCAGAATTACTTCGCGCCAAGGTCAAAGTTTTTGCGGAGCTGTTTCGAAAGACCCGCGAGCTGGAACGACTGAACGCCGAGCTCGAACGGCGGGGTAGCGGAACGCACGGCCGAACTCGAGACTTCCTCCGGTCAGCTTGCCCTTCTCAACGAGCAACTCGAGCACCGCATCGAGGAGCGGACGCGGGAACGGGAGGAAGCGCTGGCCCAGCTCTTCGAGGCGCAAAAGCTCGATACGATCGGCCAACTGACCGGCGGCGTCGCGCATGACTTCAACAACCTGCTGATGGCGGCGCTGGGCAGCCTCAACCTGCTCAAGAAGCGCCTGCCGCTGGACGATCGCGATGGCCGCTTGCTCGACAATGCGATTCAGGCAGCCGAGCGTGGGGCGGCGCTAACGCAGCGGCTTCTCGCCTTCGCACGACGTCAGGAATTGCAGCCCCAAGCCGTAAACGTCATTCAAGTTATCGATGGGATCGAGAACCTGCTGCAGCGGGCCATCGGGCCTGGCGTGCGGTTCGCAAAACAGCTTCCGGGCCAATTGTCACCAGTTCTTGTCGATGCGAACCAGCTCGAACTCGCTCTGCTCAATCTCGCCGTGAACGCGCGCGACGCCATGCCCGATGGTGGCATCATTACCGTGTTGGCCGAGGAACAGAGTGTCTCGACTGCCCGCCCTAAACCGAACCTAAAGTCTGGCCATTATGTCCGTATTCGGGTCTCCGACAACGGCTGCGGGATGGATGAGGCGACGCTTGCCAAGGCGGCGGAGCCCTTCTTCACGACAAAGGGGCCTGGCAAAGGCACGGGGCTGGGATTGTCGATGGTCCACGGCCTCGCAGCGCAATCAGGTGGAACGCTCATGCTCTCAAGCGCGCCAGCTCAGGGAACATCGGTCGATCTTTGGCTGCCGGTAGCGGCCGCGGGTTCAGCTCCAGCGGTCGTGTCTGCGGATGCGCCCGATCCGATCCCTGCTTTGAATTTCGTAGCGCGCACCGTACTCGTGGTGGATGACGATGCTCTCGTCGGCATGGGAACCGCAGCCATGCTGGAAGACCTTGGTCACACTGCTATCGAGGTCATGTCCGGCGCCAAAGCGCTCGAGGCATTGACCGCCGACCAACGCATCGACCTGGTCATCACCGATCACGCCATGCCTGGGATGACTGGCGCAGAACTCGCGCGCCGGATTCGCGCGTCACGCCCGGAGCTGCCCATCATTTTGGCTTCGGGCTATGCCGAGCTTCCCGACAACGAGGGACTGGCCGACTTACTTCGCTTGGGCAAGCCATTCGCCCAAGCTCAGCTGGCCGCCGCCATCGAGCGCGCCGTCAAAATGGTCGCATGAAGCAGTGTGCTGCATCCTAAGCAGAAATCATAGCGGGTTGCGAGCCCGAAGACCCTGAGGCTGCTCGGCTGGTCGCCTCAGCAGCTTGGCGTTCTCGTCCTCAGTTGCTTCAGACGCCTGGCTTCGGAGAGGCCTCCGAACCTAGCTTTCCAGTTGTAGAGGCTGGCCTCGGAAACACCGCGCTTGGGCGCCAGATCGGAGGTCTTAGCACCTGCCTCATGTTCGCGAGAAACCGCTAAGTCTGTACCATCCCGTGAATCGTGTTCGTTTCATCTGTCCGCCCTTCAGAAGGCCGGACTCTAAGCTCGGGGGGTCGTAAGTCCGGCGTGGACGAAGCATTCCAAAGCCAGTCGGAATGGAACCATCCCGGATCGACATGGTTTTCCGTGTCGGTCGGCGCTCGGCGTCGGGAGGGAGACCGATTGTGCTACAGAAAGACGACTGGCACCTGACGGAATTGCTGCATCACGAGCACGGCCGGGGCGACCCGTTCGCGGCCGCCGTGCGCGCGACGCGCATGGCGATGGTGATCACGAACCCGTCCCTGCCGGACAACCCGATCGTGTTCTGCAACGAGGCATTCCAGAAGCTGACCGGCTACGGGAGAGAAGAGATCCTCGGCCAGAACTGCCGCTTCCTGCAGGGCCCCGACAGCGATCCCGCGACGGTGACGCGCATCCGCGAGGCCATCCGCGCCGGGACCAGCGTGGACGTCGACCTGCTGAACTACCGCAAGGACGGCTCGACGTTCTGGAACGCGCTCTACCTCAGCCCGGTGCGGGGCGACGACGGCGAGGTGAAGTTCTTCTTCGCGTCGCAGCTCGACGTGACGCCGCGCGTCGAGGAGAGGGAGGCGATCGAGGCGCGCAAGGATCTCGTCGAGCGCGAGGTCCAGCGCCGCACCGTCCTGCTGGAGGAAGCGCTGGCGGCCAAGACGCTGCTCCTCCACGAGGTCGACCACCGGGTCAAGAACAACCTGACGATGATCGGCTCGCTGCTGAGGCTCCAGTCGCGTCAGTTCGACAACCCCGAGATGACCGCCAAGCTGGAGATCATGATGGAGCGCATCGACGCGCTCGCGACCGTCCATCGCCGCCTCTACCAGTCCGACGACGTCACCCGGTTCGACATCGCCGGATTCGCCGAGAGCCTGGCCTCCGATGTGATCGCGTCGAGCGGTCGCGACGACATCCGGCTTGAGGCGGCGGTCGAGCCGATCGAGGTGCCGTCCGACTTCGCCTCCTCGCTCGGGCTCATCCTCAACGAGATCCTCACCAACGCGATCAAGCATGGCCTCGACGGACGGGGAGGCGTGATCCGGCTCTCGGCGGTCAAGAGCGACGGCAAGGCCTATATCGCCGTCGAGGACGACGGCCACGGCATCAAGCTGGACAAGGCCGCCGGCGGGCTCGGGCGCACGCTGATCACGCGCCTATCGAAGCAGGCGGACGCTAAGGTCACGTGGGTGCGGCTCGACCGCGGCACCCGGGTCACCCTCACCATGGCAGGGACGATGTAGCGTGATGAACAGGACGACGCCGTTGAAGGTGCTCATCGTCGAGGACGAGCCGATCCTGGTCATGGACGTCGAGATGATGGTCGAGGATTCCGGCCACGTCGTGCTCGGCTACGCAGACTCTCTGGACGAGGTCGAGGGGCTTTCGCTCGCCGACAATCCCGACCTGGTGTTCATCGACATGCAGCTTGCCCATGGCGACAATGGCCTGGACGTTTCCGCGTTCGTGCAGCGTCGCTGGCCGGACGCGTGCATCGTCTACGTGACGGCGAACCCTCGCATGATCCCGGACGATTTCGCCGGCGGCCACGGCGTGATCGCCAAGCCGTTCTCGCGCATCGGCTTCCTCGCGGCCCTGCGCTACTTGTCGGAAGGCATCCTCAGGCCGCCGCCGTCCGTATCGCGACCGCGCGATTTCGTCGCCTCGCGCGCCCTGGCGGAAGGCTGGGCTGCCGGTTAAGGACGGCGGCGCGTCGGATGCCCGCCGACGTGGTGGCGCGGGTGTTCGAACCCTTCTTCACGACCAAGCCTCTCAGCCAGGGAACCGGGCTGGGTCTGTCGCTGGTCTATGGCTTCGTCAGGCAGAGCGGCGGGCAGATCGCGATCGACTCACTCGAGGGGAGCGGGACGTCAATTACGCTATATCCCCCGAAACACCTTGGCCCCCCGGAGATCGAGGAGATCGGCGGCGACGATGCGGAGGTCGCCCACGGACGCGGCGAGGCCGTCTTGGTCGTCGAGGACGAGCCTATGATCCGGCTTCTCATCGTCGATGTCCTGGACGAGCTCGGCTATCGTACGATCGAGGCGGGCAATGGGCCCGACGCCCTTAAGGTCCTCTTCATCACAGGCTACGCCGAGAATGCGTCAATGGCGACGGGGTTCCTGAAGCCCGGCATGGAGCTGATGACCAAGCCATTCGCCGTCGAGGCACTGGCGATCAAGGTCGAGCGGATGTTAGGGCCGTCGAAGCCCTGATTGGCGCGATGCGCCATGTCACGGGCATGGCGCAGTCTCGTTTCGACCCGGTCAATTTTCATGGCGATGCCGCCGGACAGGCATCCTCCAGAGGGCGAACGATCGACATCGAGTTGGTCGGATCTGTCTATGCCGATCATGGAGCGAATTACTGGACCGTCCAGCAGGACAATCTGCGGCGCGTTTTCACGCGCAAGGTGAAAAAGCGGATTGAGCAGAAGGAATCAAAGAAGCTCAGCGTCTTCGCTCTAGCGCCGCAGCCGCTTCTGATCGAGCTTGGACATCTTTTGGGTGATATAGTCCCGGTCACAGTCCATCAGAGATACCGCGAGCCGGCGACGTGGCGTTGGCAAGCTGAGCAGCCCGCCATCACGTTTCGGGTCGGGGATTATTCCGGTCCGCCCGACGCCGGGGTCGCGCTGAAGCTGGCGCTGAGCACAACCGTCTCGGACGATCGGGTACGGGCGGTGCTAGGAGACGATGTCGCAATGTGGTCGTTGACCGCGGAAAATCCGCACAACGAGATCATGCGGCGGCCCGACGACCTGGTCGAGTTCAAGCGCGATCTCCGGCGGCTGCTAGATCGGATCAAGGCCGTCCACGGCGAGAAGGCGACGATCAATGTTTTTCCGGCAGTGGCAAATTCGGCGGCGGTTCGAGACGGGAAGATTGCTGATGCCGAAGGCTGACCTTCCGCTCCTTACCATGATCAGAACCGCGCTGGAGGCGGGTTTATTCCGACGGTGACGGTTGCTGGGTATCCGAACAGGCAACAAGCCGACCTTCCTAGCGTCAGCTATGAGCCACCCGCGACTGCTCGACTGACAGCTGCAGCAGACCGCCCTGAAGCAGACGTTCCAAATGTCCGCTAGGGGCCAAACTAGCGCGTTGGCCAGCACGACATGCTGCGAAGGCTTCAAGGAAAATGGGGTGACCGGAACCCATTGGTGGGAACCCCTGCGAACCTGAGCCGACGAGCCGTTCCGGGAGAGATGAACCGGAGTGGGTATGAGGATGAATAGCAACACGGAGGGCGGCGACACTGCCCGGGACGAGGCGCGGCCGACAGCTGCGCATCTGTCGCGCTACAAACGCAGCTACCAGATGACGGCCGATCAACCGGAGCGGTTCTTCTGGCTCTGGCAGGAAGCCTTGACGCATGCGCTGCTGCTCGAGCAGCAGCCGGAGCGGTCGTTTCCTGAGCATGGCAATCTGACGGCCCTGCAGATGGCGGAGGGAGCTCGCGTCCATGCGCGCCTCTACGCCTTCATGCTGGCTGAAGCACCGGCGCGCGAGATCGGGCATGTCGAGAGCAAGATCATGGTCGCCGAGGCCATGGCCTTCGACGAGGAGGAAATCCACCGGACACGGACCGCGGTGATGGTCGAGGCCGCGATGCAGCAGGATGCGCGCGAGCTCGGCATCACCCTGCGCAAGGCGCCGATGCCGCCTGGCTCGCCGAGCCGGCACTGAGGACCTGAAGCCGATGTCCTTCGTGATCTACGACCTTGAGACGAGCGGTCTCGAACCGCAATGGAACGTGCCGTTGCAGGCAGCCCTGATCCATGCCGATGAGAACCTCCAGCCTTTGGGCGAGCTCTCGCTCCGCTGCCGCCTACCGGCTCATATCGTGCCGTCGCCCGGTGCTCTCCTGACGACAGGCATCCGGCCGGAGCAACTCGAACAGGCGCCGCTGTCCTCTTCGGAGATGCTGAACGTCATCGCAAAGGCCCTAACGTCGTGGGCGCCCGCCACCATAATTGGCTACTCCTCTATCCGGTTCGACGAGGAGATCCTCAGACACGCTTATCTCACGCATCTTCTGCCGCCCTATGCGATGCAGTTGAACGGCAATCGGCGCGCCGACCTGCTGACCATGGTCAGGGCCGTGGCGATGCTGGAGCCTTCCGCTCTGACCATACCGCTTGGCGCAAGCGCTAAGCCGAGCTTCAAGCTCGGCGAAATCTGTCGCGCAAACGGCATCGCGCTGTCCGAAGACGAAGCGCATGACGCGCTGGCCGACACCAGGGCGACGCTGGCGCTGTTACGGCACCTGCGCGCGGTCGCGCCAGTGACCGTGGCGACCATGCTTGGATTGGCCGACAAGGCCGTGCCGAACCGGATGCTCGCCGGCGGCGAGGTCCTGCTGCTCGGCGGCTTCTCCCGACTGACGCCGGTCGTCGGCGTGACGGTGAACCCGACCGTCGGGACCTCGTGGGCGGCAGTCGACCTGACGGTCGATCCGGCAAGCTATCTCGACCTGCCCGCCGAGGAGATCATCAGGCTGTTCTCGCAGCGAGGCGTTCGTCCGATCCGGACGATCAAGACCAACGCCCAGCCGATCCTCGTCGCCTATGAGCAGGGCTGCCACGCCTTGCAGCCTGATCAGCGGGATCTCGCGCTCTACAGCGAGCGCGCGGCGCGTGTCCGCGAGCACGCCGGCTTCAGGGGGAACCTCGCGACGGCCCTGGCCAATCGCTTCGCCGATCGTGAGGCATCGCCTTACCCCGAGGCGACGCTCTACAGCGGTGGCTTCATCTCGAACGACGATGTTCGTGCCTGCGCCCGCTGGCATGCCTCGCCGTGGGAGGACCGTGCCGCGATCTCGGCAAGCTTCGGCGACGAGCGGCTCAAAGCCTTCGCCAACCGACTGGCGCTGCTGGAGGCGCCGCAGACGTTGTCGGCTGCGGGCTGGCAGAAGGGCCAGGCCTGGCTGCGCGACCGGCTGACGACGCAAGCCGACGTGCCGTGGCTAACCTTACCGAAAGCGCTCAATGAGGTCGCGATCCAGCGCCAGACACTACCCCCAGGTGACGCCGCCAGACATGCGCATCTCGATGCGATCGAGCGGTGGCTTCGCGAGCAGAGCCGGTTCTTCCAACTTGCGGCCTGAACCAACAGCCCGGGACGAATGAAGATGGAGAAGGCGCCGGCGACGGCGCCTTCGTCGATTCCGGGAGGACGGAGGTGAAGCGCAGCCGATGGGGCTGTGACCCACAGGATTCAAAAGACCATGACGAACGCCAATCAGGACCGCGACCTCACGCCCGTGGTGACGGATCACGAAGGCGGCGGCGACCGGCCGCTCGGGCCGATCCGCGACCCGCTAGACGAGGCGATCCGCAGCATCGGTAACGATCCTTCGCTCGCCGAGTTGATCGCGGTGCGCGACCATGCGCCAGACCTCAAGGTCGTCGCGCGCGAGGCGAAGCGCTGCAACGACGAAGCGGACCGACTGCCGCTCGGCCTCGAACGGACCTACGAGGAGCGGATGGCAGAGGTCGGCCTGCAGATCGTCGGCTTGAGCTGCGCGGCCATCGTCGCGATCTGGCCCACCGACACGATCGACGACGCCGATGCCAAGCGCGCGCTCGCCCGGGAGACGCAGCCACAGTACGAAGAGACCGACTTCGCGATGGCGCCGCTGCTCTCGGCTGAGGACGCGGCCCGCATCAGGCTCCACCGCGCCGCCTTCGACGTCGGCGCGCTCGTCGTGCCCTCAGGCCCTCCCGGACCGGCCCCCTCCGACAGGGGTCTCGCGACCTGGCCGCTGTCGCGGTTCGATCTCGACGACACAGTGCCGCTGGCTGGCGGGCCAGCCACCCTGGATGCACGCGGCATCGCCCGCTGGAAGGCCTTCGTCGACGCCTATCCAGACCTGACCACGCTGGTCGACCGCTTCAGCGCGATGATCGCGATCGCCGATCGCCTCACCGTGATCGCCCATCGCAACGAGCCCGATAGCGCGGCGCAGCGCCGGGCTGCGGAGGGCGCCCGCATTCTCGCCTACCTCGCCGCGGCCCGGGCCGCAATCTGGCCGGCCCTGCTCCACTCAGCGGACGCCGAGGCCAAGCTCAGGCTGGTGGCGCTGATCAACGATCGCGCCTGCCGGCACGATCCTTTGCATCAGCAGGCCGCGATCCGGCATCTGGTCACCGAGGCGAACTTCATCGCCCGGCGGTTCCGGTTCGGGGCAACGCTCGAGCTCAACCCACAATGGCTCCCGATTGTGTAACGGAATCGCCGCAGAGAGGACAAGGCGATGGCGTCCTTGCGAGGACGCCATCTGCGATTCTCAGGAGCGGAGGGAGACATGCGGCCAGATGGTCGCGACCCCATAGGAAAGTTCAAAATGACCAAGAAGACTGAGGATGGCGGGCGCTCGCTCGCCAAGCGCGGCGAAGGCGCCGTGGAGGAGCCCGCCAACCGGGCGCTGCGCGATCCGATCGCGATGGCGGTCGAGATCATCAACGGCGATGACCCGAGCGTCGCGGAGCTGGTGGCGTTCCGGCGCCAGCCGATCGACCTGAAGGCGGCGGCGCGCAACGCCAAAAGCCTGTCGAACGAGGAGTTCCGGCTCAGCCTCATCAAGGAACTCGGCGAGCGCGAGTACGACCTCGCCTGCGCTGGGCTTCAGATCATGAGCCTGAGTCTGGTCGCGCTGACCGCGATCTGGCCGGCGGACAACCTCGACCAGGCCGAGGCCAAGCTCGCCCTCGCCGAGGCGACCGGCGCTCTGCACCATCGCCGCGACCAGACCTTCGTCTCGACGATGGACGCGACGCTGGCGCGCCGCCTGCGCTGGAAGCGCACCGCCTTCAGCGTGCCGGCCTTGATGTTGCCTCCAGCGCCGACGGCGCCAGAGAGCGACAGCCGCGGGCTGGCAACCTGGCCGATCGAGCGCTGGGAACTCTCCGCCGGCCGGGAGCTGCGCGGCGGTCCCCCCGCGTTCGCGCATCGGGAGATCGCAAACTGGGTCGGCTACGCCAGCACCGCCCCCGATCTTGACGTCCTCCGGCAGCGCGCCGAGACCATGTTCGAAACCTGCGACCGCTTGATCGCGCTGGCCCAGCGCGGTCCGGAGAACGCGAGCGAACTGATGGCTGCTGCCGAAGGCGCTCGTATCGCCGGCTATCTGGCCGCAGCGCAGGTCATGATCTGGCCTGTGCACAACCGCGCCGCGCTGGCGACCAAGAAGGCGGTCGTCACGCTGGTCAATCTGCGCGGTGAGATCGGCGATCCTGCTCACATGCAGGCGGCGATCCGGCACGTTACGGCCGACGCAGCCTGGGTCAAATCGCTGCCGCCGGACAGCCGCGACCGGCTCGTCTTCGAGTGGTCCGAGCTGGTCTAATAGGCGCGCAGAACAGCCCATCTGACGACATGAAGGGAGGCGTCCGCGCGCGGGCGCCTCCTTTCTGATTCCGGGACCAGACGGGACAGCGCAGCCGCGTGGCTGTGACCCCGACGAACCTGGGACGAACACCATGAACACTCTTCTTCCTCTGTCGCTCGCCGACATCGAGCTCGACCTGCCGCTTCGGCCCGTCACCGACGATCTCGCCGGCTTCAGCAACGAGCTCTCGCTCAAGGCCGGGCTGGAGCGGGGCTATGCCGCCTTCGCGGCGAAAACCTTCTCACTCGGCGAAATCAGCTCCCGGGCCATCGGCTATGCCGACGAGGTCACGCGCTTCGTCGCGCTGGCCGGCACCTCCGACCGCCAGCAGGTCGCCTATCTCTTCGACGTGCTGATCGCGCTCTCGCTGCTTGATGCCGCCGCAACCGTCACGGTCGCGCTCGCGCCGCCGCGCTCGCAGGGCGACTTCGCGGCCCGCCGGCGCGTTCTCGACGACGTCGTCGCGGCTGTCGGGGACGACGAGGCGTTCGCGGCGCTCGCCCGCAAGGCCTTCACCTACCCGGGCATGGACGACACCGCCCCTGACGACCTGAGCTTCGACGCAGCGACGGTTCCCGGCCTCGACGAGGTCCGGGAGGGTCAGCCCGCGATGCTCGGGATCGAGCAGGGACTGAGCCTCATGACCTTCCTGCGCAATCTCGCGCCGGCGGACACGCTCATCGAGCGTGCCGACCTGCAGCTCGACGATGCTGATCGCTTCACCGTTGCCAGCGAGGCTGACGAGATCGATCGCGAGCGGCTCGACCGGCTTCAGGGCGCCTGCCACGGCGCCAGGCTGCTGGCTGCGGCTGATCTGGCGCGGGCCTCCCTGATCGCCGCCGCCGCCACCAAGGACGACGAGACGGTTCGGGACCGCATCAAAGCAATCGCCGTTCGGCTGCAGGATGAGCGGCTGCGCGACGTCGTCCTGTTCGCGCAGGCCGCCGCCGAGCGGCTGAAGGAGCTTCGGCTCATGCAGCGCCGGATCGCGGACCGCGAGCGCCAGCGCTGACCGGCGCACCCTGCAGAAACGCCGCCCATCACGATGAAGGGCGCCGCTGCTGGCGGCGCCCTCGTTCGTTGCCAGGGATAACGGGGAGGAGCGTAGCCGACCGGCTAGGACCCCCGTGAGAAGCAACTATGAATACCGACATTCCTCAAGAGTTCCGGCCGCAAAGCGACGGCCCGGACAAAGATGAGCGCGAGCAGGAGGTGGCGGAGGCGACCTGCGGACGCTTTCCGCTCGTTCAAGTGATCGACGAGTTCGAGGCGCTGGAGCGTCTCGTCGATGATGATGCGCCGCCGCTGCGGCGCTTCGCTGCGGTCTGGCAGGACCGGCCTTCGCTGGTGGCCATCCGCGCCCGCGCCCGTTTCCATACCGATGAGCTTGGCCGCCTGCTTGATCAGGTGCGCGAGGGGCAAATCACGGCCTCTGCCGAGGTCCTTAACTGCGCCAGGGCGTTGGCGCTGCTGATCGACAGTGCCAATGTCGCGACAATGCTGATCGCGCCACGGGATGACGAGGATCACCGGGCGCTTGCGAGCTTTCGTCGAGCGCTCCGCGCGCACGCGCGGCGCTCGCGAGATGCGGCGCTCCGACAGCAGACGGACGTGATCTGCGGCGGTGCTCTCGTCGCGATGAGCGAACAGCACCTTCGCCTACCCCGGCTGCCGCAGCCGTCACCCAATGGGCTTGCGGCAAAGCCGGGCGAGGCGGCGGCCTACCCGCTCGCGCTGACGCCGTCGCTCCAGCTGTGGCTGGAGACGGGGATCGATCCCGGCGACGGGCTCGCCAGCGCGCGCGCCCTGTTCGCGCAGATCGATAGCTGGCGACGCGTGCAGCAGCGGCTCAAAGACCCGGGCCTGCTGGATGTCGCGATCGGGGGCGCGATGCTGCTCGCCTATGCCAGGCTGGCGCGGCTGGTCCTGTGGCCGGCTCGCGACTCTGACGAGATCGCGGTCCAGTGCGCCGCGCTCGATCTGATCGCGCCGCGCCATCGCGATCCCGATCATCTCCGTGCCGCGGTCGCATGGGCCGCGGCCCGCGACGGCCTCTGCATGGAGCGCTGAGGCCTGCAGGCATCGCAATTGTCCCAAAAGTCTTTGAAGGCGCGACGGCCTCCGTCGCGCCTTTGATCGTGACGGCCGGG
This sequence comes from Bosea sp. OAE506, assembly GCF_040546595.1. Lineage (NCBI taxonomy): Bacteria > Pseudomonadati > Pseudomonadota > Alphaproteobacteria > Hyphomicrobiales > Alloboseaceae > Allobosea > Allobosea sp. OAE506. The sequence continues at coordinate 77,925 of NZ_JBEPOB010000001.1, read as the reverse complement.
GCGAGGGGGCAGCTCGACTGAGCCGACCCACAGAGACCAAGAACATGACCGACGATCATCCCGACTATGCTCATCCTCCTCGCGCCCAGCGCCGGCGCAGCCAGCGCTTCGCCTCCCCCGCCCAAATCCCTGTCCATGGCGCCGAATTGCCAGAGCCTTCGCCGGCCAGCGCGATGGCGGCACCTCGCGAGATCGCGATCTTCGACCGCAGCGCGCTGCTGCGCCAGCTCGAGCTGGTTTATGGCCGACGCTACATGTTCGACGACGAGGTCGAGCTCGGCCTGCCGCAGCCTTCGCTGAGCACCGAGGAGCAACTGCGCCTCGACAAGCTGCGCTGGCTCGCCGATGACGAGCGCGGGCCGCTGCGCCCGCTTCTGTTCGGCTCTGAAGGGATGCGCGACCGGCTGGCGCAGGCGAGGCTGGCCTGCCCGAACGTTGCGACCGTGATCGACCTGATCGACCGGGCGGTTGCGCTCTCCGTCATGACGGGGAGCGCGCTGACGGTCCCGCCGATCCTGTTGCTGGGGCCACCCGGGGTCGGTAAGACCCATGCGAGCAAAGCAATCGCTTCGGCGCTCGGCACGGCGATCCAGGCCATCTCCTGCGCGACCAACAGCGATTGCCAGCAGCTCATCGTCGGACACCCGACGAGCTGGCGCGGGGCGCGCATGGGCGTCGTCAACGAGGCGCTGCAGGGCACCGACACCGCCCAGCCCGTGCTCCTGCTTGACGAGATCGACAAGTTCGAGAGTCATCGCGACGAGCAGCCCTACCACGTGCTGCTGAACCTGCTCGAACCGCAAAACAGCGGCGCAATCCTGGACGAATATCTGCGCGTACCCTTCGACCTATCGCACGCGATCATCATCGCCACCGCCAACGACGCCCATCGCCTGCCATCCTTCATCCAGGACAGGCTTCTGATGGTCGAGATCGCGCCGCCCCTTGGCGCTGACCTGCTCGGCATCACCCGCCGGATCGTCACGGATGCGATCGCGCAGGCAGGCGGCGCGATCGCAGCCCCATGCGAAGAGGTCATCGCCCGCCTCGCGCGCGCCCATCCCCGGCAGATCAAACGGATCGTGCGGTTGGCGCTGGGCTTCGCCGCCGGGGTCGGCCGCAGCCATCTCACCGTGACGGATGTCGAGGCGGCCGAGCGGCTGGCGGTCGGAACAGTCACGCGCGGCCCGATCGGGTTCCTGCAGGCGCGAGGGTGAGGTCCAAAGAATGGCACCGGAACACCGGAGGGTTGAGGGTGAGAACGGGAATGCCCCCGGGAAGCCCGGCACGACGGATCAAAAACATGACCACCAAAAACCAGGACACGGCCGCGGCGGGCACGGCCAAACGCGCCATCGGCGCAAGACTGCTTCCGCGGGGTTCCGCGGGGGCCGTCACCGAATGGTATCCCACGCGCTGGCCTCGCATCGGCGGGCAGGCGGTCACGACCCTTCCCCAGGATGCCTTCGTCCGGCCGGCGTTCGTGACGGCCTACCGGCCGGGTAGGCTCGTCCACATCTACGCCGCCGGCTGCGGCGAGGACCATCGCATGACCATGGCGACCGGTCTGCTCGGCCTGGCCCGCCGCCTGCGTATGGCCGTGCACAAGGTCTCGGTCACCGCCCAGGTCCATCTGCGCGATCGCCTTCGCGAACTGAACGGCGATCGCTATGGCGCGCTGACCACCAGCCCGGACGGCCATCTCGCCAGTGACCTCGGCTACGACAACTGGATGCTCCAGCACATCCTGCCGCAAGCCGGGCCCCTCGAAGGCTCGCCCGTCACGCTTACCGAGCGGGCGCTGGCCGTCCGCCTGCCCGATGACCTGTCGGTGCGCGAGTTCGACAAGCGGCTGCACCATCGCATGCGCAACGCCGCGCTCAATCCTTGGCTGAACAGCGCCGAAGGTCAGGACCACTGCGCGCTGCTCGGGATCGCGCCGGAGCAATGCATGCGCGCGACCGCCTATAGCTTCGGCGAGGTCATGCGCGTGAGCGAGGCGCAGGAGTTCTACTTCTTCCGGCCCAAAAGCCGCGATGCCGAGCGCCTCCTGCGTATCGCCGAGGCCATCATCCACGACCACGTCGTCAACCCGCGGCGCCGGGTCGCCGCGAGCTGGAAATCTAACGGGCAGGGCTACGGGCAGGTTGCGCAGACGGCCGTCTGACGCTTGGGGTCCATTCCGTTATCGGCTCGCGACCGGGCCGCGAGCCGATGACGGAACGGCACGAGGAATCGCGATCGGGTCAGTCCTCCTCGTCGACGCCAGCCCCGGGCGCGGCGCCCGACTCGTGCGGCTTCACATCGAGATCGTAGCGCGGATAGCAATCGATGATCTTCTTCAGTTCCGCGGCGCTCGGCGCATAGTAGCCGTCGCTGGCATCCTTGGCGGTGTTGTGGCCGGTGATCGCATTGCTCTTTCGCTTGGCGATCCCGGCATCCTCGGCTCGCGTGATGAAGGTATGGCGCCAGCCGTGGTTCGGGCTGAGGCTCGGATCCAGCGTGACCTGCTCGCGGATCCATTCTGACAGTTCGCTCGCGCGCTGCTCCTGCTGGGTGCGGGTGGCACCGGGCTTTTGGGGCACGTCGCCACAAAACAGGTAACCTGAGGGGGCCTGGGCGTGGAAGGCGAGCAGGCCCTCCTCGATCAGCGCGGGGTGAAGCGGGACACGCCGGGCGATGTCGATCTTGGTCTTCGGGAAGTTGATCAGCCAGACATCGCCGTCGCGGTAGATGTCGTCCTTCGTGACCCAGCAGGTCTCTTGGATACGGCAGCCCGTGTAGGCGCAAATCCAGGGAGCCCAGCGCCGCGATGCCGACGCGCGTGGCATCTTGGGGTTGAAGCGCGCGTGCCGCGCGGCGAGCAGGATGGCAGCGATCTCGCTGTCACGGAACCGTTTCTCGCGGGTGACCGTCTTCTTGTCTTCGGGGAGCCTGATCTTGTAGGCCGGGTTTGACGCCAGGAGCTTCCCGGCCAGAGGGCTCGTGGCCCACCCCAGGATCGACGAGACGGCAACGAGATCGTTCTTGTTGAAGGTCGCCGCTGGGATGGTCTTCCGGCGCTCTTTGGCGAAAGCCAACACATCGTCAGACGTCATCAGCCTGACGTCCCTCTCGCCCCAGAAGGCGATCAACGCGTCGATCGAGAAGCCATAGCGGCGAAACGTCGAGGGCGAGCGCGAGGTGGCGTGCTCCTCTTTCCATTTGGCGAACAGCTTCTCCATGGTCAGAACGCCGCGCGGCGCAGCAACGGCACCAGGCGTCACAGGCTTCGGCGCGTTCCAGGCGGGCAGCCCCGCGCCGAAGGGGTCGCTGAAGTCCAGGCTGGTCAGCCGGCGCGTTGCCATCTCCCCGAAAGCGTCCGCGGCTTGATCCATGACCTCGAGCGTTTTGCTGCGGGACGTCTCGTCGACGAGGACCTGCTTGCGGGCGATCTCACCGTCGACGAGCGGGCCGTAAAGCTGTTCAAGCGCGACCGCGCGCTTGGTGGGATCGGTTTCGTATTTCACAGCCCAGGCGGCGAGGGCTCTGGAATCGTACATATCGATCGCGGCCAGAAGCTCGGCCGTCTTTTCGTCAGCCGGTCGCGCAGGGATGCCATCCAGCGATTCGTCGGCGGGCGTGCTGCCGAGGTGGTGGGCGACATTGGCGTCGAACTCGGTGGTCGTCGCCTCGATGGCATCCAGAAAACTGTCGTCGGTCTCGAGATCGCGCACGGCCTCCCGGTAGATGTCGCCAACGAGCGCGGTCCGCTGGGTGCGTGTCAGCAGCTGGGGCCCTTTCTCCAGGGCCTCGAAGTATTGACCGAGCGCCTGCACCGCCAGGCGAAAGCGCGTTTTTGCCGTCTCCGGGTCCTTGGTCCTCAGCGACAGGACGACCTTTTCACCGATCATCACGCTGTGCTGCTCACCCGCCACGGGGAGGCTGACGCGTCGGCCTTTGGCCCGCGTGCGAAGGGCTTTGGGCACCTTCACATTGAGGTAGTAGGAACCCTGCTTGGTAGTGAAGGGTCGGGACATTGCGAGAGCCATGGTGTCAAACCGCGGTGTCAAAGCGGATACCATGTAACTCGTTATCAATGCTTAACTCTTTGACGCCAAAGGCGAAAAAGAGTGGTGCCCAGGAGAGGACTCGAACCTCCACGCCCTTGCGAGCGCCAGCACCTGAAGCTGGTGCGTCTACCAATTCCGCCACCTGGGCAACGGCGGTTCGTTTACGGAGGCGCTGCGGGGCTGTCAACGGCTCCGCAGCAATTTGTTGGCAATCGTGCAAAATTCCTGTGACGGGCCCGTCAGGCCGCGTGGCGCTGCAGGGCCTGCGAGGGGTCGCGATAGGCGCCGCCATGGCCGATCCCCTCGGGCCCGGTCCTGAAGGCCGCGACGAGGTCGTTGAGCTGGCCGATGCGGTTGGAGAGCGAGCCGGCGGACGCCGCGCTCTGTTCGGCGAGTGCCGCGTTCTGCTGGGTCATCTCGTCGAGATGGGCCACAGCCTGGCTCATCTCGTCGATGCCGTTGGCCTGTTCGCCCGACGCCGCCGAGATGTCGGCGATGGTGGCGGCGACCTTCTTCGAGGCGGAGAGGATCTGGCTGAGCTGCTCGCCCGCCTGACGGACGAGCTTCACGCCCTCGCCGACCTCGCTGTTGGAGGAGGAGATCAGCGCCGAGATGTCCTTGGCCGCCTCGCTGGAGCGTTGGGCGAGCGTGCGAACCTCGGAGGCCACGACCGCAAACCCCTTGCCGGCATCGCCGGCGCGGGCCGCTTCCACCGCCGCGTTGAGCGCCAGCAGGTTGGTCTGGAAGGCGATGTCGTCGATCACCCGGATGATGTCGGAGATCTTGGTCGAGGCGCCCTCGATGCGGGCCATGGCGTCCACAGCCTGGCCGGCAATGGTGCCGCCGGTCTGGGCCGCCTCCATGGCTTCGTTCGCGATCGAGGCCGCCTGGCGCGAGGCCTGGGCCGAGGCCTTCACCGAGGCCGCGAGCTCTTCGGTGGTCGCGGCGGTCTCCTCCAGCGAGGAGGCCTGCTCTTCCGTCCGCTTGGAGAGATCATCCGCGCCCATGTTGATCTCGCGGGCGGCCAGACCGACCTCCGACGAGGTCAGCTGGATCGTCTTCACCGTAGCCGAGAGGCGGTCCACCGTCTCGTTGATGGCGCCCTTCAGCTCGGCGAACTTGCCGCGATAGGCGGCATCGACCCGCACCGTCAGATCGCCGGCGGCGACCGCCGAGAGCGTGCGGGCGAACTCGCTGGTGGCGGAATCCACCACCGCATTGATCTCGTTGATGCCGGCGACGAGCTTCTGCATCTGCTCGTCGGCCTGGTCGATCTGCAGACGCGCCGAGAAATCGCCCGCCGCCGCCGCAGCCACCACCTCGCCGACATCGGAAACCACCGCCTCCATCGACTGGGCACGGGCCAGGCGCGCCGCAGCCGCAGCCTGCTCCTGCTGCTGCAGGATCGCGACCTTCTCGCTGGTCTCGCGCAGCACGGAGACGGAGCGGGCCATGGCGCCGATTTCGTCGCGCCGCTGCGCATGGGGCACGTCGATGGCGGTGTCGCCGGCGATCAGCCGATCCATCACGCCGCCGAGATCGAGCAGCGGCTTGACGATGGCACGTCGCGAGAAGGCGATGGCCGCCGCGACCGAAATGCCGAGCAGCACCAGCAGCGTCAGCGGGATCAGAACCCGCATGCGGGCGCCATAGGCGGAGGATTCCGCTTCGATGGCATCGCCGGCCTGCTCGTTCAGCCGGCTGAAACCGGCGAGCTCGTCGATCAGGGCAGTCCGGTTGCGGCGGCTGGCCTCGCTGTTGCCCCAGGCGTCGGCGGCGCGCCCGGAGACCTCCTGGGCGAGCTTTGCGGTCTCGGCGCGGATACCGGCGAACTCGGCGACCAGCTGGCCGATCTTGGCGGCGCGGGCCTTCTCGTCGGCGGGGATGATCGCGGTGAAGAGCCTCAGACGCTCGTTGAGCTGGGCGAGCCCCTTCTCGATCGCGGCGGCGGCGTTCTTCGCCTCGTTGGGATTGCGCGACATGTAAGCCAGACGCGAATCCTCGCTCAGCTGGTTGACCGCAACGTTGAGTCGCTCGGTCGCGAGCGCGACATCGTTCTGGCGCGAGACCCGCTGCCCCATGCCTTCGATGCCTGAAAGCGCGACCAGCGCGAAGGCCAGCGCGATCGCGGCCCCCGCCGCGACGATGCCGATCAGGCCGAGAATCTTGTTGCGAATGGAGCTCACGACGAACCTCGGCCTGACGTTTGGGAAGATGTCGCGCATTTTAAGGTCCGGGACTGAAGGACTGGTTAAGTAGAGGAGAGACATCGCAAGAACATCGACCTTAACGAGCTGTTTTCGCGGTTCTATATGCCTCAATTGCGGGCGGTGCTGCCTGCTTCCGCGGCAGCTCGGGGGCGTCGGTCCCGGCAGCCGCGCCTCTCCTGCGCAAGCACCTTTCCAGACGGGGGTGAAATGCTTTAGGAGCCATCGCGAACCCGCGCGCATGAGGCCTGCCGACGATGGCGAACGACCTGTCCCTTCCGAGCCAGCAACTCGTCACGGTTTTCGGTGGCTCCGGCTTCGTTGGCCGCCATGTGGTCCGCGCCCTCGTCAAGCGCGGCTATCGCGTCCGCGTGGCGGTGCGCCGGCCCGATCTCGCGGGTTTCCTGCAGCCGCTCGGCATGGTCGGACAGATCCATGCGGTCCAGGCCAATCTGCGCTATCCCGACTCCGTCGCCGCGGCGGTGAGGGGCGCCTCCGCCGTCGTCAATCTCGTCGGGATCCTTCAGGAAGGCGGCCGCCAGAACTTCGCCGCCGTCCAGGCCAACGGCGCCCGGGCGATCGCGCAGGCCTGCGCAGCGGCCGGTATCGCACGGCTCGTCCACGTCTCGGCGATCGGCGCTGATCGCGCGTCGAAATCCCTCTATGCGCGCAGCAAGGCCGAGGGCGAGGCCGCGGCCCTGGCTGCGGTGCCCGGCGTCGTGATCCTGCGGCCCTCGATCGTGTTCGGTCCGGAGGACGGCTTCTTCAACCGCTTCGCCTCGCTGGCGCGGATGCTGCCCGTGCTGCCGCTGGTCGGCGGCGGTGAAACCAGGTTCCAGCCCGTCTTCGTCGGAGACGTTGCCGAAGCGGTGGCCCGCGGCGTCGACGGCGTCGTCACCGGCGGCCGCGTCTACGAACTCGGCGGCCCGGAGGTGAAGAGCTTCCGCGAGCTTCTGACCTATATCTGCGAGGTGACGGGCCGCAAGCGGCTGCTGCTGCCGCTGCCCTTCCCCGTGGCGCGGATCCAGGCGAGCATCTTCGAGACCCTCGACATGCTCACGCTCGGCCTGCTGCCGGATGCGATCAAGCTGACGCGCGATCAGGTCACGCTGCTGGAGAGCGACAATGTCGTCTCGGATGCGGCCGTGGCGGAGGCGCGCAGCTTCGAAGGGCTTGGCATCGCGCCCGTCTCTGTCGAGGCGATCGTCCCGTCCTATCTCTGGCGCTTCCGCAAGACCGGGCAGTTCGACACCGCGCGGGCCGAGTGAGCGCCTCCGCGCCGACCGCCGCCATGCCGGATCTCGTCATCTATGACTGCGACGGCACGCTGATCGACACCGAGACGCTCTATGGCGAGGTCAGCCTTGGCGCCTGCCACGCGCTCGGCCTGACGAGCTGGACGCTCGACCACTATGTCGACAGCATCGTCGGCATTCCCTGGTCCGAAGGCATCAAGATCATCGAGGCGGCCCATGGCCGCCCGCTGCCTGCCGATTTCGAACAGAAAATCGAGGACGCGGTGGCACTTCGGCTCGAGACCGAACTGCGCGCGCTGCCCGGCGTGCGGGAGGCCGTGACCGCCATCGGCGGCCGTCGCTGCGTCGCCTCTTCGACCAGCCTTGCGCCGCTGCGGCGCAATCTCGCCATCACCGGGCTGATCCAGCTGTTCGACCCGCACATCTACTCCGCATCGCAGGTCGCCCGCGGCAAGCCGCATCCGGACGTCTTCCTCCATGCCGCAGCGAGCATGGCGGCTGCGCCTGAGGCCTGCCTGGTGATCGAGGATTCCGTGCCCGGTGTACGGGCCGCGCTGGCGGCGGGCATGCGCGTGGTTGGCTTCACCGGCGTCGCCCATGACAAGGCGCGCAGCGCACGGCGCCTGGCCGAAGCCGGCGCCTTCGCGGTGATCGACGATTTCGCGCAGTGGCCGCAGCTGGTTGCAGAGCTGCGCGCCTGAGCGGCCGCGCTGCCTGCGCGGCAGCCTCAGAGCATGCTGGGCAGCACGCGATCCGGCGGCTTGTGGCCGTCCATGAAGGTCTTGATGTTGACGATGACCTTCTCGCCCATGTCGGCACGGCCCTCATGGGTCGCCGAGCCCATATGCGGGAGCACCACGACGCGGTGCTGGCGGGCGAGCTTCAGCAGCCGCGGATTGACGGCCGGCTCGCTCTCGTAGACGTCGAGCCCGGCTCCGGCCAGTTCGCCCGCCTCCAGCATCCGCGACAGCGCCGTCTCGTCGACGATCTCGCCGCGCGCCGTGTTGACCAGGATCGCGTCGGGCTTCAGCAGCTTGAGCCGGCGCGCCGAAAGCAGGTGATAGGTCGCTGGCGTGTGGGGGCAGTTCACCGAGACGATGTCCATGCGCGCCAGCATCTGGTCGAGCGAATCCCAATAGGTCGCGTCGAGCTTCTCCTCGATGCGGGCATCGAGCCGGCGGCGGTTGTGGTAGTGGATCGAAAGCCCGAAGGCAGCCGCGCGCCGTGCCACGGCCTGGCCGATCCGGCCCATGCCGACGATGCCGAGCCGCTTGCCGGTGATGCGCCGCCCCAGCATCCAGGTCGGCGACCAGCCCGCCCATTCGTCATCGGGGATGACGCGCGCGCCCTCGGCGATGCGCCGCGCGACGGCGAGGATCAGGGCGATCGTCATGTCGGCGGTGTCGTCGGTCAGCACGCCCGGCGTGTTCGTCACGGTGATGCCGCGCTGCACGGCGCTCGCGACGTCGATATTGTCGACGCCGTTGCCGAAATTGGCGATCAACCGCAGCTGGTCCCCGGCCTGCGCGATGATCTTGGCATCGATCCGGTCGGTGACGGTCGGGACGAGAACATCGGCCGTCTTCACCGCTTCGACGAGGGCGGCCTGGCTCATCGGCGTGTCGTCGATGTTCAGGCGGGCGTCGAAGAGTTCGCGCATCCGCGTTTCCACCACGGCGGGCAGCTTGCGGGTGACGACGACGAGCGGCTTTTTCTTCGACATGGACGCCTCCTCCTCCGCTGCCGCTGACGCCCGCCGCCTTTTGGCCTCAACCCCCCATTAACCGCAGGGCTTCAGGAATGAGGCGGCAGAACGCTCGGCTTCGCCCGTTCTCTAAGTGGCGTAACGGCGGATGACAACATGACCCTTCGCCGGGGGTGTCCGGCTGCGGGCCGATCGATTGAGTGGAGATCTGACGGATGGCGGCGGCGAGGCGGAGCGTTCTGGCGGGGCTGGTCTTGCTGGCGGCAATGACGGCGGCCCCTCTGGCGGGCGCCCAGGATATGCAGGCGGGTTCGGTGACGGGCCTGCCGGTGCCGCGCTATGTCAGCCTCAAGACCGACCGCGTCAATTTGCGCGAGGGACCGTCTAAGGAACATCGCACCCGCTGGGTCTATCAGCGGGCCGGGCTGCCGGTCGAGATCGTTGCGGAATTCGAGACCTGGCGGCGCGTGCGCGACGCCGACGGCTCGGAGGGCTGGGTGCTGCACAGCCTGCTTTCGGGCCGGCGGACGGCTCTGGTCGCGCCCTGGTCCAAGACCAAGAGCGAAACCTTCCCGCTCCGGCGCGAGGCCGGGGAAAATGCGGCTGTAGTGGCGCGGCTCGAAGCGGGCGTCATCGCAAATGTGATGTCCTGCGCCGGTAGCTGGTGCCGCGTCAGCGTTGGCGACACGCAGGGCTATCTGCGCCAGGATCGCCTCTGGGGCGTCTATCCGAACGAGAAGGTGGATTGACTGGCGGGGGGCTTCAGCCCTCGGCCGCCTCGATCTTCCGCAGGCGCACGACCACGTCGACGCGCGCGATCTCGTAGCCGGCAGGGGGCTCCGGCAGCGCGGCGACGTCGACCGCCTCGGCCGGAATGTCGATGACGGTGTTCTCGCCATCCACAACGAAGTGATGATGCTCGCTGCTGTCGGTGTCGAAGAAGGTCTTCGCGCCATCGATGGCCAGTTCGCGCAGCAGCCCGGCCTGGGTAAATTGGTGAAGCGTGTTGTAGATCGTCGCCAGCGAGACCGGGATCTTCTCCTTCATCGCCTCTTCGTAGAGCATCTCGGCACTGATGTGTCGGTCGCCCCGGGCGAACAGGACCCAGCCGAGCGAAACGCGCTGACGCGTCGGCCGCAGGCCGACCCGGCGCAGCCGCTGGCGGATGTCATGGAACGGGCAGCCCTTCCGCGCGGTCGATCCATAGCCCGCATCCTGGGAAATCAGATCGCTCATCGCTGCCGGCGAAGCTCCCTCGGAGGTGGAACGGTCGCCCACCCTGCTTGTTGAGAATGGATGTAAGCTTTCGCAGCCGGGCTCGCAAGCGCCCCGCGATGGGGCGGCGACGGGCGGTGCTCTTTCCCTGCGCCCTTTCGTTCGGGCGGGACGGCGTGTTAGGCACGGGCGGAGGGCCGCCCGGAGGCGGCCGGGATGGAGCGACACGGGATATGCAGCGGCAATCGTCTTTCAGCTACGAGGAGATCCTCGCCTGTGGCCGTGGGGAGCTGTTCGGGCCGGGCAATGCGCAACTGCCGCTGCCGCCGATGCTGATGTTCGACCGCATCACCGAGATCGCGGAGGAGGGCGGCCCCAACGGCAAGGGCCTCGTCCGGGCCGAATTCGACATCAAGCCGGACCTCTGGTTCTTCGACTGCCACTTCAAGGGCGATCCGGTGATGCCGGGCTGCCTCGGCCTCGATGCGCTCTGGCAGTTGACGGGCTTTTTCCTCGGCTGGCTAGGCCTGCCCGGCCGCGGCCGGGCGCTCGGCGTCGGCGAGGTCAAGTTCGCCGACCAGGTGCTGCCCTCGGTCAAGCAGGTCGTCTACGGCGTCGATTTCAAGCGCGTCTTCAAGTCCAAGCTCGTCCTCGGCATCGCCGATGGCTGGCTGGAGGCCGATGGCAAGCGCATCTACACGGTCAGCGACATGCGCGTCGGCCTGTTCAAGCCAGAGGCGGCCTGAGCGTTCTGAACGTGCCGACGGCCCTGTCGGCACGCTGATTCGCAGGATGCATCTGGGGGAAAAGCGCGCTGCGACCTTGCGCGCGCCAGCCGCGCGGTCCATTTGCGCGGGATCGACGAGCGCGCGCCGGACGACAGATCCGTCCGGCCCAGGCGCGATGAAGCCGGAGAGAAGAGCATGAGACGCGTGGTGGTCACCGGGATGGGCATCGTCTCGTCCATCGGCAACAATACGCAGGAAGTGCTGTCCTCGCTGCACGAGGCGAAATCCGGCATCTCCTTCATGCCGGATTTTGCGGAGCACGGCTTCCGCAGCCGCGTCGCCGGCGTTCCGACGCTCGATCCCTCGACCGTGCTCGACCGTCGCGCCATGCGCTTCCATGGCGGCGGCTCGGCCTGGAATCAGGTCGCGATGGAACAGGCCATCGCCGATGCCGGTCTCGAGGAGAAAGAGATCAGCCACGAGCGAACGGGCATCGTCATGGGGTCCGGCGGTCCCTCGACCCGCGCCCTGATCGATGCCTATGACAAGGCCCGCGAGAGCGGCTCCTCCAAGAAGGTCGGCCCCTTCGCCGTGCCCAAGGGCATGTCCTCGACCGCGTCCGCCACGCTGGCGACCTGGTTCAAGATCAAGGGCGTGAATTATTCGATCTCCTCGGCCTGCGCGACCTCCAACCACTGCATCGGCAATGCCTATGAGCTGATCCAGTGGGGCAAGCAGGACGTCATCTTCGCCGGCGGCTGCGAGGAACTGGACTGGACCCTGTCCGTCCTGTTCGACGCCATGGGTGCGATGTCGACCGACTACAACGAGACGGCCTCACGCGCCTCGCGCGCCTATGACGTCAACCGCGACGGCTTCGTCATCGCAGGCGGGGCCGGCGTCGTCGTGCTGGAAGAGCTCGAGCACGCCAAGGCGCGTGGCGCCAGGATCTATGGCGAGATCGTCGGCTATGGTGCGACCTCGGACGGCTACGACATGGTCGCGCCGTCGGGCGAGGGCGCGGTGCGCTGCATGCGGATGGCGCTGCAGGGCGTGAACGCCAAGGTCGACTACATCAATCCGCACGGCACCTCGACGCCCGTCGGCGATGCCAAGGAGATCGAAGCGATCCGGGAGGTCTTCGGTGCCGGCGACAAGGCTCCGCCGATCTCCGCGACGAAGTCGCTGACCGGTCATTCGCTCGGCGCTACCGGCGTGCAGGAGGCGATCTATTCGCTGCTGATGCTCAACAACGACTTCATCTGCGAAAGCGCCCATATCGACGAACTCGACCCGGCCTTCGCCGACATGCCGATCGTGCGCAAGCGCATCGACAATGCGGGCCTCGGCTGCGTGCTCTCGAATTCCTTCGGCTTCGGCGGCACCAACGCCACCATCGTGATGAAGAAGCTCGAAGCCTGAGGGCGCGACCGATGCTGTTCATGGTGATCGAGCATTTCGACCAGGCGCGGGTGAAGGAGATCTACACCCGCTTCCACGAGAATGGCCGGATGATCCCGGACGGCCTGACCTATGTCGACAGCTGGATCTCCGCCGACTTCGCGCGCTGTTTCCAGGTGATGCAGTGCGACGACGTCACCAAGTTGCAGGAATGGGTGCTGGCCTGGGGCGACCTCGCCCGCTTCGAAATCGTGCCGCTGGCGTCGTCCAAGGACACGGCCGCGGCGGTGAAGAAGCACCTGTAATGTCGTTGCCGACGCGACAGAAAACGTCGTTGTTCGAATTCTGTTGTCTCTACTGGCCGCCTTCACATTCTCGACGCTGACCTCCGGGATTTCCCCATGCTCCCCCTGATGCACAACAAGCGCGGCCTCGTCATGGGCGTCGCCAACCAGAACTCGATCGCCTGGGGTATCGCCCGGACCCTGCACGCCCATGGCGCGCAGATGGCCTTCACCTATCAGGGCGACGCTCTCGGCAAGCGGGTGAAGCCGCTGGCCGAGAGCGTCGGCTCGACGCTCGTCCTGCCCTGCGATGTCGAGGACATTTCGACGGTGGACGCGACCTTCGCCGCCATCGACGAGGCCTGGGGCGGCGATCCCGAGCGCAACACGCTCGACTTCATCGTCCATGCCATCGGCTTCTCCGACAAGAACGAGCTCAAAGGGCTCTATGCCGATACCAGCCGCGAGAATTTCTCACGGACCATGGTGATCTCCTGCTTCTCCTTCACGGAGGTCGCAAAGCGCGCCGCGCAGCGCATGCCCAAGGGCGGCAGCATGATCACGCTGACCTATGGCGGCTCGACCCGGATCATGCCGAACTACAACGTCATGGGCGTGGCCAAGGCGGCGCTGGAGGCCAGCGTGCGCTATCTGGCGGGCGACTACGGCCCGCGCGGCATCCGCGTCAACGCGCTCTCGCCCGGGCCGGTGCGGACGCTGGCCGGCGCCGGTATCTCGGATGCGCGCGCGATGTATTCCTGGCAGCGGGCCAACTCGCCGCTGCGCAAATCGGTCTCGCTGGAGGAGATCGGTGGCTCGGCACTGTATTATCTCTCCGACCTGTCGGGCGGCGTCACCGGCGACGTGCACCATGTCGATGCCGGCTACCACATCACCTCGATGCCGGTGCTGGACGGGCTGCGCGCGGCCGATCAGGGCGAATAGGGAACCCTCGCAGGCTCCTTCGGGTTGCTCTCGGGCAATCAGGAGATGGTGCGATGGTTACGGTCAGATACGATATCGTCGAGCATGACGGCGGCTGGGCCTACAAGGTCCAGGACGTGCTCTCGGAAACCTATCCTTCCCATGAGGCGGCCCTGAAGGCCGCGAGCGATGCAGCCGCGCGCCAGACGCTCGCCGGCACCACCGACGGCATCGTCTATCAGGACAAGGACGGCGAGTGGCATGAGGAGCTGGCCGATGGGCGTGATCGCCCTGCCACCCGAGTCATCGACGCCCCTTGACCCGCGTCCGGCTTGTCGGCGTTTTTACGCTGACATAGCCTGCCCCGATGATCGCAAGATCGACAGCCCGATTGGGTCTCTTGCTTTGCGTGGCGGCAGTGGCGGTCCCAGAGGCCGTCGAGGCGCGCAACAGTTCGCCGCGCCGCCCGACCATTCTCGATGACACACAATGGCACGTGGTCGCCATCGACGGGGTGGCGCCTCTCGGCTATCCGCCGCTGATATCGTTTCACAACAATGGCGTTGTGAACGTCACCACCTCCTGTAATATCGCCAGCGGTAACTTCCACGTTTATGTGCTCGGATGGATATCGACGAGCTTCTTCCAGGCGACAACGAGGGTTTGTCCCGACCCGGCTGGGCGTGAGGAAGCGGCTGTCCACGCTGTCCTGACAAGCTTGCGCAGCTTCCGGATCAGCAATGAAAAGGCACTTGTGCTGAAAGCGCGCGACGGGCGCACTGTCGAGGCCCGCCGCTAGGATTGTGATTTGCGGGACAAGGCGCGGCTGCCGCCCCGCCGTTACCGGGCCGTGAAGAAGGTCAGCAGCACCTTGTCCTTCTCGCCCAGCAGGCAGAGGAAGCGGCGCGGCTTGTCGGAACGGTCGGTCCGGAGATAGGCCTCGGCCATGATGATGCGCGTGACCGGCGTATCCTCGACCTTCGTCTCCGAGACGGCGATGGTCGCGCCATCCTCGTCGACATAGATGTCCTTGATGTCGGGCTCCCGGGCCGAGAGCGTGCTGAGCGCGGCATTCTTGCAGAGCGCGACCGCGGGCGAGGCCGGCTTTTCGGCCGGTGCGCCGGAGGTCGGCCCCGCGGTCTGGGCCTGCGCGGTCGCGGCGAGCAGGGCAGCGGCGAGCAGGGTGGTCGGAAACAGGCGGATCATGGCGTGACCTCTCGGGAGCGGGTGCCTTCCAACGCCCGAGAGGTCGTTTGGTTCGCTCAGCCGCGCAGCGCGTCGGTGATCGTCGTCGCGAAGGGCGTCGTCGGCCGCCCGATCAGGCGCGACAGCGTCCGCGTCTGGTCGTCGAGGGCGCCCTTGGCCGCCGCCGCGTCGGAGTCGGCGATCAGGGCCGCGAAACCCTCCGGCAGGCCGGCGCCCACGAGCGCGGCCGCATAGGCGGCTTCGGGCATGTCGACATAGGGGATCGTCTTGCTCGTCTGCCGCGTCAGCTCGGCGGCGAATTCCGCCAGCGAATAGGAGGCGTCCCCGGCGAGCTCATGCACGACGCGCGGCGCCTCGTCGGTAATGAGAGCGACCGCTGCCGCTTCGGCATAGTCGATGCGGGCGGCGCTCGCGATGCGCCCCTGGCCGGCGCTGCCGATGAAGGCGCCATGGGCGAGGGCCGGCGGAATGGAGGCGGTGTAGTTCTCCGTGTACCAGCCATTGCGCAGGAGGCTGTACGGCAGGCCGGATTCGGCGAGCGCCGCCTCGGTCTCGCGATGCTCCGCGGCGAGGCCCAGCGGTGAGATGTCCGCGCGCAGCAAGCTGGTATAGGCGATCCGCGACACGCCGGCCTGCCGGGCGGCCGCAATCGCGTTGCGGTGCTGGGGCGTGCGCTGGCCGACCGTGTTCGACGAGATCAGCAGCAGCCGCTCAATGCCCGCCAGGGCGGTCGCGAGCTCCTGGGGCTGATCGTAGTCGCCCTTCCGGACCGCCACGCCCTCGGGGAACAGACCGGCGGCCTTTGCGGGATCGCGGACGATGGCTGCCACGGCGGTGGCGCCGACGCGCGTCGCCAGGGCCGCGACGACGAGGCGGCCGAGCTGGCCGTTGGCGCCGGTGACGGCATAACGGGGATTGGACATGGAATACTCCGGTCTCATGTGGTAACCCAGTCTCAGATAGAGACTAGGCGAAGCCGGCGAAAGACGGCACTTTCGCGTCACCAGGTTACCGTGGAGGAACCCGATGGATGCCTGCGAGGCGCTCGGCGCCAAATTCGCATTCTGGCAGACGCTGCCGCTCGATCGGGACAACTGCCCGGTTCGCGGGCTGCTGGACAAGATCGGCGATCGCTGGTCGACGCTGCTGCTGTGCAGTCTCGCAGCCGGGCCCAGGCGCTTCGGCGCGCTGCACCGTCAGATCCCGGACATCTCCAAGCGCATGCTGACGCAGACGCTTCGGACGCTGGAGGCGGATGGCCTCGTCCATCGCGACGTCCAGCCGACCGTCCCGCCCAGCGTGACCTATTCGCTGACGCCGCTCGGCCGCAGCTTTGCGGGCCCCCTGCTTGGCCTCGTCGAGTGGGCGGAGACGCATTTCCCCGCTGTGCGGCAGACGAGGGCGGAAACGAAAAGGGCCGCCTGAGGGGCGGCCCTTGATCGCGTCGTCGAAGCCCGGAAGCGAGGCTTAGAGGCCGAGCTTCTTCTTGCGCTGGCCCAGCGTGCGCAGGCGCAGCGCGTTCAGCTTGATGAAGCCGGCCGCATCGCGGTGGTCATAGGCGACAGCGCCTTCCTCGAAGGTCACGAGGTCCTGGTCGTAGAGCGAGTAGGGGCTGGAGCGGCCGATGACGTGGACGCCGCCCTTGTAGAGCCTGAGGCGGACCTGGCCCGCGACGAACTCCTGGCTCTTGTCGATCAGCGCCTGCAGCATCTCGCGCTCCGGCGAGAACCAGAAGCCGTTATAGATCAGCTCCGCATATTGCGGCATGATCTGGTCCTTGAGATGGGCGGCGCCGCGGTCGAGCGTGATCGACTCGATGGCGCGGTGTGCGACCGCCAGGATCGTGCCGCCGGGCGTCTCGTACATGCCGCGCGACTTCATGCCGACGAAGCGGTTCTCGACCAGATCGAGCCGGCCGATGCCGTTGTCGCGGCCGAGCTCGTTGAGCTTGGCCAGCAGCGTCGCCGGCGACATCTTCACGCCGTCGATCGCGCAGGCGTCGCCGGTTTCGAAGTCGATGCTGATCACGGTCGGCTTGTCGGGCGCGTCCTCCGGCGAGATCGTGCGCGAATAGACGTAGTCGGGCACCTCCTGCGCCGGGTCCTCGAGCACCTTGCCCTCGGAGGAGGCGTGCAGAAGGTTAGCGTCGACCGAGAAGGGCGCCTCGCCGCGCTTGTCCTTGGCGATCGGGATCTGGTGCTGCTCGGCGAAGGCGAGGAGCTGTTCGCGCGAGCGCAAATCCCATTCGCGCCAGGGCGCGATCACCACGACGTCGGGCTTCAGCGCATAGGCGGTCAGTTCGAAGCGGACCTGATCGTTGCCCTTGCCGGTGGCGCCATGGGAGATCGCGTCGGCGCCGAGCTTCTCGGCGATTTCGATCAGCTTCTTGCCGATCAGCGGCCGCGCGATCGAGGTTCCCAGCAGATAGACGCCCTCATAGGCCGCATTGGCGCGGAACATCGGGAAGACGTAGTCGCGGACGAACTCCTCGCGGAGGTCCTCGATGAAGATGTTCCCGGGCTTGATGCCGAGCAGCAGCGCCTTGTCGCGCGCCGGGCCGAGTTCCTCGCCCTGGCCGAGATCGGCGGTGAAGGTGATGACCTCGCAGCCATAGGTGGTCTGGAGCCACTTCAGGATGATCGAGGTGTCGAGGCCCCCTGAATAGGCGAGCACGACCTTCTTCACGCTTTTCTCGGTCATCTTGGTCATCATCCTGCTGCTGCGGTGAGGCGGCCGCGAAGGCCGCTTTTCGAACGCAATGGCGCACTATCCCAGCGTCGGAGGCGACGCAATCGGAACCTTTTGATCGATCGCGCGTCCCCGCCTGATGGATCGATGTTGATGACCCCGGCAGGTGGCCCTTCGACATCGCACCGCAGCTTGCAGTCGCGGCTCAGGAGGCTCAGCTTCGTGAAGCGCGACGCTACACCGAACAGACCGCCCCGGAGGCCGAATGCCCAATCGTCCTGTTCTGGACTTCTGGTATGAGTTCGCATCACCCTATTCCTTCCTGAGCGCACTGAGGATCGAGCCCCTGGCGGAGGCGGCCGATGTCAGCATCCGCTGGCGCCCGTTTCTTCTGGGGCCCATCTTCGCGGCCAATGGCTGGTCGACCTCGCCATTCGCGCTCTTTCCGAGCAAGGGCCGCTATATGTGGCGGGACGTGGAGCGCCGTGCCGGTCGCATCGGCCTCCCCCTCGTCAAGCCCGAGACCTTCCCCCAGAACTCCCTGATCGCCGCCCGGCTGGCGCTGGCCGGTCGCGAGGCGGGCTGGATGCCGGCCTTCTCGAAGGCACTGTTCCGGGCCGGGTTCGGAGAGGGCCGCAACATCGCGGAAGAGGCGGTGCTGAACGCGGCGCTCAAGGAAGCCGGCGCCGATCCGGGCGTGGCCTACCCCGCGTCGCGCAGCGAGGAGGTCAAGGGCCGGCTGCGCGCGGAGATCGAATACGCCAAGTCGATCGGCATCTTCGGTGCGCCGACCTTCGTCACGGAAGACGGAGAGATCTTCTGGGGCGACGATCGTCTCGAGGAAGCGCTGGACTGGTCGCGCCACGGCCGCTGACGCCGGCGCTCTCGCTGCCGTCTCAGGGGCTGGCGCTGCCACCCCCGGGCGGCCTGGCCCAGGGACCGCGCGCCGCCGGATCGACCCCTGCGGCCGATTCCTCCACCATCGTCTGCAAATCCTGACGCTCAGCGATGCGCGGCGGATGCGGCGGCATAGCCGGCATCCGGCCGCCGGCCGTCTGGACCAGGGCCTGCACGCGCTTGGTGACGGAGGGATGGGTCGAGAACAGATCGGCGAAATCGTCCGGATCGTTCTCGAAGCACATGTCCATCACGCCAGACGGAACGCCCTCGATATCGGCGCGGCCGGCGATCTTGAGCAGGGCCGAGATCATCGCATCGGGGTTCTTGGTCAGCTCGACCGCCCCCGCATCCGCCAGATATTCCCGTGAACGCGACAGCGACAACCGGATCACCACGGCCAGGAACCACGCCAGCGCGATCACCGCGAAGCCGATCAGGATGGCAACGCCGCTGCCCTTCTTGGAATCGTCTGAGGACAGGCGCATGCGGCTGCGCGACAGCCCGCGGAAGACGATCTCGCCGATGAGCGAGATCACGCCCGCGATGACGACGGCGATGATCATCAGCCGGACGTCGCCATTGCGGATATGGGTCAGCTCATGGGCCAGCACCGCCTCCACCTCGGCGTCGTTGAGCTGCGCCAGCAGGCCGCTCGTCACCGTGACCGTGAACTGCTGGTCGTTGACGCCGCTGGCGAAGGCGTTCAGCGCCTCGCTCTCGACGATGGCGAGCTTTGGCACGGTCAGACCGCGCGAGATGCAGAGGTTCTCCAGCATCCGGTAGAGCTTGGGGTTGTCCTCGCGGGTCAGCCCCTTGGCCCCCGAGACCGCACCGATCAACCCGACATTGATGCGGAAGCCGATGAAGACCCACGCCCCCGCCGCCAGCGTGGTGAAGGGCAGCCAGCGCCAGAAGGTCCGCCCGGCCTCGGCATAGGCGGTCGTCCCGCGCGGCACGCCGCCATAGCCGTAGCCGACGAGCAGCAGGCCCCAGACGGTGACATAGACAAGCAGAAACAGGCCCGCGATCAGGAAGCCCGACCTGATCCGGTTGTTGCGCATGTGGCTGTAGAGCCCGAAGGCCTGGCCCAGCATCGCAGCCGCCCCGTTCGCCGCCTGTGGCGTCGCCTCAGAACTTCACGCTCGGCGCCACCTCGATCTGGGCGCGCGTGGTTTCGCCGACATCGAAGAATTCGCGCTGGGTGAAGCCCATCTGGGGCGCGAACAGGACGGCCGGGAAGGCCTGGATCGCGGCGTTGAACTCGCTGACGGCGTTGTTGAAGAAGCGCCGCGCCGCTGCGAGCTTGTCCTCGACATGACCGAGATCGACCTGGAGCTGCTGGAAATTGGCGCTCGCCTTCAGGTCGGGATAGGCCTCGCCCAGTGCCAGCAACCGTCCGACCGCCCCGGACAATTGCTGCTCGGCCGCCGCCTTGTCCTGGAGGCTGCCTGCGCCTTGCGCCGCGTTGCGCGCCGCGATTACCGCATCCAGCGTCGTCTTTTCGTGGGTGGCGTAGCCCTTCACCGTTTCGACGAGATTGGGGATCAGGTCGTGGCGCTGCTTCAGCTGGACGTCGATGTCCGCGAAGGCCTGGTTGACGCGCTGCCGCATCGCCACGAGGCCGTTATAGGTCATGATCAGGTAGACGGCGATCGCGGCGATCAGCCCCAAGACGACCCAGCCCATGGCGTGCTCCTCAAAAGCGCAGGCGAAACGAGGCTCAGCGTGGCACGAAGGCGGGCGGTGGGGAAGCGGTCCGAAGCGTCGCCGCCACCCTGCCTTCGCCGCGGTGATAAAAGTCCAGACGCAACACGTGGATTATAAAGGATTCTTAACTATCGTTACGTCAAGCTGACAGGTGCGCTGTCAATCCGAACCACTATCGACGTGATACCCGCCATGACATTCCCGTTTTCTCGCCTTGTTTCCAGTCACGCGGGCGAGTGGGCCGCCATTCGACGCTCCCAGGCCGTGATCGAATTCAAACTCGACGGCACCATCCTCGACGCCAACGAGAATTTCCTGAAGGCGGTGGGCTACTCCCGCGACGAGGTGGTGGGGAAGCACCATCGGATGTTCGTGGAAGAAAGCGAGCGCGGTTCCAGGGACTATGCCGCTTTCTGGGAGCAGTTGAACCGGGGGGAGCCCATCGAAGTCCCCTGCCTCCGAATGGCGAAGGGCGGCCGCCGCATCTGGCTGCTGGCGAACTACACGCCGATCCTGAACGCCAGCGGCAAGGCAGTGAAGGTCGTCAAATTCGCGAGCGACATCACGGCTCGACGCGAGGCGATGGCCAATCTCGAAGGGCAGATCGCCGCCATCCGCAAGTCGCAGGCCGTGATCGAGTTCGATCTCGCCGGCCATATCCTCGACGCCAACGATAACTTCCTCTCCGCCGTCGGCTACAGCCTGGCCGAGATCAAGGGAAAGCATCACCGCCTCTTCGTCGATCCGTCAGAGCAGGGCAGCGAGACCTATCGGCGGTTCTGGGAGAAGCTGGGGCGCGGCGAGTTCGACGAGGGGCAGTATCGCCGGCTCGGCCAGGGCGGGCGGGAGATCTGGCTGCAGGCGACCTACAACCCGATCTTCGACGCCATGGGCAAACCCTGCAAGATCGTCAAATTCGCCACCGACATCACCGCCAGCAAGCGCGTCCAGAACGCCCTGCGCGCAGCCGTCGCCGACACGCGTGGCGTGGTCCAATCCGCCATGGCAGGGGATCTGACGCGCCGGATCTCGCTGGCGGGCATGACGGGCGAGATCGCCGAACTCTGCGGCGGCGTGAACGAACTGGTGGATGCGTTCGCCCAGATCATCGGCACCGTCACCACCATCACCACCATCTCGCAGGACATCATCGTCGGGGCGGACCGGATAGGCCTCGGGAGCCGCGAACTCGCCCTGCAGGCCGAGGCCCAGGCGGACAGCCTTCAGGAAGCGGCCACCACGACCGACGCTCTCTCGGCCTCGGTCAAGCGCAGCGCCGGCCGTGCCCGCGAAGCCACCAGTCTCGGTGAAGCGGCCAACGGCATCGCCAATCGCGGCGGCGGCATCGTCGGCGAGGCGGTCGGCGCGATGGAGCGTATCGAGAAGGCCTCGGGGGACATCGCCGAGATCATCACCGTGATCGACAACATCGCCTTCCAGACCAACCTCCTGGCGCTGAACGCCGCCGTCGAGGCGGCTCGCGCCGGCGCGGCCGGCAAGGGCTTCGCCGTGGTCGCCTCCGAGGTGCGGGCCCTGGCCCAGCGCTCAAGCGACGCCGCCAACGACATCAAGGCGCTGATCTCGAACTCGACGCAGCAGGTCGCGACCGGCGTGCGCCTGGTCAAGGACGCCGGCGCGGCTCTCGCCGAGATCGTCGGCTCCTCGACCAGCGTCGCTGCGGCGCTCGCCGACATCTCCAGCGCGTCGAACGAGCAGGCCAACGGCATCGGCGAGGTCGCCAAGGTGGTCGCCCATATGGACGACATGACCCAGCGCAATTCCTCGATGGCCGAGCAAAGCGCGAACGTCGCGCGCGAGCTGCAGCAGGCGACCGACGAACTCAAGCGGATGGTCGAACGCTTCACCGTCGGCGGCACGCCGTCCCGAAGCCCGGTGGCCGCCTCATCCATGCCAGCCGCCAAGGCGGCGGCGGCCAGGATCGCGCCCTCACAGGGGACGACGCCCAAGGCGTCCGCCCGCCGCGAGGCGGGGGGAGGGTGGTCGGAGTTCTGAGCGGGAGGCCGACGACCGGGCTGTCCGGTCCGTCAGGCGGGGCTCAATCGTCGCTGTAGCGCTCTTCCGACCAGGGATCGCCGCGGTCGTGATAGCCGCGAACCTCCCAGAAGCCGGGGCGGTTCTCAGGCGCGAACTCGATCCGCTTCAGCCATTTCGCGCTCTTCCAGAAATAGAGCTTCGGCAAGACGAGCCGCAGCGGTCCGCCATGCTCGCCGGAGATAGGCCGGCCTTCCCAGGAATGGGCGAGGATCGCGTCCTCGCTGGCGAAATCGGCCAGCGTCAGATTGGTCGTGTAGCCGTCATAGCTGTGAAGCACGACGAAGCCGGCCTCGGATTTGGGGGCCGCGAGATCGAGGATCGTGCGGGTCGCCACGCCGTCCCAGCGATTGTCGTAGCGCGACCAGGTTGTGACGCAGTGGATGTCGGACACCTCCGTCGCCTGTTCCTGCGCCATGAGATCGTCCCAGCGCCAGTGCAGGGGATGCTCGACCAGCCCATCGATGTCGAGCGTCCAGCTGGAGAGAGCGATCGTGGGCTGCAGGCCGAGGTCGAGCACCGGCCAGTCCTTCACCAGATGCTGGCCGGGCGGCAGCCGCTCGTTTTCGGGCCGTGCGACACGGCCGGTGATGAACTTGCCGGCCTGCGCCCAGGCCTGCTTGGTCCGGGTCAGCTTCGTTTCCGGGGGCGTCTCGGGATCGTCGGACATGGATGTCTCTCCGTCTGAACGGCGGTGGACGGCGACCGGGCTCGGCTCATTCTGGCACGATCTCTTCGCAGCGGCGAGCGCGTGACGGCCTCCGCCCGGTCGCCGCCCGTAGCCGCAGCCAGGGCGATGGCGGCGTCCGCCCTTGCCCCGTCGGCGGATTTCCACTACATCGCGCCTGTCCGATAAGGCCGTGATCGATCACAGCCGGGGGCGGCCTTTCCGGCCTGCTCCCGTTTCGTGTTTGGGGCGGACCGATCGGATGCGGATGCGGAACCGGCGGCCTGGCGCCGTTCGCCTGCCCGGCGCCTCGAGCGTGGGCATGGCGGCGAGCCTCTGACGAGGCGCCGACGGGAGCATCCGGCCTGCAACACGAACCCAAACGGGCGCTTGCCGGACATCCGCGGGAGACGCGGCCGGCGTCAGGAGCATACATGTCAGCCGTAGAAAGCTTTTCGGGCCGCGAGGATTTCGCCGCCCTTCTCGAGGAATCGTTCAACCGTAACGAGGCCCTCGAAGGTTCCGTCATCAAGGGCAAGGTCGTCGCCATCGAGAAGGATATGGCGATCATCGACGTCGGCCTGAAGACGGAAGGGCGCGTCGCGCTCAAGGAATTCAACGGCCCCGGCCGTGACCAGGACATCAAGGTCGGCGACGAGGTCGAGGTCTATCTGGACCGGATCGAGAACGCGCTCGGCGAGGCCGTCATCTCGCGCGACAAGGCGCGCCGCGAGGAGAGCTGGGTCAAGCTCGAGAAGGCCTTCGAGGCCCGCGAGAAGGTTTCGGGCGTCATCTTCAACACCGTCAAGGGCGGCTACACCGTCGATCTCGACGGCGCCGTGGCCTTCCTGCCGCGCTCGCAGGTCGACATCCGTCCGATCCGCGACGTCGGCCCGCTGATGGGCCAGCCGCAGCCCTTCGAGATCCTCAAGATGGATCGCCGCCGCGGCAACATCGTCGTGTCGCGCCGCACCGTTCTCGAAGAGACCCGCGCCGAGGCTCGTTCCGAGCTGGTCGCCTCGCTCGAAGAGGGCCAGGTCATCGACGGCGTCGTCAAGAACATCACCGAATACGGTGCGTTCGTGGATCTGGGCGGCATCGACGGCCTGCTCCATGTCACCGACATGGCTTGGCGTCGCGTCAACCATCCGTCCGAGGTCGTGACCATCGGCCAGACGGTCAAGGTCAAGATCATCAAGATCAACCAGGACACGCACCGCATCTCGCTCGGCATCAAGCAGCTGCTTGCTGACCCGTGGGATGGCATCGCGGCGCGTTACCCGGTCGGTGCGCGCCTCAAGGGCCGCGTCACCAACATCACGGACTACGGCGCCTTCGTCGAAGTGGAGCCGGGCATCGAAGGCCTCATCCACGTCTCGGAGATGTCCTGGACCAAGAAGAACGTCCACCCCGGCAAGATCGTCTCGACCTCGCAGGAAGTCGACGTCGCGATCCTCGAGGTCGATCAGGTCAAGCGCCGCATCTCGCTCGGTCTCAAGCAGACCCTCCGCAACCCGTGGGAGGTCTTCGCCGAGCAGCATCCGAGCGGCTCGACGGTCGAGGGCGAGGTCAAGAACAAGACCGAGTTCGGCCTGTTCCTGGGTCTCGAAGGCGACATCGACGGCATGATCCACCTCTCCGATCTCGACTGGAACCGTCCGGGCGAGCAGGTCATCGAGGAATACAAGAAGGGCGACATGCTGCAGGCTGTCGTTCTCGATGTGGACGTCGAGAAGGAGCGCATCTCGCTCGGCCTGAAGCAGCTCGGCGGCGATCCCTTCGTGGATGCCGGCGAGTTCAAGAAGGGCCAGGTCGTCACCTGTGAGGTGATCGAGGTCAAGGAAGGCGGTCTCGACGTCAAGATCGCCGGCACCGACATGACCACCTTCATCAAGCGCGCCGAGATCGCTCGCGATCGCCAGGAGCAGCGCCCCGAGCGCTTCGCTGCCGGCGAGAAGGTCGACGCCCGCGTCGTCCTCTTCGACAAGAAGGCCCGCAAGATCCAGGTCTCGATCAAGGCTCTGGAGATGGCCGAGGAGAAGGAGGCGATGGCGCAGTACGGCTCCGCCGACTCCGGCGCTTCGCTCGGCGACATCCTGGGCGCCGCCCTCAAGAAGGCGACGACCGAGAAGAAGTGATCGTTCGGCCGCTTCGGCGGCCGGATCGTCCAACCAGCCCGCGCGGAGCAATCCGCGCGGGCTTTTGTTTCGGATCGAGGATCGGACCATGACCCCCGCCGCTATCGGCATCGACTTCGGCACCACCAACAGCGTCGTCGCGCTCGCCGGCGCCGACGGGAGCGTCGTGACGCGCTCCTTCGCGACGAAGCAGGGGGCCGTGGACGCCTATCGCTCGGCGCTGATGTTCTGGCGCGAGGGGCGCCCGCCCGCGACGCGCATCGCCCATGTCAGCGGGCCCGACGCGCTCGACATGGCGCTGGGCATGACGACCGAGCACCGCTTCCTGCAGTCGCTCAAGACGCATCTCTCCAGCCGCGCCTTCCAGGAGACGCGGCTCTTCGGCAAGCTGTTCCGGCTCGAGGACCTGATCGCGGTGTTCCTCGCCGACATCGTTGCGGGTGTCGACGCTCTCGCCGCGACCCCGCTGGTCTCCGGGCGCCCGGTGGTCTTCGCCGGCGAGCGACCGGACGAGGACCTCGCGCTCGGCCGCCTGCGGACCTCCTATGCCGAGGCCGGTATGAGCCAGGTCGATTTCGCCTATGAGCCGCTCGGCGCCGCCTATTGGTATGCCCGCGACCTCAAGCGTCCCCAGACCATGCTGGTTGCAGATTTCGGCGGCGGCACCAGCGATTTCTCGGTGATGCGCTTCGCGCCCGGCGAGGCCGGGCGGCTGGAGGCGACGCCGCTCTCCCATGCCGGCGTCGGCGTCGCGGGCGACACCTTCGACTATCGCATCATCGAGCATGCGATCTCGCCGCGTCTCGGCAAGGGTACGCAGTACCGCTCCTTCGGCAAGCTCCTGCCGATCCCGGCGCATTATCACGCCGCCTTCGCGCAGTGGCATCGCCTCTCGCTGATGAAGAGCCGGGAGACCATGGCCGAGCTCAAGGCGCTGATCCGCGACGCCGTCGAGCCCGACCGGCTCGAGGATCTGCTCACCGTGATCGAATACGATCTCGGCTACGAACTCTACCGCGCCGTCTCCGCGGCGAAGATCGCGCTGTCGGGCGCTGACGAGGCTGTGCTGCGCTTCGAGCAGACCGGGATATCCATCGAGCGCCGCATCAGCCGTGCCGATTTCGAGAGCTGGATCGCGCAGGACGTCGCCGCGATCGAGGCGGCACTCGACCGGGCCCTCGCCGAGGCTGGTGTCGGCGCGGACGCGATCGAGGCCGTCTTCATGACCGGCGGCACCTCGCATGTTCCCGCGGTGCGTGCGCTGTTCGACCGGCGCTTCGGCGCCGGACGAATCCATGTCGGCGATGCCTTCCGCTCCGTCGCCAGCGGGCTCGCCTTGCTCGCCCTCGACCGCGCGCGCGCCTCGGTCGCGGCCTGAGGAGCGCCTGTCGCCTTGCCCCCGAACGGGCGCAGGGCTACATCACGGGCGCCGGAACGCGATGCCCGGCGCCGGGGAGCGGCGCCTTTGCAACCCGTCCGCACCGGTCCGCAACCCGCCAGGAGTGCCTTGATGTCGTCCGATGCCGATCTGCTCGCCGACCGTCGCAGCCTGCGCCGCAAGGTGACGCTGTGGCGCCTTCTCGCGGTCGTCGGCGTGCTCGGCGCAGCCGTCGTGGCCGGCCTCGCCTGGACCGGGCGCACGCCCGGCTCGCTCTCGCAGGACCACATCGCGCGCGTCACCATCTCGGGCTTCATCTCGGGAGACCGCCGCACGCTCGAACTGATCAAGTCGCTGGAGGACAGCCGGGCCTCCGCGGTGATCCTGCGCATCGACAGCCCCGGCGGCACCGTCAGCGGCTCCGAGGCGCTCTATGATGCGCTGCGGCGCCTCGGCGCCAAGAAGCCGGTGGTCGCGGTGGTCGACGGGCTCGCCGCCTCCGGCGGCTATATCGCCGCGCTCGGCTCGGACCGGATCGTGGCGCGCCAGACCTCGCTCGTCGGGTCGATCGGCGTGCTCTTCCAGATTCCCAATGTCGGGCAGCTGCTCGACACGATCGGCGTCAAGGTCGAATCCATCAAGTCGAGCCCTCTGAAGGCGGCGCCGAGCGGCTTCGAGCCGACCTCGCCCGAGGCGCGTGCGGCCCTGCAGCGCGTGGTCGACGACAATTACGACTGGTTCAAGCGCATGGTCCGGGAGCGGCGCCGTCTGGCCGAGCCCGAGGTCGCGCTGGTCTCGGACGGCCGCGTCCACAGCGGCCGCCAGGCGGCGACGCTCAAGCTCGTCGACGAGATCGGCGGGGAGGCGGAAGCCATCGCCTGGCTCGAGCGGGAGAAGGGCATCGCCAAGGGCCTGCGCGTGCGTGACTGGCGCCGCGCCAGCGAATCCTCCTCGATGGGGCTCTGGAGCCTGAGCGAGGCGCTGGCTCGCGCCGCCGGTCTCGACACGCTCGCCGCCGTGCTGGCGCGCGCCGCCGACCAGCCGCTCGGGTTGCGGCTTGACGCGCCTCTGGCGCTCTGGCAGCCTGCCGTCGAAAAGTGATGCTGATACAAGCGGTTATATTGCAGCGATGATCAAATCAGAACTCGTCCAACGCATCGCCGAGCGCAATGGTCATCTGTATCAGCGCGACATCGAGAACATCGTGACGGCGATCCTCGACGAGATCGTCAAGGCGCTCTCGCGGGGCGACCGGGTGGAACTGCGCGGCTTCGGCGCCTTTTCCCGCAAGGCCCGTTCCGCCCGCGTCGGCCGCAACCCGCGAACCGGGGATGCGGTCGAGGTCGAGGAGAAGTTCGTGCCCGTCTTCAAGACCGGCAAGGAGCTTCGCCTGCGGTTGAACGGCAAGGCCTGAGCCCGCCGCCGGCGACGCGAGGCCGGTTTCACGAAAGCCGCGAGGGCAGGGCTCCGTCTTCCCTCGCGATCCCGTCGGCAGCACCTGGGCCGTTTCGTCGCCCGGCGATGCGGTGCCGGTCCGGCGACCTCGCAAAGGAAGCGCGATGAAATCCTTCTTCAAGGCCCTCGTCCTCGTCCCGATCGCGCTGGCAGTCGTGCTCTTCGCGGTCGCCAACCGTGCGCCGGTGCGGGTGTCCTTCGATCCCGTCAGCCGGGACGCGCCTCAATTCGCCTATGACATCCCGCTCTTCGCCGTTGTGCTGGTGGCGCTGGCGATCGGTGTGCTGATCGGCGGCTTCGCCGCCTGGATGGCGCAGGGAAAGCACCGCAAGGCCGCGCGCCGCAACCGCCGCGAGGCTGAGGCGCTGCGCTCCGAGACGCAGATGCTGCGCGCCGCCGTGCCCGATTCCGCCCTGCCGGCGCTGACCAACGGACGCGGCTGATGCGGTTGTTCGGACAGGCCGAGATCGATGCGGCCCTCGGCTTCCCCACGCTGATCGACACGTTGGCGGAAGCGTTCCGGGGCGAGGCGGTGGTGCCGCCGCGCGCGCATCACCGCATCGAGCGGCCCGGGGAAGAGGCCGTCTTGCTGATCATGCCGGCCTGGAGCGCGCCCGAGGCGCCGCATCCCTATATCGGCACCAAGATCGTCTCGGTCTTCTTCGGCAACGGCACGCGCAATCTGCCCGGCGTGATGGGCGCCTATCTGCTGATGGATGGCCGCACCGGCGAGCCTCTGGCGGTGATGGACGGAACCCGTCTCACCCTCTGGCGGACGGCTGCAGCCTCGGCCCTGGCTTCGCGCCACCTCGCCAATCCGACGGCGAGCAAGATGCTCATGGTCGGAGCAGGCGGGCTCGCGCCCTTCCTAATCAAGGCGCATCGCTCGGTGCGGCCCCTGACCGACATCGCGATCTGGGCACGGCGGCCGGAAGCCGCCGAGGCCGTGGCGGCGCAGCTTGTCGCCGAGGGCATCGAGGCTCGTGCGGTCGCCGATCTGGAAGGTGAGGCCCGCACCGCCGATATCATCTCCTGCGCGACCAATGCCACAGAACCGCTGATCCATGGGCGCTGGCTCAAGCGCGACGCCCATCTCGATCTGGTCGGCGCCTTTACCATGCAGATGCGTGAGGCCGATGCCGAGGCGCTGCACCGCGCCCGCGTCATCGTCGACTCGGAAAAGGCGATCGACGAGGGCGGCGATGTCGCGATCGGGATCGATGAGGGAAACTATGCGGCTGACCAGGTCGCCGGCACGCTGGCGGACATCTGCCACGGCCGCGTGCCCGGCCATGCCGAAGGCGGCGAGATCACCGTGTTCAAATCGGTCGGAATGTCGCTCGAGGATCTCGCGGCCGCGATCGCCGTCTGGGAGAACCGCACGCCCCTTTGAGAGGGCGCGCGGTCGTTCGGGTCAGACCCGGACCGGCGCACCACCGAGCGCACCCAGCAGCCACAGAACCAGCAGCACGACGAGGACGAGGCCCAGCACACCGCCGAGACCCGCCGTCCCATAGGACCGGTGCCCGTAATATCCGCCGCCTCCGAGCAGCAGGATGACGAGCAGGACGATGACGAGCGTGGACATGGCCGGGACCCTTCGACGGCGCATCGCGACGGCGATGCGACTGGATGCCGAGGCAACGCCGCGGCGGGAGGCGGGTTCCCTCCCGGGTCCGGCCGGTCCGGCTTACTCGGCCTTGATGCCGATCTCCTTGATCAGATCGCCCCATTTCTTCATTTCGGACTGCAGGAAGGCGGCGAGTTCGGCCGGCGTTCCTCCCACGGGCTCGGCCGCGAGCTGATCCATCTTGGCGCGAAGGGCCGGGTCGGCGAGGCCGGCCTTGGTGTCGGCCTGGATCTTGTCGATGATCGCCTGCGGCGTCTTCGCCGGAGCGAACAGGGCAAACCACGAGGAGACGTCGAAGCCCGGCACGGTTTCCGCGATCGGCGCGAATTCCGGGGCGGCCGTCGAACGCTTCGCGGTCGTGATGCCCAAGCCGCGGATCGAGCCGGCGCGCACATGCGGCAGCGCCTGGGTGATGTTGTCGAAGATCAGGTCGATGCGCCCGCCGATCAGGTCCTGCGTCGCCTGTGCGGTGCCGCGATAGGGGACATGCACCATCTTGGTGCCGGTGAGCTTCTGAAAATACTCGCCCGAGAGATGCACCGAGGTGCCCACGCCCGAGGAGCCATAGGTCAGCTTGCCGGGATTGGCCTTGGCATAGGCGACGAGCTCGGCCACCGATTTGACCGGCAGGTCCTTGTTCACGACCAGCAGGTTCGGAACCAGCGCCACCATGGTGACCGGCGCCAGATCCTTGGCCGGGTCGTAGTTCAGCTTCGGATAGAGATACTGGTTCGTCGCCATGCCGACGGAGACGATCAGCAGCGTATCGCCATTGGGCTCGGCCTTCGCGACGACGTCGGTGCCGATATTGCCGCCGGCGCCGGCGCGGTTCTCGACCACGAAATTGATGCCCCAGCTCTGGCCGAGCTTGTCGGCGACGAGGCGGCCGAGCACGTCGGTGGCACCAGCCGGCGGAAACGGCACCACGAGCTTGATGGTGCGGCCCTGCGGCCAGGGCGCCTGCGCAAGGCCTTGGCCCGGCAGGGTGATCGCGCCGGCGCCCAGCGCGGCGAGCAGGCTGCGGCGGTCGATCGAGAATGACGTCATCGGTATTCTTCCCCCAAGGCTTGGCGGACGCTCCGGGTCCGCCGTTGTTTGGGTCAGAAGCTGCCGCCTCGCGAGGGGGTTGTCCATCGGCAAATCGTCGGCGGCTTGACCCGCCCGGCGGATCGGGACGACTCTGGCTCATGCCCCGTCTCCATCGCCGAATCGCCGCCGCCTGCCTTGTCGTCGCGGCTCTCCTGCCCGCCGTCGCCCGTGCGCAATCGACCGCGGACGAGGAGGCTAAGCGCCGCGCCGCCAACATCGCCGCCTTTCCCGATGCGGCGCGCGCGCTTTTCGGCCAGAAGACGGCGCCGGCCAGCCTGCAGGCCCGCGCCATCGGTTCATATGCGCGCGGCTGCCTCGCCGGCGCGACGGCTTTGCCGGTGGACGGGCCGAGCTGGCAGGTGATGCGGCTCAACCGCAACCGCAACTGGGGCCACCCGGTCCTGATCGAGTATCTCGAGGATCTCGCTCGCGAGGTCCCCCGGATCACCGGCTGGCCGGGGCTTCTGGTCGGCGACATCTCGCAGCCGCGGGGTGGGCCGATGCTGACCGGCCATGCCTCCCACCAGATCGGGCTCGACGCGGATCTCTGGCTGACGCCGATGCCGCGCGGCCGGCTCGACCGTGAGGCGCGCGAGAACATGCCCGCCGTCAACATGGCCCGCGCCGACTGGCGCGATGTCGATCCCAAGCACTGGACGCCGGCCCATACCCGCCTGATCAGGACTGCGGCGAGCGAGCCGCGGGTCGAGCGGATCTTCGTCAATCCGGCAATCAAGGTCGCTCTCTGCCGCGAGGCCGGGGCCGACCGGACCTGGCTCAACAAGGTCAGGCCGATCTGGGGGCACAATTATCATTTCCACATCCGGATGAGCTGTCCGGCGGGCATGGCGAGCTGCAGCGGCCAGGAGCCGCCGAATTTCGGCGATGGCTGCGGGCAGGAGCTCACGGACTGGATCGAGCGTCAGCGCGCTGCGATCTTCGCGCCGCCCAAGCCGCCGCGCACCGGGCCTGCGCCGAAGCCCAAGCCGCCGATGTCGCTGGACGACCTGCCGGCCGAATGCCGCCAGGTGCTGGTTTCGCGCTGAGTGCTTTCGTTCAGCGCCGCGGCGTCGTGCGCCCGGAGCTGTAGGCGAAGGGATCGCGCTGCGGCGAGATCAGCGGCTGGGCCTGATCGTAACCCTCCTGATCGACCACGCCCGTGCCCTCGTCGTCGCCGATCACGACCTCTTCCGTCGGCGGCACCGAGCCCGGCAGCATGAGAGGGCCACGCTGCTCGCTCGGCAGCCCCTGCGCTCCGTTCGTGCGGTTGGAACGCGGCGGATTGAGCGGCTTGTTGTCGTATTCCTCGAGGAAGCGGCGCTGGGCGTCCAGCCCCTGTCCCTGATGGCTGGCGACCGGATAACCGCCCGACGACACCGCCCCCGGCGGGCGCAGGCCACCGGCCGGCTGGCGCAGCAGGGCACCGCCCGCAACCATGGCCGGCGCGCTGTCGCGCAGGTTCGGCTGGGCCGAGGAATAGGGCCGTGCCGGATCGGGCGGCGGCAGGTTGTAGTTCGGCGTGTACTTGATCACCGGCTTGCAGATGTGGCGCCCCTTGGAGTGCCGGGCCAGGTCGATGTGGAAATGGTCGTAGTGGAACATGTCCGCGCCCGGGCCGAGCACGGTCGAGAAATGCTCGCAGGCGCCGACGAAGATCTCGCGCAGGAAGTTCTGCTCCTCGGGCGAGCCGCGCCAGCCATCCTTGACCGTGACGGTGCGGCCGTCGTTCAGGCGGAAGGAGAACACATCCACGGCGTTGCCATAGGCGTGCTCGGAGGTGCGGCTGGTCCCGGTGCCGTTGTTCATCGCGCGGCAGGAATAGGAGCCCGCGCGGATCTCGATGACCTGCGCGCCGAGCACGTTCTGCGCGGCGGGCTGCACGACCTCGGCAAGCCATTTGTCGGTGGTCGCGACAACGGGGCAGGCGAGGGTCGCATTGCTGGTCAGACCGATGCCGCCGTCCGCGAAGGCGGAGACCTTGAGCGGCCTCTCCATCCCGCAGGTGCCGGGGCCGTCGATCGGCTTCTCGCGCAGGCTGACATAGGCCGAGAGCTGCACCTGGCGCGAGGCCAGGCAGGCGGCCTCGGCCTGGTCCCGCCAGGCCGCGCGCTGCGGCTTCTGGAATTTGCCGCAGCCGGCGAGCCCGGTTCCGAGCAGGCCGAGAGCAATGAGGGCGAGGTGAACGCGTCGCATGACCGATCAATTGCGACCCGTTTCGTGAACGGTTTCTCAACCGGGTGAGCCCGGCGCGACACAGCTTCATGAACTTTGCCGGAGCGGTTAACCGCGCCTTAACGGGCCGCGACCACCTGCCCGAAGGCGACCGCGTGCATCAGCCGGCCCGGCAGCAGCGTGAAGGCACCGGCGATCACGAGGCCCAGCAGGAGACCGATCATCGCGGAGCGATGCGCCGCGATGTTGCCGCGCCGGCGCGACAGCACCGCATAGGGCAGGCTGACCAGCGTCAGGAGTGTCAGCAGATGGATCGCGCTGTAATGGCCGCTTCGGGCGATCAGCAGCGAGCTCAGGGCGACGAGGCCCATCGCCGGGACGAAGACCCAACCGATGCGCCGGTGCAGCGGCGTGCCCTTCGGAAGCAGCGCGACGGCGGCGCCGGCGGCAAGCGCAGCGATCGCACCGGCGACATGAATCTGGATGACCGGCGACGCGGCGGCGAGGGGAGCAAGGGAGGGCATCGCGGATCGTCTCGATGTTAATCGCATTAACATGAGCGGACGCCGAGCCAGCGTCAAGACGACAGGAGGCCGCCAGCGATGTCGGAACGGCGAGGCCTCATGTCGTCACGTCACTGGCCTGTGCGGCAGCCCCGTGCGACACAGCCCGGTCATAACCTCGCAGGAGATCGGCCGATGACGGGCAAGGCACGTTTCATCTTTCCGGTGCTGATGGCCGGCATCATGGCTTTCCTGATGACCGCGCTGGTCACCTGGCTGAATCTGGGTCTGCCGGCCGATTTCGTGCGCCACTGGCTCGCGGCCTTCGCCGTCGCCTGGCCCTGCGCGGCGGCCACCGCTTTCATCGCCATTCCGGTCGCGCGCCGCGCGACGGGCCTCGTCATCCGCGTCATCGGAGAGTGACATGCAGAGCCTGCTCGACACCCTTGGCCGCATCGCCCGCGGCGAGACCAGCCCGAAGGAGGCGCTGGACCGGAACGCGGCGCTGATCGCCGAGCACGAGCCTCGCATCCAAGCCTTCGCCAGCCGGCCGGAGAGCCTGACGCCGGGAGCTGGACCGCTGGCCGGCATCGCCTGCGGCGTGAAGGACATCATCGATACGGCCGAACTGCCGACGATGATGGGCTCGTCGATCTATGCCGGTTGGCGCCCGCGGGCCGATGCGCCGATCGTCATGGCGCTGAAGGCCGCCGGCGCCACCGTCGCCGGCAAGACGCACACCACCGCCTTCGCCTTTCTCGACCCCGCCCCGACCTTCAACCCGCATGATTCTGCAGCGAGCCCCGGCGGATCCTCGGCCGGCTCGGCCGCCGCCGTCGCGGCCGGGATGATCCCGCTCGCGATCGGGACGCAGACGGGCGGCTCCGTCATCCGGCCGGCCTCCTATTGTGGTGTCGCGGGGATCAAGCCCTCCTATGCGCTGCTGCCGACCGTAGGCGTAAAGCCCTTCTCTTGGTCGCTCGATACGCTCGGGCTGATGGCCGCCACTGCCGACGATGCCGGGCTCGCCCTGGCGGCCATCACCGGCCGCCCGGAACTCGACGCCCCGGCGGCAACGCTGGCCGGCCTGCGGATCGGGCTTCATCTGCAGGATTATGCCGGCGCCCCGGAGCCCGCCTCCGCGGCGGCTCTGGAGCGCTTCCGGGAGCTGGCTGCGGCGGCGGGGGCGATCCTCGTACCGCATGAGGGGTCGGTGGCGCTGGCCGAGGCGTTCCATGCTCATGGGCCGCTGCAGGATTACGAGGCGACGCAGGCGCTGGCCTGGGAATACGCGCATCACCGCGAGGCGCTGCCGCCGAAGCTGCGCGCCTATCTCGACACGGCGCGTGCCGTGACGCCCGCTCAATACGACGAGGCGCGGCGGCGCTCCCGCCGCGGCCGCGACGCCGCCCGCGCCTTCTTCGCCGAGGTCGATGTCGTCGCGACCTTCGCGGCCCCCGGAGAGGCGCCCGACACGCGCGACTCGACCGGCGACTCGCGCTTCAACCGGCTCTGGACGCTGCTGGGCGTGCCCTGCGCCACCGTGCCGGTCGCTCGTGGACCCCGCGGTCTGCCGACCGGTATCCAGGTCATCGCGGGTTTCGGGCGGGACGAGCAGGTCGTCGCGGTGGCGAAGGCGATCGAAAAGCTTGTGGCGCAGGCTGCTTAGCCCAGATCACCCCCAAGACTATTCAATGCTTTAACCGACATTTAAGGATACTCTTGGCTTCGCCGCCATCCTGACACCGTGTCGCCCTCTTGCAGTCGCCGCCAGTTCTGCTAGCGTTGTGTCAGGTCAATGACACAGGAGGGTGTGATGAGCCTCACGCTACGTCTCGACCGTCTGATCATGGGGGCGGCCTTCGCCTTCATGATGCTGATCGTGCTGGGTGCGTTCTGACGACGTCAGTCTCGAGTCGCTAAGACCATTGGGCTAAAGGCGCGCCGCCGGGGCATTGTCCCGGCGGCGCTGCCATTTCCGGGCCGGGTGCCGATGGCGCGGAGCCGGGCTCAGCTTTCGGGACAGGGGTTCTCCGTCACCTGCCAGGACATCATGTTGATGACGCGCCCGCACAGCGCCATGCGGCGGCCCTGCGTGGTGCGGATGCAGGCCGCGCTTCCCTCGGCGATCTTGCGCCCGTCGTTCCAGCAAAAGCAGAGCGGTTCGGGCGCCTGGGCGTGGCGGGGCGGATCGAGAGGGATTGCCGGTTCGGCGGCCGCGGCGGCGAGCGGGAAACAGGCCAGCGTCGCAGCGATGAAAAACACGCGCGACGTTAGGGAAATCCCGCAGGATCTGCGTGTTGTCGCGGGCGGCCCGGTGACAAAGGCAGTCATATCTCGCTCCTGCGAAACGAAAGGTCGTCTGCAGCGGCATTAACGGCAGTCTATCACGACCGGGGCCGGCAGCCCAGCGTTGTTATAGTTTCATATTATTGTGTAGTCGCAGGCGCTTAGTCGCGAGCGTCTTGCAGAACCGGAACGCATGCCCCATATTCGCACGAAGAGAGCCCAAGGGGGGCTCCGGGAGGAACCATGTCTCTGATCTCGCTCGCCCGTCGTGGTCGTGTCGTCGCCGTACTCGCTGGTGCTCTGCTCCTCGTGCCCGTGCTGGCCGAAGCACGCCCGGGCGGCAAGGGTGGAGTCGGGAGCCGCGGCTCCCGGACCGAAGCGGCGCCCACGCGCACCGACACCACGCCCAATGGCGCTCAGCCTTTCCAGCGCAGCGCACAGCCGTCGCCGACGCAGGCCGCCCCGGCGGCCGGTGCAGCCGCCGCTGCCGCGCAGGCCGCGCGGCCCTCGATGGCCCGCAACCTGATGATGGGCCTCGGCGCTGGCCTGCTCGGCGCCGGCCTGTTCGGCCTGCTCTCGGGTTCCGGCTTCTTCAGCGGCCTCGCGTCGCTCGCTGGCGTTTTCGGCTTCCTGCTCCAGCTTGCCTTGATCGGCGGCGCGATCTGGCTGGCGATGCGCTTCTTCCGTCGCCGCTCGGAGCCGCAGCTCGCCACCGCTGGCGCGCCGCTTTCGCGTGACGCGATGCAGCCCCAGCCGCGTCCGGCGGCGCCGGTTGGCGCCATGGCGGGCGGCCTTGGCGCCGCGGCGGCCCCCGCCGCTGCGCAGACGACCCCGATCGAGCTGACGGGTCAGGACTTCAACGACTTTGAGCGTCTTCTGGGCGAGATCAACACTGCCTATTCGAACGAGGACGAGCAGGGCCTGCGCGATCGCGTCACGGCTGAGATGTTCGGCTATTTCGACGACGACCTGACGGCCAATGGCCGCAAGGGTCTGGTCGACCGCGTCTCCGACGTGAAGCTGCTGCAGGGCGACCTGTCGGAGGCCTGGAATGAGTCGGGCTTCGATTACGCCACCGTCGCCATGCGCTTCAGCCTCATCAACGCGCTCTATGAGCGCGCCAGCGGCAAGGTCATGGAAGGCAGCGCCACCGTCCCGCAGGAGGTCAGCGAATACTGGACCTTCGTGCGCTCGCGCGGCGGCCCGTGGAAGCTCTCGGCGATCCAGCAGGCCGCCTGAGCCATCCGCATCTGCAATCCGAACGGCCGGGGCGACCCGGGCCGTTTTTCGTTGTGCGGTTTCGGGTGTCGCACCCGCCGGATCCGTCCTATAGGCGGACTCGTGCGATCGGGCGGTGCGTGCCGCTACGGAGCCCAATGACCTGCCTTTGGAGATTCACGTGATGTCGGACATGCGTCTCGTCGTCGTCGGAGCAGCCGGCCGCATGGGCCGCATGCTGGTGCGCGCCATCCACGACGCGCCGGGCTGCGTCCTTTCGGCCGCGATCGAGCGGCCCGGCTCGCCACATCTGGGCCAGGATGCCGGCCTGCTCGCCGGCCTGCCTGCCAATGCCGTTCCGATCACTGACGATGCGGCGGCGGCGTTCGCAGCGGGCGATGGCGTCCTTGATTTCACGACGCCGGAAGCGACCGTCGCCTTCGCAGCGCTGGCGGCACAGGCCCGCATCGCCCACATCGTCGGCACCACCGGTCTCGAACCCTCGCATCTGACGAAGCTTGCCGAGGCCGGGCGCGACACCGCCATCGTCCGTTCCGGCAATATGAGCCTCGGCGTCAACCTGCTCGCCGCGCTGGTGCGCAAGGTCGCGGCCACGCTGGGGACGGACTGGGACATCGAGATCGTCGAGATGCACCACCGCATGAAGGTCGATGCGCCTTCCGGTACGGCGGTGCTGCTCGGCGAGGCGGCCGCCGCAGGCCGCGAGGCCGATCTGGCGCAGCAGCGCGTCGCCGTGCGCGACGGACACACCGGGGCCCGCGTGCCCGGCACCATCGGCTTCGCCACGCTGCGCGGCGGCACCGTCGTCGGCGACCACAAGGTCGTTTTTGCTGGCACGGGCGAACGGCTCGAACTTGCCCATGTGGCGGAGGACCGCGGTTTGTTCGCGCAGGGTGCGGTCAAGGCTGCTCTCTGGGCGCGCGGGCGCCCGCCCGACCTCTATTCCATGGCCGATGTCCTCGGGCTCGACAGCCTCTGAGCGGAGGCTGCGATGACGCGCCTCGCCGTCGCGCCCGGCGTCGTCCACTGGCCCGGCTATCTCGGGCCTGAGGCCCAGGCTGCGCTCGTTGCGGATCTGCGTGCGGTCGCGACGAAGGCCCCCTTCTTCCAGCCGCGCATGCCGAAGACCGGCAAGCCCTTCTCGGTCCGCATGACGAATTGCGGTTCGCTCGGCTGGGTCTCGGACGAGACGGGCTATCGCTACCAGCCGCACCATCCGGTCACTGGCGAGCGCTGGCCGCCGATGCCGGATGTCCTGATGCAGACCTGGCGCGACCTCGCCGGCTATCCGCATGATCCCGAGGCCTGCCTCGTCAATTTCTATGCGGCCGATGCGCGGATGGGGCTGCACCAGGACCGCGACGAGCAGGATTTTGACGCGCCCGTGCTCTCGCTCTCGCTCGGCGACACCGCAGTCTTCCGCATCGGCGGCACGCAGCGCGGCGGCAAAACGGTCTCGCTGAAGTTGGCCTCGGGCGATGCGCTGCTCTTCGGCGGCGAGGCGCGGCTCGCCTATCACGGCATCGACCGCATCCTCGCGGGCTCGTCCGCGCTCCTGCCGCAGGGCGGGCGGATCAACCTGACCTTGCGCCGCGTGACGAAGTTGGTCGTTTGATAATCCGCTGCTGTCTAGGCCGAGTAGACGGCATACCTTCTTGTGATGAGCGAATCAGACGCTCAATCCACTCGTTGGCGATTCCGCCGTAGAGCGTCGCAAGTTTTTGATATTGTTGCGCAAGTTCAGTGCGACGCGCCTCTTGACTCGCATTCAGCTGCATGGCCTGTTCCTCCCGTGGCAAGACATTGCTAACAGGAGATTAATGAACGGTGAAGACGGCCACAGCCGATCAACAAGGAAATTTGCTGTTTCCAGAACTTCTCTTTGCTTTCGTTGCGCCAATAGGTGCGAATTTAGAATCCTCTATCGAGGCGCTGACGAAGCAGCTAAAAGTGCACGATTATCAGGTAGAGCCTATTAAGATATCTGATTTTTTCGATAAGCTGAAAAACAACATCAAACCCCAGGTTCCTTTGGAGAAATCTCCTGAACATCGGCGGTACGAAACTTATATTAAGTACGGAAATCAACTGCGAAGCGATTTTGATCGCGATTCAATATTAGCAGAACTCGCTGTTGCTGAAATTTGCGTGCGAAGGCTAAAAAAATTCCGGAAATCGGTGCCTCAGAAATAAGCTTATATACTTTTTCAATTCAAGAGATCAGAAGAAATAGAATTATTGAGAAACATTTATGGAAAGCTGTTTTTCCAAATATCGGTCTACAATCGAAGATCGGTAAGGGTTGATAATCTCGCAACGCAATTTGCCGCTGCTGACGCTTCGGGGGATAGCGGGCCTTACAGGGCTTTCGCAGAAAATCTAGTGTGCGTTGATGAGAACGAAATTGTTGATCGGCATGGGCAGAGAGTTTCAAAAATATTCCACGAGGCGGATTTTATTGTAAATGAAGACTCTGATGTCACTGTAGAGAAGCAGGTTGGGAGATTCGTCGATCTCGTATTTGGTGCAAATGATATATCCCCCACCCGCGTTGAATACGGGATGTTTCTTGCCCAAGCGGCGGCGTTACGTACAATTGATCTATCGCGGCAAGTGGGGGCTGCGATTCTTTCACCCGATTCTGAGATCATCACCCTAGGGTCTAACGAAGTTCCAAAAGCGGGTGGAGGTACATATTGGGAAGACAGTAAATTTGATGACCGTGAATATAAAAGGAAAGTTGATTCTAACGATAAACAAAAAGAAGCGATACTTAATGAGCTTCTTGATATATTGGGCGTCAGAAGCGAAGATATAGATCCGGTAAAGTTGAAATCCATATCTGAGAGCGCCTTGATGGGGGCGTTAGAGTATGGTCGAATTGTACATGCTGAAATGGGAGCGATAAGCGACGCCGCAAGACTTGGCAGGTCGGTGAGGGATGCCACACTATTTTGTACGACTTTTCCTTGTCATATGTGCGCAAAACACATTATAGCATCTGGTATAAAGGACGTCTGTTTTCTTGAGCCTTATCCGAAGAGTCTTGCTGCTACGCTGCATGGCGATTCAGTCCAAGTCGAAGGAATTGGGAGGGGAAAATATTCCAATTTTCCTGCAGTTAGATTTTTACATTTTTCAGGCATAACGCCGCGTCGATATGGTGAAATATTTAAAAGAGGCAAAAGAAAAGACGAAAAAGGTAAGTTTAAAAAGTGGAAAGAAGGATACGCGAGGCCGATAAATATTATAAAGCTACCATTTTATTTTGCCTTGGAGAATTTTGTTCTTAGAAACATAGAGGCGTCAATAAGCAATGAGGCGCTGAAGAGGATTGTGTTGCCAAAATCATTGCGCGCGGACTGATCATTCAGGCAGGCTCGGAAACGACCAGCCCAGCAGGATCGAGCCCGCGCGCAGGCCGAATCCCGCGGCCAACCCACCGAGCATGACGACGGGAGCGCTGAAGCCTAGCGTCGTCAGCACTGCGGTGGCACCGGCGCCCGCGGCGGCTGCGGTGACATAGAAATCCCGGCTCCACAGCACCATGGCGCGGTCGCCCGCCAGAATGTCGCGCAGGATACCGCCGAAGGAGGCGGTGACCGCTCCGAGCGCCACGGCCGAAAGCGGCGGTACGCCCGCCGCCAGCGCCTTCTGCGTGCCGGAGACGGCAAAAAGCGCTAGCCCCGCCGCGTCGGCCCAGATCAGCAGGCGCTTGGCACTCCAGCTGTCCATGCGGCCGGGGCGGAAATAGGCGATCGCCCATGCCACTAGGGCGACGGCGGTGCAGAGGATGACGCTCAGCGGCGCCTCGACCCAGGCGACGGGGCGGCCCAGCAGCAGGTCCCGCAGCGTGCCCCCGCCGACACCCGTGACGGTGGCGAGGAGGATGAAGCCAAACGGGTCCATGCCCTTGCGGGCTGCGACGAGGGCGCCGGTCAGCGCGAAGACGGCGACGCCGGCGGCCTCGATCACGGATCAGTGCGCAGTCGGGGTGGGGTCGCCGCCCTCGGTCGCCTGCGGCTTCGGTCCGCCGGCGGAGATGCCGACCAGGGCCGGGCGCAGCACGCGCTCGCCGATCTTGTACCCGGACTGCACGACCTTCGAGACGAGCCCCTTGGCGACCTCGGGATCGGGCGCTTCGAACATCGCCTGATGCATATTCGGGTCGAACTTCTCGCCAAGCGGGTCGATCTTGCGAACGCCATGGCGTTCCAGCGTCTTCAGGAGATCGCGCTCGGTCAGATCGACGCCCTCGATCAGGGCCTTGAGAGCGGGCTCCTCGGTGGAACGCGCGGTGTCCGGCAGGCTCTCGAGCGCGCGGCGCAGATTGTCCGCCGCACCCAGCATGTCGCGGGCGAAGCTCGTCACGGCATAGGTCTTGGCGTCGCCGATCTCGCGCTCGGTGCGGCGGCGAAGGTTTTCCATGTCGGCGAGCGTCCGCAGCAGCTTGTCCTTGAGATCGTCGCGCTCGGCCTCGATCTTCGCAAAATTCGCCTGGATGATCTCCTCGGGCGACAGCGTCGCGGTCTCGTCAACGGCGGGCTCGGCGTTCGGATTGTCCGTCGCAGGGTTCTGCGTCATGGCGTGTTCCAACTCTCGCAAATCATGGCCGTCGGCGATCGGGCGTGCCGTCGGCGTTCGTGGCCGATATCGGGCTTGTCGGGCCTTAAATCAAGCGCGGGCCGGTGCCCGCGCCCGCGTCGCCACTGCCTTCTCTCCCTCGGGCTCGAACACCTCGAGCAGCGCCTTGCGGATGGAGAGCTGCCGCGCGGTCGAGACGATCTTCGCATTGGTCAGGTCGGTGACATAGAAAACGTCGACCGCCTTCTCGCCGAATGTCGCGATATGGGCGGATGCGATGTTGAGGTTGAGCTTCCCGATCGCGGTGGTCAGGTCGTAGAGCAGGCCCGGCCGGTCGAGCCCCGCGATCTCCAGCACCGTGTGGCGGGCCGAGAGCACGTTGTCGATGATGACCTCGGGCGCGACCTGGAAGGTCTGGCCGCGTGGCGGCGGCGCCCGGCGCTGCGCGACGAGATCGGCGATCTTGATCTCCCCCTTCAGGGCCCGCTCGATCGCAGCCGCGATCCGCTCTGCACGGCGCAACTCGTCGTCGTCGCGGTCGAAGGCGCGCGAAACCGAGATCGTGTCGAGCACGAGCCCGTCGGTGGTGGTGAAGATCTGGGCGTCGACGATGTTGCCGCCCGATGCCGCGCAGGCGCCGGTGACGATGGCGAGCAGCCGTGGATGGTCGGGCGCGAGGATGGTGAGTTCGGTCACGCCGCGGAACTGGTCGGTCTCGACCAGCGTCGCGGTGGTGCGCCCTTCGGCCTCCGCGCGGGTCATGAAGCGGGCATGCTTCTCCTGCCGGCCGACATCGGTCTTGATCCAGTAGGCCGGGTAGTGCCGGGCGAGATAGGCGTCGCGTGCGGCGTCGCCCCAGTCCGAGAG
Source organism: Bosea sp. OAE506 (assembly GCF_040546595.1). Taxonomy (NCBI): domain Bacteria; kingdom Pseudomonadati; phylum Pseudomonadota; class Alphaproteobacteria; order Hyphomicrobiales; family Alloboseaceae; genus Allobosea; species Allobosea sp. OAE506. Next base: position 35,589 of record NZ_JBEPOB010000001.1, on the reverse strand, counting down.
CCGCTCCTTGAGGGCATCCTGCTTTTTCTCGACGCGCGCCTTGCGCTCGATCGCGGAATGGCCGCCGGCGAGCATGATCTCGGTCTCGTAATAGAGCGTGCGCAGGAGCTGGCCCTTCCAGCCGTTCCAGACGCCGGGGCCGACGGCCTTGATGTCGGCCACCGTCAGCACGAGCAGGAGCTTCAGCCGCTCCAGCGTCTGCACCGTCGCCGCGAAGTTCTCGATCGTCTTGGGGTCGCCCAGATCGCGGCTCTGCGCCACGGTCGACATGTCGAGATGGTGCTCGACGAGCCAGGCGACCGTTTCCGTCTGACCGTCGGTGAGGCCCAGCCGCGGCCCCAGCTTGCGGGCAATGCGCGCGCCGGCCACCGAATGATCCTCGAGCCGACCCTTGGCGACGTCGTGCAGGAACAGCGCGACATAGAGCGCGCGGCGATTGGTGACCGTAGGCATGATGCCATTGGCGAGGGGGTGCTCGGATTCCAGCACGCCCGCGTCGATCTCGGCGAGGACGCCGATGCTGCGAATGAGATGCTCGTCGACCGTATAGTGATGATACATGTTGAACTGCATCATCGCGACGACGCGGCCGAAATCCGGCACGAACTTGCCGAGGAGCCCGGATTCGTTCATCCGCCGCAGCACCGCTTCGGGCGAGCGCCGTGCCGTCAGGATCTCCAGGAAGATGCGGTTCGCCTCGGGGTCGTTGCGCAGTTGCGGCGTCACCAGCCGCAGCGACTGTGTCACCAGCCGGCTCGCATCGGGATGGATCGCGAGATCATCGCGGCTGGCGATCTCATAGAGCCGCAGCAGATTGACCGGGTCGCGCCGGAAGGCGTCGGGATCGACGACATTCAGGCGCTGGCTCTTCAGCGTGAAATCGGGATGGCCCAGCGCCCGTACGCGCTTGCGCTTGGCAAACGAGCCGAGCAGGCGCGAGAGCGATGCGCGCGGCTTCTGCTGCCGTGCCTCGAGCGCGGCGCAGACGATTGCGGTCAGGTCGCCGACATCCTTGGCGACGAGGAAATAGGCCTTCATGAAGCGTTCGACCGGCGCCTGGCCGCTGCGCCCGGCATAGCCGATCGCTGCCGCGACCTGTCGCTGCAGATCGAAGGACAGGCGCTCCTCGGCGCGGCCGGTGATGAAATGCATCCAGCAGCGCACACGCCAGAGAAACTCCTCCGAGCGCTGGAACATCAGCAGTTCCTTGCGGTCGAACAGCCCGGCTGCCACGAGCTCGCGCGCATCGTTGACGCGGTAGGCGTATTTGGCGATCCAGAACAGCGTGTTGAGATCGCGCAGGCCGCCCTTGCCGTCCTTGACGTTGGGCTCGACCAGGTAGCGCGAGGTGCCGGCGCGGCGGACGCGCGTCTCGCGCTCCTGCAGCTTCGCCTCGGTGAAGGCCGGGGCCGTGCCCTCGACGACCTCGCCGCCGAAGCGCCGTACCAAATCGTGGAACAGCAGCACGTCGCCCGCCACGAAGCGTGCTTCCAGCATCGCCGTGCGGATGGTCATGTCGGCGCGCGCCTCGCGCACGCAATCGTCGAGCGAGCGGACCGAGTGGCCGACCTTCAGCTTCAGGTCCCAGAGCGGATAGAGCATCGCCTCGACGACGCTCTCGCCCCAGGCCGTCTGCTTGTGCGGGAACAGGAAGAGCAGATCGACATCAGATCCCGGCGCGAGTGTGCCGCGGCCATAGCCGCCCACGGCCACGACGGCGATGCGCTCGGACTGGGACGGATTCTGCGCGGGGTAGAACAGCTCGGTCGCCGCCACATGGAGGCAGCCGACGATGCCATCCATTACGGCCGAGAGATGCTGGGCGCAGATCAACCCATGTCGCGGGCGCTGCAGCAGGCCGCGGGCGGAATCGAGCCCCTGGTCGAGGACGCCGCGCAGGGCCGCGACGAGGGCGGGGCGCGCCTGCGCCGAGGGCGCAGCGGCCACATCGGCCAGCAGCGGAGCCATGGCACGTCGCGGATTGGCGAGAACGGCGTCGAGTTCGAGAGCCGGCTGATCGGCAGAGGATGACACCAGCCCTAACCTCGCTTGCTGGGGTGCGCGGCGCTGGGCCGTTTGTGCTGGTTACCATGGGGACGAGATTCGCAAAGAAGTTTAAATAGCGGTCTTCGAACGTGAAATTATCTAATCAACGTTCCACGATGTCCTGTTTGACATACAGAACGAATGGACCTACAAGGCGGATACGCGCCGATTTGAGCCACCAGCTTGCGGGCGCGAAACAAGTGCAGCTAAAGCGTGGGGCATGGGCGCCAACCTGTCGCTCGGTCCCTTCGCGCATCGAAAGGACCGAGTATGACCATTTCCCGCCGTATCGCCCTGGCTGGCCTCGCCGCCTCCTTCGTTCTTTCCGCCGGACAGACCTTCGCCCAAGCGCCGAAGGAAATCCGCATCGATTTCGCGACCTATAATCCCGTCAGCCTCGTGCTGAAGGACAGCGGCATCCTCGAAAAGGCGCTGGCCGCCGACGGCATCACCGTGCGCTGGGTTCAGTCCGCCGGCTCCAACAAGGCGCTGGAGTTCCTCAACGCCGGCTCGCTCGACTTCGGCTCGACCGCCGGCGCCGCCGCGCTGATCGGCAAGATCAACGGCAACCCGATCAAGTCGATCTATGTCTATTCGCGGCCGGAATGGACGGCGCTCGTCACCGGCGCCAAGAGCGACATCACCAAGGTCGCGGACCTCAAGGGCAAGCGCGTCGCCGTCACCCGCGGCACCGATCCTCACATCTTCCTCGTCCGGGCGCTGGCCGAGGCCAAGCTGACGGAGAAGGACGTCAAGCTCGTCCTCCTGCAGCATGCCGACGGGCGCCTGGCGCTGGAGCGCGGCGATGTCGATGCCTGGGCCGGTCTCGACCCGCTGATGGCCGCCGCCGAGGTCGAGAGCGGCGCCAGGCTGTTCCATCGCAAGGCCGCCGACAACACCTGGGGCGTGCTCAACGTTCGCGAAGCCTTTGCCAAGGACAATCCGTCGCTCGTGCGCAAGGTGCTGGCGGCCTATGAGGAGGCGCGCGCCTATGCGCTCGCCAACCCGGCCGAGCTGAAGAAGACGCTGGTCGGCTATACCAAGCTGTCCGACGCGGTCATCGAGCGGCAGCTCACCCGCACCGAACTGACGCATTCCACGATCGGGCAGGCGCAGGCCGACACCATCGTCGCGGCTGGGCTCGCGCTGCAGGAGGCGGGCGTGCTCCCCGCCACCACCAATGTGAAGGCTGTGGTCGACGATCTGCTCGACCGCCGCTTTGCCGTCACCAACTGACGCCTGAACGGCATCGGATGAGCGCGCTCGGCATCGAGACGGCAGGGCTGGGCGAGCAGGGCGGCCCCGCCCGGCCTCGGCCCCGTCGGTCCGGCCTGGCGTTGGCGGGGTTCGCGCTGCCGGTCCTTCTGGCTGTGCTGTGGGAGGTCGCTGTCAGGACCGGCTTCGCCAATGGGCGCCTGATGCCGCCACCGAGCGTGGTCGGTGCCACGCTGTGGTCGCTGGCCGTCTCGGGCGAACTCTTCACCCATGCCGCGGCGACGCTCTGGCGCGTCGCAGCCGGGTTTGCTCTCGGCGCGGCGATGGGCACCTTGCTCGGCGCCATCACCGGGGCGCTTCCGGTGGTGCGCGGCCTGATCGACCCGACGCTGCAGGCCCTGCGCGCCATCCCCTCGATCGCCTGGGTGCCGCTCTTCATCCTCTGGCTCGGCATCTTCGAGGCGTCGAAAGTGGCGCTGATCGCGGTCGGCGTGTTCTTCCCGGTCTATCTCGGCGTCGCCGCGGCGATCCAGGGCATCGACCGCAAGATCGTCGAGGTCGGTCGCGTCTTCCGGCTCGGGCGGCTGGCGATGACGCGACGGGTGCTGCTGCCGGCGATCCTGCCGGCCTGGATCACGGCGCTGCGCTCGGGGCTGGGGCTGGGCTTCATGTTCGTGGTCGCGGCCGAGATCATGGGCGCCAGCGAAGGCCTCGGCTACCTCCTCGTCGACGGCCAGCAGCTCGGCCGGCCCGACACCATCATCGCGGCCATCATCAGCTTCGCTGTCCTCGGCAAGCTGGCCGACAGCCTCCTCGTCGCCCTGACGCGGCCGGTTCTCGCCTGGCAGGACACGGCCCGCGACAAACTCTGAGAAAGTCCTCGATGCTGAGCTTCGAGACCCTGTCGAAAACCTATGCTGACGGCACGCAGGCCCTGTCGGCCGTCACGCTCGATGTCGCGCAAGGCGAGATCCTGGCATTGGTCGGCGGCTCCGGCTGCGGCAAGACCACGCTGCTGCGGCTGATCGCCGGCCTCGACCGTCCGAGCGCGGGACGCATCCTGCTCGATGGCGAAGCGATCGCCGAACCGCGTGCCGATGTCGGCGTGATCTTCCAGGAGCCGCGCCTCTTTCCCTGGCTCTCGGTCGCCGAGAATGTCGGCTTCGGCCTGTCGCATCTCTCGGCCTTCGAGCGCGAGGGGCTGGTCACCAATGCCCTCGTTCGGGTTGGGCTCGGCGGGCATGACCGGCGCTGGCCCCGCGAACTCTCCGGCGGCCAGCAGCAGCGGGTCGCCATCGCCCGCGCCCTCGTCACGCGCCCCAAGCTGCTGCTGATGGATGAGCCCTTTTCGGCGCTCGACGCCACCACCCGCGCCAGCCTCCATGGCCATCTCCTTGCCCTGTGGGGCGAGAGCCGGCCCACCGTCGTCATGGTCACCCATGATGTCGAGGAGGCGGTGACGCTGGCGGACCGGATCGTGGTGATGCAGCCCAAGCCCGGCCGCATCTTCGACGAATTCGACAACCCGCTCGCCCGCCCGCGCGATCGGCTCTCCCCTGCCTTTGAGGCGGCCAAGCGCGAGGTGCTGCGCAGCCTCGACCGCTCGCTGCGCGATGAGGCCCCGCACCAGCAGAAGGCCGCCGAGACCGCGGGGATGTGGTGGTGAGCTGCACTGTGGCGCACGGCTTTCCGATGGCCTGCGATGGCGAGAGCCTTTATCAGCGATCCCGACCGGCTCATTCGACTTGAGGTTCTGACACCATGGACGTCACCGCTCTCCGCGCCCTGCAGGCCCCGCTCAAGGATTCCTATCGCTCCGACCCCGGCGCAGCCGTCGTCACCCTGAAGGCCAAGGGCGAGCTCGACGATCAGCACATCGCCTGCAAGGTCGAGACCGGCCGTGCGATCGCGCTCGCGGGACTGCACCCGGCCACCGGCGGCTCGGGCGCCGAACTCTGCTCGGGCGACATGCTGCTGGAGGCGCTCGTCGCCTGCGCCGGGGTGACGCTGAAGGCGGTTGCCACCGCGCTCGAGATCGAGCTCAAGAAGGGCATTGTCCATGCCGAGGGCGATCTCGACTTCCGCGGCACGCTCGGCGTCGCCAAGGATGCCGCCGTCGGGTTCAAGGCGATCCGGCTGTCCTTCGAGGTCGAGACCGACGCGCCGCAGGAGAAGCTCGACACGCTGCTGAAGCTGACCGAGCGCTACTGCGTCGTCTTCCAGACGCTCAACGTGAAGCCCGAGCTCAGCGCGACCCTGTCGGTCGCCTGACCGCCGTCCGCTCACTCGGCGGCCTTCCTGAGGGCCAGCCCCTCGGCGAAGGGCAGCGTCGGCTCGCCCTTCGCCTCGTCGAAATCGAGCGCCACGATGCGCTCGCCGCGGCCCACAATCTTGCCCGCTGAGGTCCGCAGCCCCGCGACATCGTCCTGCGCCTGGCGGAAATGCAGGTCGAGCTTCTCGGCCCGCTCGCCGAGCCGCCGGACATCCGCCAGCAGCTTGCCGACCTCGCTCTGGATCACCTGAGCCTCCTCGCGCATCCGTGCATCGCGCACCAGCGACTGCATCAGCTGGATCGCCAGTGCCAGCAGCGAGGGCGAGACGATCATGATCCGGGCGCGATGCGCCTTCTGGATCACGTCGTCGAAATGCTCGTGCAGATCGGCATGGATCGACTCCGACGGCACGAAGAGCAGCGCGAGGTCCTGCGTCTCGCCGGGCAGGAAATAACGCTCGGCGATGTCCTTCACATGCACGCCGACATCGTTGCGCACCCGGGCAGCGGCCACCTTGCGCGCCTCCTCGCCGCGGGCCTCGCGCAATTGCGTGAAGCTCTCCAGCGGGAACTTGGCGTCGATGACGAGACCGCGCCCGTCGCCCGGCAGCGTCACCAGGCAATCGGGCCGCTTGCCGTTGGAAAGCTGCGGCTGGAAGGCGAAGAAGGCGCCGGGCAGCCCGTCCCGGATGATCGCCTCCATCCGGCCCTGGCCATAGGCGCCGCGCGCCTGCTTATTGGCGAGCACGTCGCGCAGCGTCACCACCTCGGAGGTGAGGTTGGTCAGGTTCTTCTGGGCGCTGTCGATCACCGCCAGCCGCTCCTGCAGCCGGCCGAGGCTCTCGCTGGTCTGGCGGACATTCTGCTCCAGCCCTTGGCCGACCTGGTGGCGCAGTCCCTCCATCCGGTCGGCGACGAGGCGCGCGAGATCGCCCTGCCGCGTCGAGAGGATCTCGGCCATGGACTGCATCCGGCCGGTCAGCTCCGCCTGGAGGCGGTTCATCTCGGCGACCTTGTCGTCGGTCTCGCGGGCGCGCTCTGCGGCGATCAGCGCCTCCAGCGCCCGCCGCCGGCTGCCGCGCCAGGCGGAGAGCGCCAGCAGCAGGAGCAGGCCCAGCGTCGCCCCGCCGAAGCCGAGCGCAGCCTGCGCCCAGGTCACAGGCCGGTCGAGAAGGATGAAGGCGATCTCTGTCATCCCGTCAGGATAACCGATTCGGGTGAATCAATTCGAACGAAAGCGGAACGGTTTGACCCACGCGGCGCGAGCGCTTATGTGGCCGGTTCATCATCCGAAAACCGCGCAGACACAGCTCCATGGCCATCCGCCCGCTCGTCATCCTGCCAGACGCCCAGCTCCGGCTGGTCTCCACCCCGGTGGCCGAGATCACGCCCGAGATCCGCACGCTCGTCGCTGACATGTTCGAGACGATGTATGACGCGCCGGGCATCGGTCTCGCCGCCATCCAGATCGGCGTGCCCTGGCGCGTGGTGACGCTCGATGTCGCCAAGAGGGCGCCCGAGCCGGCTGCGGAAGAGGAGCCGGCCGAGGCCGACACCGATGGCTCCCAGGAGAAGCGCGACCGCCAGCCGCGCAATCCGATCGCCTTCATCAATCCGGAGATCACCTGGTCCTCGGAGGAGCGCAGCGTTTATGAAGAGGGCTGCCTCTCGATCCCGGAATATTACGAGGAGGTCGAGCGCCCGGCTTCGGTCAGGGTCGCCTACACCGATCTCGACGGAAAGCGGCAGGAGATCGAGGCCGACGGTCTGCTCGCAACCTGCATCCAGCACGAGATCGACCATCTCAACGGCGTGCTGTTCATCGACCATCTCTCGCGCCTCAAGCGCGAGCGCGTCACCAAGCGCTTCGCCAAGCAGGCGCGGCGCGAGGGGTGACGCAACGGCGTTAATTCGTTCCGCGGCCCTCATCCTGAGGAGCGCTCGGCACGAGCGCGTCTCGAAGGATGCTCCTGATGGTTCCGGAGCCTCCTGGACCATCCTTCGAGACGCCGCTTCGCGGCTCCTCAGGATGAGGGCTCAGATGATCAGGCGGCGGGCCATCCCTGCCCAGTTGAGGTAGTATCCAGCGTATGAGTTTGCGCGTCATCTTCATGGGCACGCCCGATTTCGCGGTGCCGACCCTGACCGAGATCATCGGCCAGGGCCACGAGGTCGTCAGCTGCTACACCCGCGCCCCGGCCCAGGCCGGCCGTGGCCTCGAACTGAAGCCGTCGCCGGTCCATAGGGCGGCCGAGCGGTTCGGTATCCCCGTCTTCACGCCGTCGACCCTGAAGACGCCCGATGTGGCCGAGCAGATCGCCTCTCATCAGGCCGATGTCGCGGTCGTCGTCGCCTATGGGATGATCCTGCCGCAGGCGATCCTCGACATTCCGGAGCTCGGCTGCCTGAACCTGCATGCCTCGCTGCTGCCGCGCTGGCGCGGCGCCGCGCCGATCCAGCGCGCCGTCATGGCCGGCGATGCCGAAAGCGGCGTCTGCGTGATGAAGATGGAAGCCGGCCTCGACACCGGCCCCGTCGGCATGGTTGAGCGGCTGGAGATCGGCCCCGACATGACCTCCGGAGAGCTGCACGACCGGCTGGCGCCGCTCGGCGCCGATCTCATGGTCCGCGCACTCGCCGCGCTCGGCCGGGGCGGCTTGCGTTTTACGCCGCAGCCGGAGGAGGGCGTGACCTACGCCGCCAAGATCGCCAATGCCGAGGCGAAGCTGAACTGGGGCCGCCCGGCCCGGCAGGTTCACGATCTTGTCCGCGGGCTCGCCCCCTTTCCGGGCGCCTTCGCCGATGTCGATCTCGGCAAGGGCCCGGAGCGGCTCAAGGTCCTGCGCACGGCGCTTGCGGGCGGCGCGGCCGAGCCCGGCATGCTGCTGGACGAGGAGGGCACTGTCGCCTGTGCGGAAGGGGCGGTGAAGCTGCTTCAGGTCCAGCGCGCCGGCGGGCGGCCCATCAGCGGCGCCGAGTTCCTGCGCGGGGCGCGGCTTGCTGCCGGCCACAAGCTCTGATGCCGCGCTACAAGCTCGTCATCGAATATGACGGCACGCCCTTTTCGGGCTGGCAGCGGCAGCTCAACGGCCCCTCCGTGCAGCAGAGCGTCGAGGAGGCGATTCAAGCCTTCTGCAATCATCCTGTCAGGCTGCACTGCGCCGGGCGCACCGATGCCGGCGTCCACGCCACCCATCAGGTCGTCCATGTCGATCTGGAGAAGGAGTGGCGCACGGATGTGGTCCGCGACGCCAGCAACGCCCGCCTCAAGCGCCTCCCCGTCGCCGTCTGCAGCGCCGAGGCCGTGTCCGACGAATTCGACGCGCGCATCTCGGCGAAGCGGCGCTACTACATCTACCGCATCCTCGATCGGCGCGCCCAGCCGGCGCTCGACCGTGACCGGCTCTGGCACGTACCGGTGAAGCTCGATCACGAGGCGATGGATCGCGCCGGCAAGGCCCTGCTCGGGCATCACGACTTCACCACCTTCCGCGCCGCCGAGTGCCAGGCCAACAGCCCGATGCGGACGCTCGACCGGCTCGACGTCCGGCGCGAGGGCGACGAGATCGTGGTCTACGCCCATGCCCGCTCCTTCCTGCACCATCAGGTCCGCTCGATCGTCGGATGCCTGAAGATGGTCGGCGCGGGGCGCTGGCCCGAGAACAAGCTTGGCAAGGTGCTGGCGGCGCGCGACCGGTCGCAATGCGCGGCGCTGGCGCCGCCCTGCGGGCTCTATCTCGCCGGCGTGGACTACTGACCCCGTCCCGGCGGCGCGTGGCTCAGCCCAGCAGCCCGAACAGCCGCAGGACCGCGTAATCGGCGATGACGCTCGCAAGCACGACCGGCGCCGCGACCCGGCTCGCCGCACCGAAAGCGGCCCTGGCAACGCAATAGCGCAGGCGCAGCACGATCACCGCAAACGCGATCATCTGGACGAACGCGATGTCGTCATTCGACCAGCCGATCGCGAAAACCGTCGCAGGCACGGCCATCAGGCTGGCGGAAACGATGCCCGCCCAGTTCCAGGCGATGACGAAGCTGGTGAAACGCTGCGCCCGGACCAGGTTCGGCGCCAGGACGATCAGCAGTGCCGGCACAGCCAGGATGCTGGCGAGCCCCGCGGTCATGACCGCCAGAGCGAGCGCGGGGGACTCGAACAGCCCCTCCGTGTTCGGCAGGCCGGCATGGAGGCGCACCGCCGCGAGGATCGCGATGGTCGCCGGCAGCATCAGGGCCAGCGCCAGATAGGAGCGCCAGAAGCCCTCCCGCGACAGGTCGAGTTCGTCGAGCGCGGCTTCGCCGCGCGTCATCAACTGCCAGGAACCGCGCAGCGAGCGCGCGACATCGTCGGTGGCCAGCCCCATGATGAGATCCTCTTAGACTTTCGTCTAAGACGACTATCAGGCCCGGAAGTTCCGGCGTCAAGCCGTATGCTGCGCTGCAAAATACGTCTGGAGCAGCCGGCGGGTGATGGATTCGAGGGTCAGCAGGTCCGCGACCGCGACGCGTTCGTTGACCTGATGCATCGTCTGGCCAACGACGCCGTATTCCACGACCCGGGCAGTAGCTCTTGATGAAGCGCGCATCCGAGGTGCCGCCCGTCGTCGACAGGGCCGGCCGTCGCCCGGTCTCGGCCTCGACGGCATCGGCGACCATCGCCACGAAGGGGCCGGGTTCGGTCAGGAAGGCGACCGCATTGGTCGGCTCGAAGACGATCTCGTAGCGAACGCTGTTGCCGGCGGCGTCGCGCAACCGCCTCTCGATCTCGGCCGCCAGCGTGTCCGGTGTCCAGACATCATTGAAGCGGATGTTGAAGACGGCCCTGGCCTGGGCGGGCACGACATTTGTCGCCGGATTGCCGACGTCGAGCGTCGTCACTTCGAGATTGCTCGGGTCGAAATGCGCGGTGCCGGTGTCGAGCGGCGAAGCTTCCAGCGCCGCCAGCAGCCGCACCATCCCGCGGATCGGGTTCTCCGCGAGATGCGGGTAGCCGACATGGCCTTGCTTGCCATGGACAGTGAGGCGCCCCGTCAGGGAGCCGCGCCGCCCGATCTTGATCATGTCGCTCATCGTCGCCGGATTGGTCGGCTCGCCGAGCAGGCAATGGTCGAAGCGCTCGCCACGGGCATGGGCCCATTCGAGCAGCTTGACGGTGCCGTTCACCGCCGGCCCTTCCTCGTCGCCCGTGACGAGGAAGGCGATCGAGCCCGGCGCGTCCGGGTTCTCGCGGCGGAACCGCAGCGCCGCGGCGATCATGGCAGCGAGGCCGCCCTTCATGTCGCAGGCCCCGCGCCCATGCAGCACGCCGTCGCTGATGGTTCCGCCGAAGGGGTCGCGCGTCCAGGCGCCGGCGTCTCCGACCGGCACGACATCGGTATGGCCGGCGATGACGAAGACGGGGGCCTCACGGCCGATCCGGGCGTAGAGATTCTCGACATCGGGCGTGCCGGGAGCCGAAAAGACCGGCCGCTCGATGGTAAAGCCCTCGGATGCCAGCACCTCGGCGATGAGGGCCAGTGCGCCACCCTCGGTCGGCGTGACCGAGGGGCAGCGGACCAGCGCCTGCGTCAGCGCGACGGGGTCGAGGGGATCGAGGGCGAGCGGGAAGCGGGGCTGTGTGTCCATGCGCCCGCTTTAGCATCGGGCCCGTCCGCCGCAAGCGGCTCGCGCTCCCGAGCCGAGGGCATCAGGCCGAGATCGACCAGCGCAAACAGCCAGGCGATCACCGAAATGGTTTCGAGGGAGGGCGCCCAGGCGATCGGCATCAGGGGCCGCAACTGCCCGGGCAGCACGATCGCGCAGATCAGGATGATGCCGTAGAGGCCGCTGCTGCCGCGGTCGGTGGCGCGCTTGGCCGCCAGCGCCGCCCAGGGGAAGAGGGCGAAGGCATGCGCGAAGGCCACGGCCTGCTCGGCACGATAGCCGAAGAGCGACGGCGCGACCCGCTGGATGCCGAACAGGGCGAGCGCGACGACGGCGCTGCCGAGCCAGAAGCGGCCAAGGCCGATGCGTCCGTCAAAATCGGTGAGCAGGCGGAAAAGGTTCATCGATCAGGCTCCGATGCCACCGTTGTGGCATGCCGATCCGCGGCCCGAAAGGATATGGTGAATAAAAGGTTAACGCGTTGATTCGGGCCGATCCGCGAAAGAGCTTGAACGAGGCCGGCTGCCCCGTTAGCTGCGACGTAAGGAGCCGTTTCCCTGCAGGGGTGGGCTCCGGTTCGGCCGGGCTCGAACCCGGATGCCAGCGGCGCGACGGTGCCGAGCGAGGTTGCAAGATGACGATCCGATTCCACCGCGGCGACCTGCCGGACGGCTTCGACGCCGGTGCCAGCATCGCGATCGACACGGAGACGCTCGGACTCAACCCGCATCGCGACCGTCTCTGCGTCGTCCAGCTTTCGCGGGGCGACGGCACGGCCGACGTGGTGCAGATCCTCAAGGACGGTCCCAAGCCTGCGAACCTGATCCGGCTGCTGCAGGATCCTGCGGTCCTCAAGCTGTTTCACTTCGCCCGGTTCGACGTCGCGGTGCTGCGCCATGCCTTCGGCATCGTCACTGGCCCGGTCTACTGCACCAAGATCGCCTCGAAGCTCACCCGCACCTATACCGACCGCCACGGTCTCAAGGATCTGGTGCGCGAGCTGCTGGGGATCGAACTCTCCAAACAGCAGCAATCATCGGACTGGGGTGCCGATACGCTGAGCGAGGCGCAACTCGCCTACGCCGCCTCCGACGTATTGCATCTCCACGCTCTGCATGGTCGGCTCGAGGCGATGCTGGCGCGCGAGGGACGCACCCATCTCGCCAGGGCCTGCTTCGACTTCCTGCCCTTCCGGGCGGAGCTGGATCTGGCCGGTTGGCCCGAAAACGACATCTTTGCTCATACTTGACAAATTCTAAGCCTTCTTGCGTCAGTTTGACCGTGGTGTCCGACGGGGGCGCGTTCGCCGCACGACACGAAAAAGCCGTTTGCGACTGCCATTCTGCGGGGCATGACTGTGGCGATGACAACCAATGACTGGGCCGCCCGCCCGAGCGGGCCGGCGGCGCGGCGGCAGGCGGCGTTCGGCGCCGCGCGGCGGCATACCCGGCTCGTACGCTTCCTGCGCAAGGCCATTCCGGTCGGTGCGGCCGTGGCTGTGGTGGGTTTGCTGGTGGTGCCCTTCCTCAAGCCGCTGTCGGGCGTGGCGAGCCTTTCGCTCGGCGCGGTCGGCATTTCCGGCGGTAAGGTGAAGATGGATACGCCGCGCCTCTCCGGCTATCGCAAGGACAACCGCCCCTATGAGGTGACCGCGGAGGCCGCCCTGCAGGAGATCCGCAATCCGACCCAGGTCGAGTTGCAGACGCTGACGGCGAGGCTCCAGATGGAGCGCGAGGGCTGGGTGACGGTGAACGCCAAGAGCGGCCTCTTCGACACCCAGAAGGAAAAGCTGCGCCTCGTCGACGACGTCCATGTCAGGACGGAGAACGGCCATGACATCCGCATGCGGACGGCCGATGTCGACTTCAAGGGCGGCACGGTCGTCTCCAAGGAGCCGGTCAAGGTCAGCTTGGGCACCACCACGGTCGACGCCGATTCCCTCGACGTGAAGGACAGCGGCGCGTTGATCGTCTTCCAGGGGCGCGTGCGCGCCTACATCCCCAACGCTCCGGCCGGCACGATCGCCGGTCCCGAGCGCGAAGGCAGCACTCCACAGCCGGAACTGCTCCGGTCGGGTAATTCAGAGGCCGGAGCGCGGGCACCGGCCAGTGCCGGCCGCTCCAGCGCGACAGGACAGTGACCATGCAGACCTCTTTCTTCGCCCGGCTCCCCCGTCTCGCCGCCTCGGCCGGCCTCCTCGCGCTGACGATGACCGTGATGCTGCCGCAGGAGGCCGCGGCGCAGGCCAAGGCGCGCGGCGGCAACGCCAGCTCGCCCCTCGGCGGTCTCGGTGGCGACAGCAAGGAGCCGATCAAGATCGATGCCGACAAGCTGGACGTCCTGGACAAGGAAAACCGGGCGGTCTTCAGCGGCAACGTTGTCGCCGTTCAGGGCGAGACGACCGTGCGCTGCACGATCATGACGGTGTTCTACGAGGGCCGCGGCGGCCAGGGCGCCGGCGCCAAGCCGGCGACGCCGACACCGACGCCCGCCGCCGCACCCGGCCAGGGCAACGACAGCTCGATCAAGCGCATCGAGTGCAAGGGGCCGGTGACGGTGGTCTCCAAGACGCAGGCCGCGACCTCGGACAACGCGATCTTTGACCGCTCGACCAACACCGTGATCATGACCGGTAACGTCGCGCTCAACGACGGCCCTAACATCACGCGCGGCGAGAAGCTGACCTACAACACCGTCACCGGCATCGCCAATGTCGAGACCAACAAGGGCGGTCGCGTGCAGGGCTTCTTCGTGCCGAATGCGGCCGACGCCAACAAGGGCGCGCCCGGCGCCAAGCCCGCGACCCCGCCGACCAACTGAGGGGCTGACTTCGCGCTCGCTGCGCGCGCTCCCCTCTCGATCTCTCCAGTCCAGGCGCACCCCTCCACGTGACCCTCTCCGACATCTCGCAAAGCGTGACCGCACCCGGGCGCGAGGCGCCTTCGGCCCAGCGGCGGGGCGGCGGCCTGCTCGGCCGCCTGTTCCGCAAGTCGGAGAAGGCGGTGCGGGAGGACGGTTCGGCGGGCGTGACCGCGCTGGGCGGGCCAGGCATCCTGTCCGTCAGCGGGCTGCGCAAGAGCTATGGCGGCCGCACGGTCGTCAGCGACGCCAGCCTGTCGCTGCGCCAGGGCGAGGCCGTGGGCCTGCTTGGGCCCAACGGTGCCGGCAAGACGACGATCTTCTACATGATCACCGGGCTGGTCGCTGCCGATCTTGGCACGATCTCTCTCGAGGGCAACGACATCACCGAGTTGCCGATGTACCAGCGCGCGCGCCTGGGGATCGGCTATCTGCCGCAGGAAGCCTCGATCTTTCGCGGGCTGAGCGTCGAGGACAACATCCGGGCGGTGCTCGAGGTGGTCGAGCCCGATCGCCGCGAGCGCGAGCGCCAGCTCGACCAGTTGCTCGAGGAGTTCACGATCTCCCGCCTGCGCAAGGCGCCCTCGATCGCGCTGTCGGGCGGCGAGCGGCGGCGCTGCGAGATCGCGCGCGCGCTGGCCGGCAAGCCCTCCTTCATCCTGCTCGACGAGCCCTTCGCCGGTATCGACCCGATCGCGGTGGGAGACATTCAGGCACTGGTTCGGCAGCTCACCGATCGCGGCATCGGCGTGCTGATCACGGACCACAATGTCCGCGAGACGCTCGGTCTCGTCGATCGCGCCTACATCATCCATTCCGGTCGCGTGCTGACCGAAGGCTCGCCGGCCGAGATCATTGCCAATCCGGATGTGCGCCGCGTCTATCTCGGCGAGGATTTCCGCCTCTGACGGACGCCCGGCCGCGAATCGGGCCGTCCCGCCAGGGCCGTTTGCCCGCCGCCGGGAGGCAGGCATCTTATCGCGCTTGCGAGATGATGTTGCACTGCATTAACTTCGCAGCCTGAAGCCGGCGTGAGGCCTTTGACGTGCGGCGCTCGTAGCGCTAGGCTCCTTTCCAAAGCAAGAAGCGTGCCGTTCTGGGACGCTGGGTCGGGAAGGTCTGACGCGCATGGCGATGATGCCGCGCATGGAGCTGCGCCAGGGGCAGTCCCTGGTGATGACGCCGCAGCTGCTGCAGGCGATCAAGCTTCTGCAATTGTCGCATCTCGAACTTCAGAATTTCGTCGAGGGCGAGCTCGAGCGCAATCCGCTGCTGGAGCGCGAGGACACCTCCGAGGGGCCGCTGCAGGCGAGCGCCGAAAGCGCCCATGCGGCCGATCAGGAGAGCTACGACCGGGCCGAGAGCCTCAACAGCCAGGAAGGCATGGAGACGCGCCTCGGTACCGGACTCGACAATGTCTTCCAGAGCGAACAGCCCACCGTGGCGCGCCTCGACAGCAGCGGAGCCGACAGCCTGCCGATCATCGGCGGTGCCTATGGCGGCTCCGGCGGCTCCTTCGAGGAGGGGCCCGACGGGTTCGAGAGCGGGCTGGCGGCGGATATCTCGCTGCATGATCATCTCAGCACGCAGCTGGATCTTGCCATCCATGATCCCGCCGAGCGGCTCATCGGCCGCCACCTGATCGATGCGGTCGACGATTCCGGCTATCTCGGCGAGCCCCTTCCCGAGATCGCGGAAAGGCTCGGCGTGCCGGTCGCCCGGGTCGAGGGCGTGCTGCATATCGTCCAGAGCTTCGACCCCTCCGGCGTCGCGGCGCGCGACGTCGCCGAATGCCTGTCGATCCAGCTGCGCGACCGCGACCGGTTCGATCCGGCCATGCAGACCCTGGTGGCGAACCTCCACCTCGTCGCCAAGCGCGACTTCGCCGCCCTGAAGCGGCTCTGCGGCGTCGATGACGAGGACATCGCCGACATGGTTGCCGAGATCCGTCGGCTCGACCCGAAGCCCGGCCGCGGCTTCGGCGGCTCCACGGCCGAGACGGTGGTGCCGGACGTGTTCATCCGCGCGGCGCCCGACGGTTCCTGGCTCGTCGACCTCAACCCCGACACGCTGCCCCGCGTGCTGGTGAACCAGACCTATCATGCCCGTGTCTCGAAGGCGGCGCGCAACGATGAGGAGAAGGCCTTCATCGCCGAGTGCCTGCAGACCGCCAACTGGCTGACGCGCTCGCTCGAGCAGCGGGCGAGGACGATCCTGAAAGTCGCCAGCGAGATTGTCCGGCAGCAGGACGGCTTCTTCGCCCATGGTGTCGAGCACCTGCGCCCGCTCAACCTGAAGACCGTCGCAGATGCCATCGGGATGCACGAATCCACCGTCTCGCGCGTGACCTCGAACAAGTACCTGATCTGCTCGCGCGGCGTCTTCGAGATGAAGTACTTCTTCTCCGCCGCCATCGCCGCCACCGGCTATGGCGAGGCGCACTCGGCCGAGGCGGTACGCTTCCGCATCCGCCAGATGATCGAGGATGAGGCGCCGGCCGATGTCCTGTCGGACGACGCCATCGTGGCGCGGCTGAAAGAGGGCGGCATCGACATCGCTCGCCGCACCGTCGCGAAGTATCGCGAATCCCTGCGCATCCCGTCTTCGATGGAGCGCCGACGCGAGAAAGTCGCGATGGCGATGGGCAGCCGCTGATCGGCGTCCGCCACGCCGGCGACGGCTTTGGGCCATATCATTGACAGACCCGGTAGCGAGTTCTTAGCTCCCAAAGACGGCCGATCTCCCGGCCGTGGCTAAGAAGGGGAAGCACTCCATGAGCTTGCGAATCTCCGGCAAGAACCTCGATGTCGGCGAGGCCCTGCGCGGCCAGGCCGAGGCCCGCGTCGCCGCCGCTCTCGGCAAGTATTACGAAGGCGGCTACCAGGGTCATGTGACCGTCGGCAAGGACGGGACCGCGTTCAAGACGGACGGCGTCCTGCACCTGTCTTCGGGCATCACGCTCGAGGCGTCCGGCACGGCGCACGATGCCTATGCCAGCCTGGACAAGATGGCGGAGCGCATCGAAAAGCGCCTGCGCCGCTACAAGCGAAGGCTCAAGGATCGCTCCGCCAGCGCCAATGGCCGCGAGCCGGCGCTCGAAATCCCCAGCTATGTGATCGCCGCGCCCGATGAGGATTTCGAGGAGGCGGAGGCCGATGGCGCCGGCGACAACCCGGTGATCGTGGCGGAATCGACCAAATCCCTGCATGTCATGACGGTCGGGGACGCGGTCGCTGAGCTCGATCTCACCGGCGCGCCGGTCGTGATGTTCCGCCATGCTGGTCACGGCCGGATGAACGTCGTATACCGCCGCCGCGACGGCAATATCGGTTGGATCGATCCCCCCGCGTCGCTGTCATAGGTCTGGCGGAGTTCCGCGCGGGCCCGAACCTTGACCCTGCCGCAGTATCGGAATCGCGGCATGGGACATGCATGGACTGGCGCATGACGCTGATTGATCTCCTGAGCCCCGCAGCGGTGATCTCGCCGTTGCGGGCCAACGGCAAGAAGCAGGCCCTGCTGGAGCTCGCCCAGCATGCCGCGCAGCTGACCGGCCTGTCCGAGCGCGACCTCTTCGAGGCGCTGCTGCAGCGGGAGCGCCTCGGCTCCACCGGCATCGGCGACGGCATCGCGATCCCCCATGGCCGGATGGCCGGCATCGACCGGCTCGTCGGCCTCTTCGCCCGCGCGGAGAAGCCGATCGACTTCGACGCCCTGGACGGCCAGCCCGTCGACCTCGTCTTCGTTCTGATCGCACCCGAGGGCGCCGGCGCCGATCATCTCAAGGCGCTCGCCCGTGTCGCGCGCGTTCTGCGCAACCCGGCCGTGCTCGAGCAGGTCCGTGCCGTCCGGGACCCGGCCGCGATCTACGCGATTCTTTCCGAATCGGCGGCGCAGGCCGCCTGAGCCTCATCGGCCGCACCCGCCCGGCCGTCTCTCGCATTTGACCAGATCGCAACATCGGCTATTCGCTTGCGCGAAGCTCCCGCCCGGAGGGCGAGGGGAACGTCGTTGCATGCCGGAGTGCCGCCGATGGCCTATACCCATGTCGATCTCTTCCCGCTCGGACCGGACGAGACGCCCTATCGCCATCTCGGCAGCGAGGGCGTCTCCGTCGAGAAAATCGGCGACCGCGAGGTGCTGAGCGTCTCCCGCGAGGCGATCCGCCGCCTCAGCGAACAGGCCTTCATCGACATCAACCATCTGCTGCGGCCGGGCCACCTCGCCCAGCTCGGCAAGATCCTCGACGATCCCGAGGCGACCTCGAACGACAAGTTCGTCGCCTATGACCTGCTGAAGAACGCCAACATCGCCGCCGGCGGCGTGCTGCCAATGTGCCAGGACACCGGCACCGCCATTATCATGGGCAAGAAGGGCCGCCGCGTCTGGACCGATGGCGAGGACGAGGAGGCGTTGGGCGAAGGCGTCGCCGACGCCTATTTCAAGCGCAATCTGCGCTATTCGCAGGTCGCCCCGCTGTCGATGTTCGAGGAGAAGAACACGGCGACCAATCTGCCGGCGCAGATCGACATCTACGCCGAGGGCAAGGGCCATGGCGAGGACGCCTACAAATTCCTCTTCGTCGCCAAGGGCGGCGGCTCGGCCAACAAGACCTTCCTCTTCCAGGCCACGCCGTCCCTCCTGACGAAGGAGCGCATGATCGCCTTCCTGAAGGAGAAGATCCTGACGCTCGGCACCGCCGCCTGCCCGCCCTATCACCTCGCCATCGTCATTGGTGGCACCTCGGCCGAGCAGAACCTCAAGACGGTGAAGCTCGCCTCGACCAAATATCTCGACGCGCTGCCGACCCAGGGCTCGCCCAGCGGCCACGCCTTCCGCGACCTTGCCATGGAGGAGGAGGTCCACAAGCTCACGCAGTCGCTCGGCGTCGGCGCGCAGTTCGGCGGCAAGTATTTCTGCCATGACGTGCGCGTCATCCGCCTGCCGCGCCATGGCGCCTCGCTGCCGATCGGGCTGGGCGTCTCCTGCTCGGCCGACCGCCAGGCCAAGGGCAAGATCACGAAGGACGGCATCTTCCTGGAGGCGCTGGAGACCGATCCGTCGAAGTACCTGCCCGAGGTCGAGGACGCGTCCCTCGGGGGAGACGTGGTCAAAATCGATCTCAACCGGCCGATGAGCGAGATCCTGGCGACGCTGACGAAGTATCCGGTCAAGACCCGCCTGTCGCTGACCGGCACGATCATCGTCGCCCGCGATTCCGCCCATGCCAAGATTCGCGAGCGGCTCGAAAGCGGGCAGGGCATGCCCGATTATCTCAAGAACCATCCGGTCTATTATGCCGGCCCCGCCAAGACGCCCGACGGCATGGCCTCTGGTTCCTTCGGTCCGACCACGGCCGGGCGGATGGATTCCTTCGTCGACCAGTTCCAGTCCTTCGGCGGCTCGATGGTGATGCTCGCCAAGGGCAACCGGTCCGCGGCGGTGCGCGAGGCTTGCAAGACCCATGGCGGCTTCTATCTCGGCTCAATCGGCGGCCCAGCCGCCCGGCTGGCGCAGGACTGCATGCGCAAGGTCGAGGTGCTGGAATACCCCGAGCTCGGCATGGAGGCGGTCTGGCGCATCGAGGTCGAGGATTTCCCGGCCTTCATCGTCATCGACGACAAGGGCAACGACTTCTTCAAGGAGCTGAACCTCGGATGAGGCGGCTTCTCCTCGCTGCGGCTGCGCTCGCCTCGCTGCCCGCCTTGCTGGCGACGGCCGAGCCCGCCGTGGCGCAGGCCCGTCCGGCGACCTGCGCGCGCGATCTGTTCCAGAACGAGGCCGCGCTGCGTCGGCAGCAGGCGCGGCTCGCTGGCGTCGCCAATGCCGATCAGCCGACCCAGTGCCGGACCTGGCGCGAGCATGTCGGCTTCCTGCAGAGCGCGCGCACCGTCTTCGCGACCTGCCAGGCCGGAACCGAGCGCGAGCAGAACGTCGCGATGATGGATTCCGACCTGGCCGAGTACCGCGCGCTGATTGCAAGCCGCTGCGGCAAACGCTGACAAAGCGGGCGCGGCGCCGTCGCGTCTCGCCGCCGATATCGAGGGAAACGCCCGTGACCGACCAGCCGAAGACCCCGCTCCAGATCGCCGTCATCCCGGTGACGCCGTTCCAGCAGAACTGCTCGATCCTCTGGTGCACGAAAACAATGCAGGCCGTCATCGTCGATCCCGGCGGAGACGTCGCGCTCATCCGCGGTGCGCTGAAGGAGGTCGGGGTTACCCCGGCCGCGATCTGGCTGACGCATGGCCATCTCGACCATGCCGGCGGCGCGGCCGAACTGGCCGAGGCGCTGTCGATACCGGTGATCGGGCCGCACGAGGCCGACAAGTTTCTGCTGGACGAACTGCCGACAGCGGGCCTGCGCTTCGACATCCGCGACATGCGCGCGGTGACGCCCTCGCGCTGGCTCGTCGAAGGCGACGAGGTCAAGGTCGGCGATGTCGCCTTCTCGGTGCTGCAAGTGCCCGGCCACACGCCGGGTCATGTCACCTTCTTCCAGAAAGAGCTGCGCTTCCTGCTGGCTGGCGACACAGTCTTCGCCGGTTCCGTCGGCCGCACCGATTTTCCCTATGGCAGCCACGAGACCCTGATCGCGGGGATCCGGGACAAGCTGCTGCCGCTCGGCGACGACGTTCAGTTCCTGCCCGGTCATGGACCTGCCGGCACGCTCGGCGAGGAACGGGCGAACAATCCGTTCCTGCGCGGCTGAGCGGGCGGCCGCAGCTTTATTTCGTGTTGAGGCGGGTGACCGCGGCCCTGACTTTGCCCTGAGCCTGAGCCTGAGCCTGAGCCTGCACGGGTGTCGGCGGCAGGCGCCTGCCCGACCCTTGCGGAGCGGGTTGCGGGGGCGCCAGCGGCGAGGAAAGCGGTCCCCGGTTGGCCCGGCTCGGCACGGGCGGACGACGCGGAAGGTTGAGTTTCTGGCCCACGGTCATCCAGGCGCCGCCGAAGCTGTAGTACTCGACATCGTGCCAGTCGGTGCCGGGCAAGTTGCGCTGGAGCAGCTTCACGAAGCTCAGCATGTGGATTTCCTGCGAGCGATAGTGACCGTTTTTTTCGTGGATGCCGCGGATGCGGCCTTTCTCGACCTTGACCATGCCGGCGGCGAGGATCGGAGCGCCGCACAGGAAGCTCGAATGGTGGAAGCTGCCGCTCGTGTGGATGCCGACATAGAGCACGTCCTGCGGGCTGAGCACGAAAGCGCCCCAGCCGTCCGTCAAGCCGGACAGCGCGCGGGATTCCCAGGTCGAGGTATCCAGAAGCTTCTCCTCCGCTGCCGAGAGGATGGCCTGCCGGCTATCCGCCGTTTGTGAGTTGGGCTTCTTGACCGCATCGACGATGCGCAGCTGCAGGCCGGGTGTCATCCTTGAAAACATCCGTCCGCCACGAAAATCGATCGCAAACAGATCTCTGAACGTCAGGTCATCGATGTAACTGACCTCCAATGTGGTCAGAGCTACCAGAGACGTCCGGTCCAGTTTTTCGAGGTACTCCCAGAAGCTGCAGGGGTCCTTCGAGGCCTGCCAGTTCAGGAAATGGCGTTTGAGCTCCTGTCCCTGGCGGTGGTGTTGGTCGAGAACCTCGAGCCAGTTCTCGCCCTGGATGATCCTGACGGGCCTGCCATCGGCGCCATGGGTGGAGCCTTCCGGGATGATCTTCTTGACGTCTCCAAGCGTCTTGTCCCAGTTCTTCTTAGCCGCGATGTGTTTTTTCACCCGCTCGAGGACCTTGATCCCACGCAGGGCGCTCACCGCAGCCTCATGGAGATTGCGGATATGAGGTGCCCGGAACGAGCTGTGGCCATCGATCTTCGTCTGTTTTTCACTCAGCCACCGGCTGCACAGCGAAATCATGCTGGCGAGCATGATCGTCCGACGGTGTCGATCGTCCCGGGGAGTGGTGGGGTAGCTCGCCAGCAGGAGATCCAGGTGCAGCAGCACCTCATTGTTCCGCTTCCGGAAGATCTTGGAGGTGTCTTTCTTGAACCGCTCTGCGCCGCCCGGCTGCAGGTAGATCATTCCCTTCGGCTCCGCCATCGTCCCCTCCCGCCTTCATCGAACCTCGATGAAAGACAGTCGCGGCGGCGGCGGAGCACGTTCAACGCAGCAAAGATATATCGCAGGGAACAGCAAGGGCTGAAAACGTTAACGGCCATGTCCTGAAGGGTGCGCGTACATCCGGCGTCACACTTCGAGCTCATGGCCGTCTTCTACAGCGCTGGAGCACAGTGGAACGCCCTCGACATCGCCGTGATGCTCATATGGGGGAGCAATGCGGCGCTTTCAAGGGCGCCGGCCTCAGCTGTCGAGAACGCCGAGCAGGAAGTCCTGCTTGCCGATCTGGATGCCGTTCTTGCGCAGGATCGCGTAGGCGGTCGTGGCGTGGAAATAGAAGTTCGGCACGGCGAAGCGGGTGAGATAGGCCTCGCCGCGCATCGTCATGGTCGCGTTCTGGCCGCGCGGGAAGGTGACGTCGCGGTCAACGCCGGCCTCGAAGGCGGCCTCGTCGATGCCCTCGACGAAGGCGAGCACCTTGGCGATGCGCGCCTTCAGCTCATCGAAGCTCTTCTCGTCGTCGGGGTGCTTGGGGTTGTCGCCGCCGGCGAGCCGGGCCGCCGCGTTCTTGGCAAAGTCGCAGGCCAGCTGGATCTGGCGCGAGAAGGGCAGCATGTCCGGCGCCAGCCGTGCCTGGAGCAGCACCTCGGGCTGGATCTTGCGGGTTGCCGCCTGCTCGACCGTCTTGTCGAGGATGGCGTCGAGGGCCTTGAGCGTCTGGACGAAGCCGGTGAGGGCGGCAGAGCGGGCGGTGATGGTCATGGGCGATCCTCGGAAACGAAAACGGGCCCGGAAAGGGCCCGTCGCATCGCCGATATAATCATGCTGCCGGGGATTGCACCGGAAGCAGAAATCAATCCTTGGCGCGCTCCACATAGGAACCGTCTTCCGTCATCACCACGATGCGGACGCCGGGTCCGATATGCGGTGGCACGGCGGTGCGCACGCCGTTGACCAGGATCGCGGGCTTGTAGGAGGAGGAGGCCGTCTGGCCCTTGGTGACCGGCTCGGTCTCGGCGACCACGACCGTGACACGCTGGGGCAGCTCGATCGCCACGGCCTTGTCCTCGAACACCGAGAGCGAGACCTTCATGCCTTCCTGCAGATAGGGAGCCATGCTGCCGACCACGTCGCCATCGACATTGATCTGGTCGAAGGTCTCGGGGTTCATGAACACGTACTGCTCGCCATCCTGGTAGAGATAGGTGAAGTCGCGGTCCTCGACATAGGCGCGCTCGACCTGCTCGGTCGTCTTGTAGCGCTGGGTCATCTTCACGCCGTCGGAGATGCGGCGCATGTCGATCTGCGTCGTCGGCGTGCCCTTGCCGGGGAAGAAGCTCTCGGCCGAAAGGACCGAGCAGAGGTGACCGTCGAGTTCGAGCACATTGCCCTTGCGAACGGAGGATGCGATGACCTTGACCACGTGACTTGTCCTTGAGCTTGCGCCGCGCCATGGCGCCCTTGGCGAAATCCTTGCCGCGCCACTACCGCATTCGCAGGCGAAACGGAAGCTTGCCGACGTTCTGAACCCGAGACGATGACAAACGCTCTTCCGCCATTCTGGCGGCCCGACATTCATGCCGACCGTCGCCCGGCGCTTCTGGCGCGCGGCCGCATCAGGGCGGCGCTGCGCCGCTGGTTCGAGGCTCGGGACTTCGTCGAGGTCGAGGCCGCGATCCTGCAGGTCTCGCCGGGCAACGAGACGCATCTGCACGGCTTCGCCACGACACTGATCGACGATGCCGGGGCCCGGCATCCCTATTACCTGCACACCTCGCCGGAATTCGCCGCCAAGAAGCTGCTGGCGGCCGGCGAGCCCCGCATCTTCGATTTCGCCCGCGTCTTCCGCAACCGCGAGCGCACGGCGCTGCATCACCCAGAGTTCACGATGCTGGAATGGTATCGGGCCGGCGAGGGCTACGAGACGCTGATGGGCGATTGCGCCGACATGCTGGCCGCGGCGGCCCGCGCCGCCGGCGTGACCACATTGCGCTGGCGCGGCAGCGAGGCCGACCCCTTCGCGCAGCCCGAGCGGCTGACGCTCCAGGAGGCCTTCCAGCGTCACGCCGGCATCGACCTGCTTCGCACTGTCACCGCCGACAATGACGTCGATCGCGGCGGGCTCGCCGCCGATGCGGCCGAGGCCGGCATCCGGGTCGCCGAAGACGACAGCTGGTCCGACATCTTCAGCCGCATCCTTTCCGAGCGGATCGAGCCGCATCTGGGCCGTGGGCGGGCCACGATCCTGTGCGAATACCCGATCTCGGAGGCCGCGCTGGCGCGCCCGAAACCCGGCGATCCCCGCGTCTCCGAGCGCTTCGAGCTCTATGCCTGCGGCGTCGAGCTGGCGAATGCGTTCGGGGAGCTGACCGATCCGGCCGAGCAGCGCCGCCGCTTCGAGGCCGACATGGCTGAAAAGGCGCGCATCTATGGTGAGCGCTATCCCGTCGACGAGGATTTCCTGAGCGCGCTCGCCGCGATGCCGCAGGCCAGCGGCATCGCGCTGGGCTTCGATCGTCTCGTCATGCTCTGCACCGGCGCCCGCCGGATCGAGGATGTGCTCTGGACGCCGGTGGCGGAACCGGGCAGGGGAGCGGCATGACCCTTCACCAGCCTCCCGGCGGACAGCCGCTGCGCAGCGTCGGGGCCCTCATTGGGGCCGGCCTCGTCGCGCCCGCGGCACGCGAGGCGCTGGAGGCGGTGGCTGCGCGCTACGCCGTCTCGGTGACGCCGGCCATGGCCGCGCTGATCGACCCGGCCGATTCTGACGACCCGATCGCGCGCCAGTTCGTCCCCGATCCATCCGAACTCCGCACGCTGCCGCAGGAGAGCGCCGATCCGATCGGCGACGAGGCCCATTCGCCCGTCGAGGGCGTGGTGCATCGCTACCCCGACCGCGCCCTGCTCAAGCTCGTCCATGCCTGCCCGGTCTATTGCCGCTTCTGCTTCCGGCGCGAGATGGTCGGCCCCGGGGGCGACGCGCTCACGGGCGGGAAGCTCGAGGCGGCGCTGGCCTATCTCGCCGATCATCCCGAGATCTGGGAGGTCATCATGACGGGCGGCGATCCGTTGATCCTGTCGGCGCGGCGGGTGCGGGAGGTGGCGCAGCGTCTGGGCGCGATCGACCATATCAAGGTCGCGCGCTGGCACACTCGCGTGCCGATGGTCGAGCCCGACCGCATCACGGCCGATTATGCCGCCGCCCTGCGGATTCCGGGTAAGGCGAGCTACATCGCCATCCACGCCAATCACCCGCGCGAGTTCACGCCCGCTGCACGGGCCGCGCTGGCGCGGCTGGCGGATGCCGGCCATGTCCTGATCAGCCAGAGCGTCCTGCTGAAGGGCGTCAATGCGGACGTGGCCACCTTGTCGGCCCTGATGCGCGCCTTCGTCGTGAACCGGGTGAAGCCCTATTATCTGCACCATCCGGACTTCGCGCCCGGGACGGCGTCGTTCCGGCTCTCGCTGGAAGAAGGCCAGGCCCTCGTCAAAAGCCTGCGAGGCCATCTGTCCGGCCTGTGCCAGCCGACCTATATCCTCGACATCCCCGGCGGGGCGGGGAAGATCCCCGTCGGCCCCGCCTTCCTCTCGGCCTGCGAGACGCCCGGCGCCGAGGCTTTCGCCGAGGACCGCCATGGCGAGCGGCACCTCTATCCGCCGGGTTGAAGACAATGGCTGCTTTGGTAAACTAACTCAATTGAACTAACCTGAGGTCGGCCATGGAGAAGGTGAACATCCACGACGCGAAGACGCATCTGTCGCGCCTGGTCGACCGCGCCGCGAAGGGCGAGGCCTTCATCATCGCGAAGGCGGGGAAGCCCATGGTCAAGGTCGTCCCGCTGGAGCCGATCGAGGCCAAGCCGCTCCAACGCACTGGTTTTATGGTCGGGCAAATGACGGTGCCCGATGATTTCGATGAGATGGGGCGGGCAGAGATCGAAGCCATGTTCAACGGGCGATCGTGAAGGCTCTTCTCGACACGCACCTCCTGCTGTGGAACGCGGGTCGACCCGACCGGCTGTCGGCGGAAGCGCGACGCATCATCGACTCAGCCGACAGCGAGTTGTATTTTAGCGCGGCGAGCCTGTGGGAGATCGCCATCAAGACCAGTCTCGGCCGGAGTAATTTTTTCGGTTGACGCGAGACTTCTGAGGCGCGGCTTCCTCGACCATGGTTTTGCCGAGTTGCCAGTCACGGGCGAGCATGCGGTTGCGATCGACGGATTGCCGCCGATCCATAGGGATCCGTTCGATCGCATCCTGGTTGCTCAGGCCAAGGTCGAAGGAATCACCCTGTTGACGTCCGACAACACGGTGGCCCGCTATGGCGGCGCGATCCAGAAGGTTTGAGAAGGAGACCGCCATGAAAGAGAAACTGCCCATCGCGATCGTCTCCGATCTCGCCTGCCCCTGGTGCTTTATCGGCAAGGCGCGGCTGGAGAAGGCGCTGGAGAACCATGGCCTGACCGAGCGCGTCGCCATCACCTGGCTGCCCTATGAGCTGAACCCCGACATGCCGGCCGAGGGGATGGACCGCACCGCCTATCTCGACGCCAAGTTCGGCGCCGGAAAGCGCAAGGAGATCGAGATCCGGCTGTCGGAGGCGGCGCTCGAAAGCGGCGTCACCTTCAACTGGGCGCGCGTCACCAAGAGCGTCAACACCCGCATGGCCCATATGCTGGTCGCCGCCGCCTCGACCGTGCAGCGCGGCACCGAGATGAAGGCCGCGCTGTTCAAGGCCTATTGGCAGGACGGCCGCGACATCGGCGATCTCGACACGCTCGTCGCCATTGCCCGAGAGCAGGGCTTCGACGAGCAGGCCGCGCGCGACGAGCTGACCAATGAGGAGCTGCGGGAGACCGTGATCGGCCTCGAGGCGCACGCCCAGCAGGTTGGTGTCACCGGCGTGCCCTTCTTCATCATCGACGGCAAGCTCGCGGTCTCCGGGGCGCAGACCGGCGATGTCTGGGCGCAGGTCTTCAAGCAGGTGCTGAGCGACGCGGCCTGAGCGAAGGGGGCTTGCCGGGCGCGCGGCCTTGCGCCGGCGCCCGAATCATGGCCCATCCCCGCAAACAGCGGGGAGTGGGCCCATGACCCAGAAGATCAACGACCTGCGCGACCGCATGATCGTCGCGCTCGACGTACCGACGATCTGGGACGCCTATCGCATCGTCTCGCAACTCGGCGACGCCGCGAGCTTCTACAAGATCGGCTATGCGCTCGCCTTCGCGGGCGGCCTGCAGCTCACCCAACAGTTGGTGGCCGAAGGCAAGAAGGTCTTCCTCGACCTGAAGCTCCACGACATCGGCAACACCGTGACCGAGGGCGTCGCCTCCCTCAGCAATCTCGGCGTCGACCTGCTGACGGTCCACGCCTACCCCCAGACGATGCGTGGCGCCGTCGAGGGGCGCGACGGGGCGGATCTGAAGCTCCTCGCCGTCACCGCGCTCACCTCCTATGACGATGGCGATCTGCGCGATGCCGGCTATGGGCTGGCCGTGCGCGACCTCGTGCGCCTGCGAGCCGAACAGGCCCGCACCGCCGGCATCGACGGCATCGTCTGTTCCGCGGCCGAGACCGAGATCGTCCGCGACGTCATCGGCTCCGATATGCTGATCGTGACGCCGGGCATCCGGCCCGCCGGCAGCGCCGCGGGTGACCAGAAGCGCACGCTCACCCCCGGCGAGGCGATCCGCGCCGGCGTCGACCATCTCGTCGTCGGGCGTCCCATCATTCGCGCGGCCGACCCGCGTGGGGCGGCGGCTGCGATCATGGACGAGATCGCGGCAGCCTCCTAAGTTCGCGCTCCAATCAATCTCTCAGAGGATTCGGATCATGGCCAAGGGATATGTCGTGGCGCGCGCCAAGGTCAGCAACGCGACGCAATGGGCGGCCTACGCGGCCAAGGCCTCCGAGGCGATCCGTAAGTTTGGTGGCACCCCGCTGGTGCGCGGTGGCATGATGACCGTGGCGGAAGGCGAGGGCCGGGCCCGCAACG